>CAMNCY010000230.1 GCA_946534785.1 uncultured Lachnospiraceae bacterium | reverse complement strand
TCCCACCCCCAGGGGAATGATTGATTCACGGTGTAAACAAGTCTCCCGGCTTGGCCTCATCCTACTCGCACACCTTCCCGCTTTCGCAGTGGCTTCCGTACATGCTTTCGTCCGCTTCACGGTTACTGGGATAGCCCGGAACTTTCATCCGCGTTCCTGTGACGCTCCGGTTTACGGAGCGCCGCGCATCGCTGCGCAGATACACCGGCTATTCATTTGTCCCGATTATTATAGTATTTCCGGCCCCCGGCCGTCAATGACTTCACGCGGGCCGCTCCGCCGGGAAAACCGGCGTTCCTGACAGCGCATCCTGCTGGTATGCACCGGTTTATTCCCCGAGAATCGGCTGGCCGTATTTGAAGAGCGCGGCGTTAATCTCATAGATATCATAGATGCCGTGGGTGACGAAATAGGTGATGATCAGGTCAAATTTGCTGCTGGGGGAGAAGGCGATTTCCGCTCTGGACAGGAGATCCATCATGGCGGGCATGTCCAGACGCAGGGCGATGGCGAAGGCCACGGCCGTTCTTTTCCGGGGCCGGTAGTCCTCGCTGCAGCGGATGCGGGAAAAGACCTTCCGGTCGATATTCGCTTTTTTATAGACCGTTACGTCATCCATCCCGCTGGCATCGATGAGCTGGAACAGCTTTTGCCGGAAGGTGGGCCCGGTGCTGCTCAGGAATTCTTCCAGGCTGGCGTCGGCTCCGGAAGGGAACGCAGCATGCGGGGCGGAGGCACCCTGCGGCACGGCTCCCCACAGCCCCTGGGAGGTTTCCTCCGGGACCGCGTCCGGCAGACTGCCGTAAGTCATCTCCGGCATATCGTTCTCCCAGCCGTCAGGCGGCATCATCAGGGAGGCGGGCAGGGGATGGAAGGAAAGGGGTTCTTCTTCCTCCTCCGTGTCCAGAAAATCAATTTCCGTCCGGCCGCGCTCCCGGAGGCCGGCGCTGCCGTACTCTTCCTCCTGCATTACGCCCACGCCGTGATCGTCGATGAATTCATCGATCTCGCCGACGAGCTTTTCTGACAGCTCGAAGACGGTCCGGTCAAAGACAACCAGGAGAACCGTCATATCGTGGGTCAGCAGGAAACGCTGGATCTCCGCCAGGGCGATGCGGAGCGCCTCATCCTTGGGAAAGCCGTAAACGCCTGCGGCGATCAGCGGAAAGGCGACGCTTTCCGCCGACAGCTCCGCAGCCAGGGACAGGGATGCGGCATAGCAGGAGCGGAGGATGTCCCGCTCTCCGTGCCCGCCTCCCGTCCAGACGGGGCCTACCGTATGAATGATATACCTGGCGGGCAGATCGAAAGCAGGCGTCCACGCGGCGCTGCCGGGGCTGAGCCTGCCGATCTTATGCCTGGCGGCAAGCAGCTTTTCCGGCCCAGCAGCCGCGTAGACGGCCGAATCCGTCCCTCTGCCGATCATCGGCATGGGATTGGCGGTATTGACAATCACATCCGCTTTTACTTTTGTGATATCATTCCGGATAATCTTAAAAGACATGGCCGATTCACCCCGCTTCTGAATCTGAAGACTTCCGGCTGCTCAGCATTATTATATTCCCGGGCCTTCTGAATATCCGGACCGTCCGGGAGTCATCCGGAGAATCCTGCGAAAGGCCTGCCTGCAGGAGCAGCTTATTTGTGAAAAACACAGGATGGAAGCTTCTGCAGTATAGCATATTCCGGGAGAAATCCACAAGTTCAAAGTACGGAAAACCTTCGGCGGGTATGGCCTGGGCTTTCCGTCACAGAAACGGGTTATGCTTCGGGAGGACGCAGGACGGTACTGGACAATTACGGAAGGATATGACATAATGAGCGCCATGAATGAAGAAGGGGACGGCTGTTTATGAAGATCAGACATTCCACCGAAAAGGATTTTGACCGGATGATGCAGATTTACGGCTTCGCACGGAAGTTTATGGCGGAACACGGCAATCCCAACCAGTGGGGCCCTACCCACTGGCCGCCGGAGGAACTGATCCGTGCCGATATCCGGGAGGGGCACAGCTACGTCTGCCTGAACGATGAGGGAAAAGTGATCGGCACCTTTTTCTTCATTCACGGGGAGGATATTGAGCCGACCTACCGGCGGATTACGGAGGGAGCGTGGCTGGAGGACGGCCCCTACGGGGTTGTGCACCGCATTGCGGGGGACGGATCCGAGAAGGGAATCGGAGCATTCTGCATCAACTGGGCCTTTGAGCAGTGCGGTCATCTGCGGATCGATACCCACGGGGATAATACCGTGATGCAGCGCCTTTTGAATAAGCTGGGCTTTATCCAATGCGGAACCATCTATGTGGAGGAGGATCATTATCCGCGCCTGGCTTATGAAAAAGTGATCGGGAACAGCGCGGAAGCGTAAGTTTTACTCAAAATTGTAATGATCTTTTCTCTTGTGAAAGATGTTATTTTATGATAAAATTCCCTCTGGAAATAACTGTGACCGTTCTACTATCTGATAGGGAGATTTTTGCATGCCGATTTCTCAAAACA
>CAMNCY010000229.1 GCA_946534785.1 uncultured Lachnospiraceae bacterium | reverse complement strand
TCATGTGACGTTCGAGCCGCTCTTTGATGATCCCGGTGTTCATGAAAGAAGACCTGGTCCCGATCATCGGAGAAGAGAACATGGTGCAGGAGCTTCCTGCCGCATTTAATGACGTACTGGTGCGCGCAGGACGTCCGGAAGACGTCTGTCCTGCGCTGACAGCAAAGGAGTAAAGACAGAAAAATGGAACAGCCCAAGATCAAAGTAAACCATACAGAGACAAAAAGCATCATGACAAAATCCAACGGTCCCCTGGGCGGATATGCAGTCAATCCGTATGTGGGATGTCCCCATGCCTGCAGATACTGCTACGCTTCCTTCATGAAGCGCTTTACCGGTCATACGGAGGAGTGGGGGAGCTTCATGGACGTGAAGGAATGGCCTGCTGTCAGGAACCCGAAGAAATATGCCGGGCAGAAGGTCATCATCGGAACCGTCACTGACGGCTATAACCCTCTGGAAGAGACTTATGGGAAGACCAGGAAGATCCTGGAGGAGCTGAAGGACAGCGGCGCAGACATCCTGATCTGCACAAAATCCGACCTGGTCCTCCGGGACCTGGATCTTCTGAAGGAGATCAATCAGAAGAACATGCTGACGGTCTCCTGGTCCGTCAACACACTGGATGAAGCATTCAAGGATGATATGGATGCTGCCGTCAGCATAGAGCGCAGGCTTGCTGCCATGAAGCAGGTCTATGACGCCGGTATCCGGACGGTCTGCTTCATCTCGCCGGTATTCCCCGGCATCACGGATATCGAGGCGATCATTGAACGGGCGAAGGATCAGTGCGACCTGGTATGGCTGGAGAACCTGAACCTGCGCGGCGGCTTCAAGAAGACCATCATGGATTATATCGCGGAAAAACATCCGGACCTTGTGCCGCTTTACGACGAGATCTACAACAAAAAGAACCGCGGCTATTTTGAGGCGCTCGAAAAGAAAGCGGAAGAGATCGCCGGGAAGTACGGCTGCCGTTTCGTGGACAATGAAACACCCTATGAGAGAGTGCCCAAGGGCCATCCGACCATTGTGGATTATTTCTACCATGAAGAGGTCCGCGGGACAGCCAACAGCGGAAAGCGGAACAAATAAGGTCCCGGAACTGTATCCAGGCGCCCGTGCGCCCGTGCACCCGTGCTCTGGCCGGATCAGGCCGGGAAGGCTGCTCCGGAATAGGGTCTGAGGGTGCAGGAGAGGCCTGTTTTTCCATGGATCAGAAGGTCTTTATTGCGGGGAGAGGACCCGCCGAATTCTTCCCAGTCCGTGCAGATGAAGGGAGAAAGCTTTCTGCTTTTCGTGTTCAGGCTGATCGTCCGGCTGTGATCACTGGAATTGAATACGGCGATGATGTGCTCGCTTTTTCCGCTGCGCTGCAGAACAAAGGTGCAGTTCTGCTCCTGGTGGCAGTCCAGCCATGTAAAGCCTTCCGGGTCGAAGTCCTTCTCCCAGATCCAGGGAAGTTATTATGCATATGCCTGGAACCGGAAAGCGTGCGGTGCGGATGGAAAGACGCGTAAATCATTATTCAAGTTAAGGACAGAAGACATATGGATGGAAGGACTTTGTATTTCCTCTGGGAAGTAAGATTCATGGAATGGCTGCAGGGGCACCTTGGGCCTGCGGCTGCCGCATGTGTTTCATTTCTTTCCGTATTCGGGGAAGAGATGATCATGATCGCGATCCTCGGATTCTTATACTGGGGATGGAATAAAAAACTGGCGCGCAGTGTCGGGCTGAGCGTCCTCATGGGCGTTGTATGGAACCCGATGATCAAAAACATCGTCCTGCGGCGGCGCCCGTATTTTGACCACAGCGGGATCCGGATCCTCCGCGTTGTCGAGCCGAAGGCGGATATCTATGACATCACGGCGCAGGGGTATTCCTTCCCCAGCGGGCATTCCACGAACGCCGTTGCGATATACGGATCGCTGGCGCAGCAGGCAAGGAAACGGATCCTTACGGCAGCAGCCGTCATTCTACCGCTTCTTGTCGGGATTTCCAGAGTCGCTGTCGGTGCGCATTATCCGACGGATGTCCTGGCGGGATGGCTCCTCGGAGGACTGATCGTTGCGGCAGTGCATTTTCTGCAGGAGAAGATCGGGAATCCGGCCGTATTGAACGCGATCCTTCTTGCGACCTCGCTTCCCGGGATCCTGTGGTGCCGGAGCGCGGACTACTTTACCGGGCTCGGCCTTCTTCTGGGATTTCTTTCCGGATCATGGTTCGAAGAAAAGTTCGTCCGTTTTGAGAATGTGCGAACGCCCGTCCGCATCCTGCTGCGCATGGCAGGCGGCATCGGGATCTACTTTATACTCAACACCGTCCTGAAACTCCCGTTCAGCAGGGAATTCCTGGAAGGAGCGGGGCTTCTTCCCCTCCTTGTGCGGACACTGCGGTATACGATCATCACCTTCGTCGATTTTGCGATATATCCGATGCTGTTCAGGGCAGGAGAGAAGTGAGCCGGAGGCCGCGGGGCCGGGGAAGTCAGCGGACCGGGG
>CAMNCY010000228.1 GCA_946534785.1 uncultured Lachnospiraceae bacterium | reverse complement strand
GATTGACCTTCTCCACCTGCGGGTGGTTCGCCAAAAACTCCACGACCTTCTTTGTATTCTCCGCATGCCGCTCCAGGCGAAGGGACAAAGTCTCCAGGCCCTGAAGCAGGATCCAGGCATTGAAGGGCGAGATCGCAGCGCCCGTATCCCGAAGAAGGATCGCACGGATATAGGTCACATAAGCTGCGGGGCCTGCCGCCTGTACGAAGGAAACGCCGTGATAGCTGGGATTCGGCTGTGTGAACTGGGGGAACTTCCCGGAAGCCTCCCAGTCAAAGCGGCCGCCGTCCACGATAATGCCGCCGAGGGTCGTGCCGTGGCCGCCGATGAACTTCGTCGCCGAATGGACCACGATATCCGCGCCGTGCTCGAAAGGACGGATGAGGAAAGGCGTGCCGAACGTATTGTCAATGATGAGCGGGATCTTATGCGAATGGGCAATTTCCGCCAGGGCGTCGATATCCGGGATATCGGAATTGGGATTTCCCAACGTCTCAATGAAGACCGCCTTTGTTTTTTCATTGATTGCATTCTTTACTTCTTCATGATCATGAATGTTGACGAACGTCGTATGGATCCCGTAGGCCGGAAGCGTATTGTCCAGAAGGTTGTAGCTTCCGCCGTAGATGGAATTCTGTGCGACGATATTGTCGCCCGCTCCCGCGACTGCCAGTATGGAATAGGTGACTGCCGCAGCGCCTGCGGAAACGGCAAGGGCTGCCACGCCGCCCTCAAGAGCTGCTACCCTCTCTTCCAGGACGCCCTGGGTGGAGTTGGTAAGCCTTCCGTAGATATTGCCGGCATCCCGGAGGTTGAAACGGTCCGCCGCATGCTGAGCACTGTGAAAAACATAGGATGTTGTCTGATAGATCGGCACTGCCCTGGAATCTGTTGCGGGGTCAGCCTGTTCCTGTCCTACATGCAGCTGCAGAGTTTCGAATCTGTAAGTATGTTCGCTCATCATGATCTCCTTTTTCATTCAAACGGGTAAAAAAAACGGAAGGCCTTCTCAGCCTCCCTGCAAATCGTTCCTGTCATCCTTCCTTTACCGGCACATTCGCATGCCCGGGGCATATCTGACAGCAGAGAAGCATTTCCATTTCTCCATACAGCAACAGGGCATACCGCGCATGCCGACTGCCAGACCGCACATGTTCGTGTTGATCTTTACGGTACTTAACATGGCCACTCCTCCTTTCCGATTTATTTCCTATAAATCCTACCTGTTTACTAGGTAATTTACATGAAGGAATCGTGACTGTCAATACCTTTTTAATATTTTTTCATTAAAATATGAGTTTTATTCAGATTCATCCGGAAGGGGCTTCTCTTCCGCTTTTGCCGCACCGAAGGCGCCGTGATAGAAAATAATGGAAAGAACGGTGGCAATGCTCCAGCCCACCGGCCAGGCGCACCAGATCCCGGTGGCCCCGAGGGGCGTTTTGGACAGCACGATGGCGAGGATGACCCGAAGAAGCAGGTCCGTAAAGGTGGCCACCATGAATTTCTTCATCAGGCTGGCGCCGCGCAGGATCCCGTCCGCAACGAGTTTTGCCGAAATGACAAAATAGAAGGGAGATACAATCCGAAGGAGCATGATCCCCGTATGCATGGCTTCTTCCGAAGGATCGCTCATAAAGAACATAAGGAGCCATCTTCCGCAGGTAAAATACAGGACCGCAAGGGGCAGCGAAAGAAGCCACACCAGCTTGATGCCGGCCTTGAAGCCCCGGGGGATCCGCTCGTTCTTACCGGCGCCGATATTCTGCGCTGCGTAATTGGAGACGCCGTTCCCCAGCGTCGTAAAGGAAGTGATCACGAGATTATTGAGCTTGATCGCCGCTGAATACCCGGCCATGACGCCCGCGCCGAACCCGTTGATCACGCCCTGGATGATAATGTTCCCGGCGGAAATAAAGCTCTGCTGGAGGATGCTGGGAATGGCGACGATGGCGATCCTGCGGAGAATGTCAAAGGAAAACAGCGCCGGCTTCTCCCCGGTTTTCATAAGGCGGAGGCGCCGGAAAACGACCGTCACCGCCAGCACGCAGCTGATTCCCTGGCAGATGAAGGTCGCCCACGCAACGCCGGCGACGCCCATATGGAAGCCTGCCACGAACCAGATGTCCATAAGGATATTGGCCGTTGAGGAAGCAGCAAGGAAATAGAACGGCGTCCTGGAATCTCCCAGCGCCGAAAAAATGCCGGTGGATATATTATAGAAGAAAACAAAGGGAAGACCGAGGATATAGATATCCAGGTAAAGCTTGGAATCGGCGAACACCTCCTGCGGCGTCCGGATCATATCAAGGAGCGTGCCGCAAAGGCATATCCCCGTCAGCATCAGCACGGCGCACAGGATGGTGCTGGCGATCATGGCCGTGGTGACAGCTGTCCGGACCTGTCGGAGCTGTTTTGCCCCGTAGAACATGGAGACCACGACGGAACACCCGATGTTGCAGCCGAAGGCAAAGGCGATGAAGATCAGGGTGATCTCATAGCTGT
>CAMNCY010000227.1 GCA_946534785.1 uncultured Lachnospiraceae bacterium | reverse complement strand
CAGGGCCCAGATGGCACCTGCGCCGATGGAGGTGATGATCATCAGGGCGATGACCGCTCCGTTGGGGAGCCTGTCCGCCAGTGTGATCATGCAGGCCGCCGCGGCAAGACCGCCGATCAGGACCTGGCCTTCACCGCCAATGTTCCAGAACTGCATCTTGAAGGCCGGCGTCAGAGCCAGGGAGATGATCAGAAGGATCGCCACATACTGAAGGGTGATCCATGTTTTTCTGGCAGAACCGAAAGCGCCTTTGAAGATCGTCGCATAAATGGAGATCGGGTTATCGCCCGTACATACCATGGTGATGACCGCGCAGAGGACCAGGGAAAGGAGGATTGCTATGATACGGATCATCCAGGCTTTTGTGACCGGGATATCCGTATTTTTCACAATGTGGAACAGGGGCTCTGAAGTTTTCTTCTTGTTCACTGCTTCTCCCCTCCTTTTCTTGTCATCAGCATACCGATCTCATTCTTGGTCGTGGTGCGGCCGTCGACGATGCCGCTGACTTCGCCGCCGCAGAGGACGAGGATCCTGTCGCACAGCTCCAGGAGAACGTCCAGGTCTTCGCCGACGAACAGCACGGCGGTCCCCTTCTGTTTCTGCTTGTTGATCAGCTCATAAATGGTATAAGAGGAATTGATATCCAGGCCGCGCACTGCATAGGCGGTCATCAGGACGCGGGGCGAGGACGAGATCTCACGTCCCACCAGGACCTTCTGGACGTTACCGCCGGACAGCTTCCGGACGGGCGTGCCGATGCCGGGGGTGGATACCTGCAGCTCTTCCACGATCTCTTCCGCGAGTTTGTGGGGGGCCTTGGTATTGGTAAAAAAGCGGGAAGGGCCGTTCCGGTAGGAACGGAGCATCATGTTGTCGGAGATGTCCATGCTTCCCACAAGGCCCATGCCGAGACGGTCTTCCGGGACATAGGAAAGCTTGATGCCAAGATCCGAAATGTCGCGGGGGTGCTTGCCGATCAGTTCCTCTTCTTCGCCGCTCTTATGGATGTAGCGAATGCTGCCCTCCTGCACGGGCTGGAGGCCTGCGATCGCCATCAGGAGCTCTTTCTGGCCGCAGCCGGAAATGCCGGCGATTCCGAGGATCTCACCGGAATTCATGGTGAAGGAAACGTCCTTGAGCTTGCTGATCCCTTCTTCGTCGACGACGCTAAGGTGCTCGATGACCATGCGCTTCCTGGGATTGACAGGCAGCGGGTTGTCAATGTTGAGGGTAACGGCATGGCCGACCATCATGTCGGTCATCTCCTGCGCGTTCGTTTCCTCCGTCACCAGATCCCCGATGAACTTTCCGTGGCGCAGGATCCCGACACGGTCCGAGATCTCTTCCACTTCGTTCAGCTTGTGGGTGATGATGACGATGGCTTTTCCGTCCGCCTTCATGTTCCGCATGACCTTGAAGAGGGTCTCTGTCTCCTGCGGTGTCAGGACGGCGGTGGGCTCATCCAGGATGAGAATGTCCGCGCCGCGGAAAAGGACCTTGACGATCTCCACCGTCTGTTTCTCGGAGACGGACATATCGAAGATCTTCTTTTCCGGATCCACCTTGAAGTCATATTTTTCACAGATCTCGCGGATCTTCTGCGTTGCTTCTTTTATGTTGAGTTTTCCGTCCAGTCCGAGAATGATGTTCTCGGCTGCGGAAAAAACATCGATCAGCTTGAAATGCTGATGCACCATGCCGATCCCCAGGTCAAATGCATCCTTGGGAGAACGGATGGTGACTTCTTTTCCGTCGATAAAGATCTTCCCCGCATCCGGATAATAAATACCGGAGAGCATATTCATGAGCGTTGTTTTGCCGCTTCCGTTCTCACCCAGAAGCGAGAGGATCTCTCCTCTTTTGATATCCAGGTTGATGTTCTCATTGGCGGCAACGCTTCCGAAGTATTTCGTGATTCCCCGTAATGAAACAGCTGCTTCGTTCTGGCTCACAGTATATTCCCTTTTCCCTTTAAACGAACAAGAACACACCGGCGGGTCGATATGCGACACCCTTTCCGGTGTGTTCCGAATAGACTATATCTTTTTATCAGAATGCTGTATCCAGCAGAGTGATGCCGTCGATCTGGACGTCAAAGTAAGGTGCGGAACGAAGTTCCGGATCAGACTCTGCAAAATAGCCGTCCTTGATGACTTCCGTATCCGCCTCGTATGCGGGATCGGTATCTACGTCAGCCATATAGGAATCAAGCTGTTTGCCTTCCTTTGTGAAGGTCGTGATGTCATAAACATGAAGCGTGCCGTCCTTCATGGCCTGCTCTGCTTCTGCGATGGCTTCTGCAGTACCTTCTGCAGCGGCATCGCCGAGGTCTGTCAGGACAACAGAACCGGTCTCAAGTGTTCCGACATAATCGGTCGCGATTGCTTCGCCCTTGGCAACGCAGTCGATGATGTATGCGAAGTAAGGAGCCCAGTCGATCCTGGAGGAAACGATGAAGGTGTTGGGGCATGCAGATGCTGTGCTTCCGTTGTAGGAAACGTCCGGAACA
>CAMNCY010000226.1 GCA_946534785.1 uncultured Lachnospiraceae bacterium | reverse complement strand
TTTTTACCAAATCTCATACGCTCACTCCTTTACCGCGCCGACGGTCATGCCGGTCTTTAAGAATCTCTGGAAGAAGGGGAACAGGATCATGACCGGGAGGATCACGATGACCACGATCACCATGCGGATGGTGACCGCCGGCGGCACATAGGTCTGCATGCCGGAAAGATACTCGGAATCCCGGGTCAGGGTCATGATGCTCCGCTCCATGTTGACCAGGACGTACTGGAGCGGATAGAGCTCTGTATGGTTGCTGTCCAGATACAGGAGGGAGGGATACCAGCTGTTCCAGTAGGCGAAGATCTGGAAGACCGCGACCGTCATGACGACAGGTTTTGCCAGGGGAAGGGCGATCATGCGGAAGATCTGGAACTGCCGCCCGCCGTCCAGTTTTGCCGACTCGATCAGGGAATCCGGGATGGAGATGCGGAAATAGTTGCGCATGATCATGATGTACCAGGTCGAGCACAGGCCCGGCAGGATCAGGGTTGCATAGCTGTTCTTCAGGTGCAGGATCTGGGTGTTGACCATGTAGCTGGAGACCAGGCCGCCCGAGAAAAGCATCGGGATCATGAGAAAGACCATGAAGGCCCTGCCAAGGCGGAATTCCTTCCGGGAAAGCGCATAGGCAAGGGGGCACATGAGAAGAAGGCCAAGGACCGTCCCCGCTGCCGTGATCAGGACAGAGTTGGCAAATGCCCTGGCCAGGTAGGCGCCGGAATGGAAGAGGAACCGGTAGGCGTCCAGCGATAATTCACGGGGGAAGAAGCTGTATCCTATGGCCGTAACGCTCTCCTCCGAGGATACCGAAACGATCATCACCAGGAGAATGGGCAGGAACATGATAAAGGAAAGGAGCAGGAACAGAAAAGTAACGATCCTGTCCGTAAATGCGGAAAAAGCGCTGTCCTCGGGCCGGATCAGGCGGGAGGCGGGATCAGAGCGGCCGGTGCGCTGATGGAAGCGGTCGGTGCGGTGATCGGAGCGATCGGAGTGAGGGTGCGAATAATCCATTTTTTACCCCGTTAAAACAGATGGTTGGTCATTAGTGTTTCTTTCATTTTACTACGGGATGGGGGAGGAGTCTGCTTTTTTTACAATGGGCAGGGGCGGACGGAGAGGATATACGATATAATAATTCTGAATGGGAAAAAACAGGTTAATTCATGTTTTTCCGCTATGTGAGAAGGGCTTCCCGGGGCAGCCGGCCGGGAGGCTTTGGAAAGGAGCCGTCATGTTCGGCAGGCATTTTACTCTGAATGAAAATACGATCCCGGTCATTGAAGAGATCGGACGCAATATCCCCGGCGGGTTCTTTATTTACCAGTCCGCAGAGCCGCACAGCCTTCTGTACGCGAACCAGGAGGTATTCAACATTTACGGCTGCCGGGATGAGGAAGAGTTCAGGGAACTGACCGGATTTACCTTCGGCGGCATGATCCACCCGGACGATCTTGCGCAGGTGCGGGCTGCCCTGTATGACAAGATCCACGGAGAAGGCGAGCTGGACCATGTGGAATACCGCATCATCCGGAAGGACGGCGCGGTCCGGTGGGTCGAGGACTACGGGCACCTGACGGAAACGGAAGCCTATGACGGCGGGGTGCATTATGTTTTCATCACGGATATTACCGAGAAGCGGGAGCAGATGCGTACGGACCTGGAGGTCCGGGCAGCGGTCATCGAGGCTCTGAGTGAGACATACCATACGGTGTGGCTTATCAACGACGTGGAGACGGAGCGGTTTTCCCTTTACCGGGGCGATATCATCGGAGAGACGACGCATTACGGACCGATCCGGGATGCTCTGACACAGATGAAGTATTCCCGGGCCAAGGAGTATTATATCCAGACGCTGGTCGCGCCGGGCGAACGGGAGAGACTGGAGAAAGAGCTTGCGCTTGAGACGATCGTACAGAAGCTGGAGGAAAAACAGCGGTACAATGTGACCTATCTGCGCACCATGGAGGACGGGGCGGAACGGTATTTTCGCATTGAATTCGCGAAGGTCCGCATGCCGAAGGGGAAGCTCGGGATCGTCTGCGGCTTCAAGGATGTGGATGAAGATGTCCGGCAGGAGCGGGCCGTCCGCAAGGCACTGGCGGCAGCGCAGGAAACGGAAGCGGAGAAGAACCGCCTCATGGAGGAGATACAGTCTGCGGCAAAACTGGCGGAGCTGATGGGATCGGCGGCGTCCCTTCTTTCCAATATGCCGGCGATGAGTTTTTCCAAGGATGCGGAAACGGGAAAATACCTGGCCTGCAACCAGCCTTTTGCCGAATATGCCCATAAAGACGGGCCGGAGGGCGTGGTCGGGCTGACGGACTATGAGATCTTCGATCCCGTTACGGCGGCGCATTTTGTGGAAGACGATAAGAAGGCCATGGCGATGGATGAGCCGTACATCTTCTTCGAGGATGTGCCGGACGCTGCCGGGAATACGATCCGGAATCTCCAGACGACGAAAATGAAATTCAAGGATGCCGCCGGAAGGCTGTGTCTTCTGGGCATGTGC
>CAMNCY010000225.1 GCA_946534785.1 uncultured Lachnospiraceae bacterium | reverse complement strand
CCGTCGATCATCTCCCGGAGATGCCTCTCGACTTGTCTCCAGTGCAGCCTTTTTTCGATGTCATAGCCATACCTGCGGATCAGCATCCCCCGGGAGGAATAATCGACAAAGCCTCTGGAACCATCGAGAAAAGTATGGCTGCGTCCGCCGGTCCCGTATTCCTCTTTCAGGTAATCCGCACGGACCTTCGGATCTCCTTCCTTTTCGAACAGGACGGCGATCCTGCGCTTTCCCCCGACGAATCCGGATCCAGAGGCAAGAACGTGCTCAATCTCTTCGTCATCAATAAAAAAAGTGGAGAGTTCTTCGCTCTCCACCGCTTCATCGATGCGTTCTATCTGTTCCTTTTCTGCCGGGAACAGGTCCAGTGTCAGCTGTTGATAAGTTCCGCTGTCACGATCTCCTCTGCCTGTGCCCGGAGGCTGTTCATATGCCTGACCCAGCCCATCTGGTCCTTGGCTTTGTCCGGCGCCGGGTCCTTCATGAGGAGCTCCGCCATCAGCTGCCCCATCCGTCTCTCCGCCGTCTCCTGGATCTCCCACAGGTGCGGGAACAGTTTCTCTGTCAGGATCAGGTCGTTCAGGAGGATCGGGTCGTTCTCCTCGAGATATGCCCTCCGCATCCTGCCGTACCTGCCCAGCTCCTTCGGACCGTCCACGGTCAGCCGCATGTCCGGGATCAGGTAATCCCCGCTCCGTACGTAACTCAGTTCTGCCATCATCAGCACCCCTTTCCACATTTGCCCGCTGTACTTCTGCAAGGCTCCTCTCATGATCCCTGATCGCTATCTCGATCTCCCTGAAGATCTCCCGGGAGACATCGCTGACCGCCGTGCCGAGCGCATTTGCCGTCTGCCTTGTATTGAAATCAAAGATCCCTTCGAAATCCTCTATCTCAAACAGAGCATCCGCATCATCACTGCACCGGACGGCCGCCGCATACGTGATACTCGGGACAGCCGCATCAAGGAAGACTTTCCTGATACCATCTTCATCATAATCCGCGAGCAGGCTCCCATCAAGGATGCCGAGGATCCTGTCCGAGTAACGGTCCCAGTAATCCGATGCCCGTAGCTGCGCAGCCGCGCGGACCGTTTCGACAAGGGTCTCCTCTTTCCGTACGCCGCACGCTTCTGCAAATGCATCCCGCACCGGCTCCTCATACCCCTCCCGTATCGTCCACAGCCTGACCGGCCGGGAGTTCCTGCGCTCGCCGGTATCGGACACGTCGAACACATACCGGATCCGGGGCTGGTCCCCGCTCCGGTCGAAGAGCCCGATGCCCTTTGCCCCGCGCTTCACGTACCGGCGCATCGTATCATTCCAGAGATCGTACTCCGCGCAGGCCGTCGCGTCCGGCCGCTGCGCATAGATCATCAGCTGGTCCGGAAAGCTGTACCGGTAGAGCCTGCCGACCGTCGTAAGGAACCCTGTCCAGTTCTGCACGCTGCCGGTCAGGTCCCTCGACGCGTCCGAAGCGACCTTCGCGTAATATTCCGTCTTTGCAGACATTCCCTACCTCCGTTCCTTACATTGCCGCATAAATGTCCATGGCTGCAAATTCCTCATCCGTCATGCGCTCGAGCTTCCCGATCACGGAGCTTCCCAGTTCACGGAGCTCCGCCTCGTCCGTCGCGGTCTTGTAGATCATCCCCCTGAGAGCGGCGATCGTCTCCTCCCGGGTCTCTCCCGCATAGATCATGAGGATGAGGGACTCATCTTCATCAAATTCCATCTTCATGAAATGCTCCTTTCGTCCGGCTTCTTCGCCTTCGCCCCTGCGCCCGGGAATTCCGGCAGTTCCTTTTCTTTTTCCGTTTCTTCCTTGCGGAGCATTTCCAGGACGGAGGGCTTTCTTACTTCCGCCACGCCGTTATTTATGTAGCCATCAATCATCCCGTAATCATCTTCCAGGATGACCTCTGCATTCTTCAGGTAATTCTCCGGCCTCAGGAACCCCGGGAGCTCCTTGTATCCGATCGAATCGACATAGTGGCAGGTCACCACCCCGTTCTCCCGCAGGGCAACGACATCGCTGACGGACATGCTGTGACCCCTGAAATCTTCCGGATGATCCACGTTGAACGTTGCATAGAGCGATTCCAGCATGACGTCCCTGTCCTTATAGGGAAGGAGCGGTGCCACATAGATGACCTCGTAATGGTCTATCGTCGGCTCGATTCCCTGCCGCTTGAGGCCCTTGAGCGACTCGAACCGTTCATGCGCTGTCTCATCGCTGTAGCGGAGCTGGAGGATCGCGTAGGTGTCATTTGCATCCGTAAGGAATGCCTCCATCCTCTCCTCACTTGTTCCGCTCCCGTTGATCTCGTCCCATTTCTTTACTTTATCCATCTGCTGACTCCTCCTTTTTCCTGAAAAGATACTTGTTGTCCTTCGCGTCCGCGATCTGCTGCTGCCTGCGGTCCTCGTTATACGGGGAACGGACGGTGACATACCGTTTCGGCACCTGATACGTCACCGCCCGCTGCGGACCTGTCTCTATCAATCTGTATTCCTCCGGGAACTGTTCCTCCAG
>CAMNCY010000224.1 GCA_946534785.1 uncultured Lachnospiraceae bacterium | reverse complement strand
CAAAAGGCCCGGCCTGTCTCCGAAATGGCAGCATTCCAATCGGAGAGGTCCGGGCTTTTATGATCACACAGCCGATCTCAAACCAGTCAGGTATGCTCTTTTTTCCATGCCTTGATGGCATCCAGGCGCTGTTTATAGCGTGCTTCATTTCCCTGCGTTCCGGGCTTGTAGTATTCCCTGCCCAGAAGCCTGTCCGGAAGGCACTGCATATTCGTCAGCTTCTCCTCCGTATCATGGGCATACTGATACCCTGCGCCGTACCCCAGCTCATCCATGAGCTTCGTCGGTGCATTCCGGATGACGAGCGGCACCGGTTCGGCAAGATCCTGCAAAGCATCCCTTTTGGCATGTTCATAGGCCATGTACAGAGCGTTGGACTTCGGCGCCAGCGACATATAGACCACGGCCTCCGTCAGATGCACCGAACACTCCGGCATCCCGATAAAATGGCAGGCCTGATAGGCCGAGACCGCAATTTCCAGCGCCCGCGAGTCGGCAAGACCGATGTCCTCCGAAGCAAAACGTGTAACTCGCCTTGCGATATACAACGGGTCTTCACCTGCTTCCAGCATCCTGGCCAGCCAGTATACGGCCGCATCCGGATCGGAATTGCGCATGGATTTATGAAGGGCGGAGATCAGGTTGTAATGCTCCTCTCCGTTCTTGTCATACAGCAGGGACTTCCTCTGCGTGCACTGCTCGATGCTTTCCCGGGAAATATGCGTTACGCCCTTTTCATCCAGATCTCCGTTCAGAACGACCATTTCCAGAAGGGAAAGCGCGCTTCTTGCGTCCCCGTTCGCAAACGTCGCGATCAGCTTAAGATCGTCGTCCGAAATATCCACTTCCTGATTTCCGAAGCCCCGCGGATCCGAGATCGCATGCTTTAAGAGCTTCATGATATCATCCGCTGCAAGCTCCTTCAGAACGAAGACACGGCATCTTGATAAAAGAGCCCCGTTGACCTCGAAGGAAGGATTCTCCGTTGTTGCCCCGATCAGGATGATTGTTCCCTTCTCCACAAAAGGCAGGAACGCGTCCTGCTGCGCCTTGTTGAAACGGTGGATCTCGTCCACGAATACGATTGTCTTCTCACCGAAGCCCCGGTTTGCATCGGCTTTTTTCATCAGATCACGGATCTCCTTGATCCCGCTTGTAACAGCGGAAAAATTCAGGAAATGCGCTTTTGTCTGGTGGGCGATGATCTGGGCCAGAGTTGTTTTTCCGACGCCGGGCGGTCCCCAGAAGATCATGGAGCCTACCTGGTCGTTCTCGATCAGGCGCCGGAGCACCTTTCCTTTTCCAATCAGATGCTCCTGTCCCACATATTCATCCAGTGTAAGCGGTCTCAGTCTTGCTGCCAGAGGCTCCGGGATCTGAGAATCAAATAAGCTCATCTGTTCCATTCTGTCATTTCCATCCATTTTTCGGCCGACGCCGCGGTCTTCACAAGATACCGGATCACCTCGACCGGATACTCCCCGACCGCCGTTTCATTCGTTACCATGACCGCCGAGGCGCCATCTGCCACTGCATTGAAGATATCCGATACCTCCGCCCTTGTCGGCACTGCCGCATGGATCATGGAGGTCAGCATCTGCGTTACGACAAGGAACGGCTTATTCTTCTTCCGGCAGACTGCTTCGATCTGCTTCTGCACGGCGGGAAGGTCCCAGAGCGGCATATCGTTGCCGAGATCCCCCCGGGCAATGACCAGCATATCCGTCTCTTCCAGGATCTCTTCCAGGTTCCGGATTCCCTCACGATTCTCGATCTTAGCAAAGATCCTGAGCTTCCCCGCTCCGTTTGCTTCCAGCGCCTGCCGCACGGCAAGAAGGTCCTCTTTTCCCCGGACAAAAGGCTGCATGATGCTCGTTACGCCGTACGATGCTGCCTCTTTCAGACTGATCAGGTCCCGGTCCGTCAGGGCCTTTCCATAGACAGGCTTATTTACGATCTTGATACTCTTGCGGCCTGTGAGGATTCCTCCGCGCACCACGTTGCAGGACGCCGCATCCACTCCGACCGTTTCAACTTTCAACAGGATCCTGCCATCATCCAGAAGGACTTCATCCCGGGCATCCAGATGCTGCAGAAAGCCTGCCGGCACGGGAATCCTTTCCGGTGCGCCGGCTCTGCTGCCGGCTTTATCATCGTCATGACCGGTGTCCGGCTCTTCCGCAAGAAGGACCTCTTCACCCACCGTGATCCAAAGACCGTCCTTCATCTTTCCGATCCGCAGCTCCGGTCCCTGCATATCGATCAGAAGATCCGGCTTCACACCGGCTTTTGCCGCCGCCTCATGAAAATGCGAGATCACCTCCGCACTTTCTTTCAGGCTTGTATGGGACAGGTTCAGGCGCATTCCGGTCATTCCGTTCTCAAACATCCTGACCAGCGTTTCCACATCCCCGCATGCGGGACCCAGTGTCCCGAAAATTTCCGTCATGGGCTACCTCCAAACCGCCTTGAAATCGCTTGACTTTCATGGCCACTTTATAGTATCATAACTTTTGCTTCAGACGGAAGATTTGTCTGATGCGGATACGAGGCGTGGCTCAGTTTGGTAGAGCGCTGCGTTCGGGACGCAGAGGCCGTGGGTTCGAAT
>CAMNCY010000223.1 GCA_946534785.1 uncultured Lachnospiraceae bacterium | reverse complement strand
GGCCCAGCCGGTATCCGATTTCCTGCAGAGCGGCGCGGATCAGGTGCCAATCCGTATGGGCGGATAACAGCAGGGAAGCGTCCTGGAGCTTTTTCCGGCCTGAAAGAAGAATATTCCGGATGGTTCTTCCGCCCATGCCCATTACCGAAATCATTTCGCAGGGCTCGGAAACAGGAGTCAGCCCGTCCCCAAGCCTGAGAGAAACGCGGTCCGTGAGATGAAGACGGATCATTTCCATTTTTGCATTTTCCAGAGCACTGGGGCTGATATCAGTCAGGATCATATGCTGACAGCGGCCGCGCTGCAGCAGCGCGGCCGGAAGATGAGCATGGTCTGTGCCGATATCCGCCGCCAGCCTGCAGGAATCATAAAGATCGAATGCCAGGGAAAGACGGGGATCCAGTGCTTTATAATTCATGGGAATCAATCCAGATAATCGCGGAGTTTTTTGCTGCGGGAAGGATGACGAAGCTTACGGAGAGCTTTTGCTTCAATCTGGCGGATGCGTTCCCGCGTCACATTGAACTCTTTGCCCACTTCTTCAAGCGTGCGCTGATGACCGTCATCGAGGCCGAAACGGAGACGGAGCACTTTTTCCTCGCGGGGGGTCAGAGTGTCCAAAACGTCCATCAGCTGTTCCTTCATCAGGGTGAAAGACGCAGCTTCCGCCGGGGCGGGGGCATCGTCATCGGGGATAAAATCACCAAGATGGGAATCTTCTTCTTCACCGATGGGAGTTTCAAGCGAGACGGGCTCCTGAGCGATCTTGATGATCTCACGGACCTTTGCTTCCGAAATCCCCATCTCCGCGGCAATTTCCTCTGGGGTGGGTTCACGGCCGTACTGCTGGAGAAGCTGGCGGGAGACACGGATCAGCTTATTGATGGTTTCCACCATGTGAACCGGAATCCGGATGGTGCGCGCCTGATCGGCAATAGCGCGGGTGATGGCCTGACGGATCCACCAGGTGGCATAGGTAGAGAACTTAAAGCCTTTTCTGTAGTCGAATTTTTCGACTGCTTTGATCAGACCGAGATTCCCCTCCTGAATCAGGTCGAGAAAAAGCATCCCGCGGCCCACATACCTTTTGGCAATGGAAACCACAAGACGGAGATTGGCTTCAGCCAGTTTCTGCTTCGCGGATTCATCACCGGCCTCAAGCTGCTTTGCAATCTCAATTTCCTCTTCAGCCGTAAGGAGCGGTACCTTTCCGATTTCCTTGAGATACATGCGGACGGGATCATCGATACTGATCCCTTCGGGAATGGAAAGATCAATAGGATCGGAAGCAGATGTATCCAGAGAGGCGGCCGCAGCAGCTACGTCGGCAGCCTGATCATCCGAAATATGGACAGACTCCGACGCATCATTCACGACGGTAACACCATAAGCGTCCAGGGTTTCAAGCACCCGATCCAGCTGATCGGAATCCATTTCCAGCTCCATGAGCCGGTCCATGATCTCTTTATACGTCAACGTTCCCTTCGATTTTCCGTATTCGTAGAGATCGTCAAGACGTTTCTGCCTGTTTTCAGGTGACAGGGTAGACAAGGGAATCCTCTCCTTTTCAATCGTGGCACAAAGGCCGTCAGACCCGCTGCGCGGGGAATCACGTCATCTTGTCAAGTTTCCTGCGGATATCCTGCGCCTCGCGGAGCAGGTCGGGAATGGAAGGATCTTTCGGATCCATGGTTTTGAGCTGCAGCTGGAGCTCATCATACCTCTTCCGGCAGGCGGATTTCCGGATGCTGCTGAGGCATTGGGCCGCCATGGAGATCAGCTGATCCGTACTGTCCGCGGCAGGAGTCATCAAAATCCGGGAATAACGTGAACGGGTCTCACCATCCGGCGCGCGATCAAGAAGCGAAGCAGGGGAAGCGCCGGAGACAAGAGCCGTATATAATGATTTCAACTCATCATCCTCAAAATCCTTTTCTTCGACCATATCTTTCGGAATTTGCCCGGTGGCCAGCAGACCCAGCAGGGTTTCCTGAGCCGCCAGCTCCGGAGCAGGAAGGTCTGAAAAACGAGGCGGGGACGGCGCTTTGCGGGGAGAAACCGGGGATTGCGAAGAGGATTTTTTACCGTCCGCATCCGTTCCGTGACGGGCTGTTTCAATTTGCTGCCGTATGGTTTCACGGGAAAAACCGGTTTCAAACATCAGCACTTTCACATAGGTCTCTTCACCGACGGGATCCAGGGGGGCAAGCACATAGGATGCTTTTCGTACATAATTCATCCGGCCTTCATCGTCAGAAAGATCAAAGGACTCCTTCAGACGGCGGAGACGGTATTCTGCGGCGGAGATGGCAGGGAGGGAGGCAAAGCCTTCTGCGCCGTCCCTCCGGACGAACTCGTCCGGATCAAGGCCGTCCGGGAAGTCCAGGACCCTGGCCGGGATGCCTTCCTCTTCCAGGATATCCAGTCCCCGGAGAATCGCATGCTGTCCGGCGGAATCCCCGTCATATCCCAGCCAGACCTCCGGGGCGAAACGACGGAGCAACCGGGCCTGCTCATTGGTCAGAGCGGTTCCCAGCGTGGCGCAGACGCCGGCGACACCGAACTGTGTCAGGCTGATCACATCCATGTATCCTTCCACCAGGACCACCCGGTCCAGATGGC
>CAMNCY010000222.1 GCA_946534785.1 uncultured Lachnospiraceae bacterium | reverse complement strand
CAGCATCTGGACTATCCGGACATGACCATGTTCCAGATGGTCGAACGAAATGCTGTCACACATCCGCAGGCGATCGCCTACGAATTCTTCAGCAAAAAAACCGACTACAAAACCTTCGTATCCCGCATTGAACGTGCGGCCCGCGCCTTTGCAGCAGCGGGCATCCGCCGTGATGATGTAGTCACGATCTGCCTGCCCAATATTCCGCAGGCACTCATCTGCTTCTACGCACTGGACCGGCTCGGTGCCGTCGCCAACATGGTACATCCTCTTTCCGCACAGAAAGAGATCTCCTTTTACCTGAATTTCTCGGAAAGCAGGATGATCCTGACTGCCGATATGTTCTGCGAAAAAGTGGAACATGCCCTCCATGATGTAAAGCAGGACGTGAAGATCCTTGTGTGCCGGATCCAGGACGAGCTGCCCTTCCCCTTAAATCTCGGCTATGCCGCTAAAACCGGAAGGCCTTACCTGAAATATCCCAATACCGACCATTCCATTCTGTGGACGAAATTCCTTGAGCGCGGGAACCAGGGCGTTCCCCTGCCGCCCTCCCGTTTCGATGCCGGCCACACTGCCGTCATCCTCTACAGCGGCGGCACCAGCGGCACTCCCAAGGGAATCTGTCTTTCCGAGCGCAACTTCAACGCGCTGGCCCTGCAGACCAAAGAAGCCTTCGGGAAGCCTCTCGGCCCCGGCCAGACCATGCTCAGCTGCATGCCGGTCTTCCACGGCTTCGGCCTCGGCATCAATATCCACACCATTCTGGTGGCCGGTGCGACCTGCATCCTGATGCCTTCCTTCAACCTGAAATCCTATGCGCAGATGCTGAAGAAGAAGCAGCCCAACCTGATCGCCGGCGTTCCGACCCTGTTCGAGGCGCTGCTCCACATTCCCGATCTTGACGGCGTAGACCTTTCCTGCCTGCAGGGCGTTTTCTCCGGAGGAGATTCCATCACCCCCGAGCTGAAAAAGAAAGTGGATACCTTCCTGAAAGAGCACGGCTGCAGCGTACAGATCCGGGAAGGGTACGGTCTTACGGAATGCGTAACAGCCAGCTGCCTGACGCCCCGTGATACCTACCGGGAAAGAAGCATCGGCCTGCCGTTCCCGGACACTTCCTACTGTATCGTCCGGCCCGGGACCGACGAAGAGCTCCCCCGCGGCGAAGAAGGCGAGATCATCCTGACCGGTCCCTCCGTCATGCTGGGCTATCTGAAGAACGAAAAGGAGACTGCGGAAACGCTCCGCGTGCTTCCCGACGGAAAGACCTGGCTGTATACGGGCGACCTGGGCCATATGGATGAGGACGGTTATGTCTACTTCCGCCAGCGCTTAAAGCGTATGATCATCACCAACGGCTACAACGTCTATCCCGGCCAGCTGGAGAATGTCATCGACAGCTGTCCGGAAGTATCCTACAGCTGCGTGATCGGTGTCAAAGACCAGCACGCCATGCAGCGTGTCAAGGCCTACATTGTCCTGCGGGATGATTATGAGCCCTCTGATGAAATAAAGGAAAAGATCCTGTCGACTCTCCGCCTCCATGTGGCAAAATATGCGCTGCCCAAGGAGATCGAATTCCGTAAGGAGCTTCCCAAGACACTGGTCGGGAAGGTCGCTTACCGGAAGCTGGAAGAAGAGAACGAATGAGCCCGGGCCGGCCGTAAACGGTACCTGCCCACGTGAAAGGAGACAGTATGTCCGACACGACTGCCGTAAAAAGAAAGAAAGGGTGGCTGGACCGCCCCGACGCTCACGTCGTAAAAGCCCCCGGCCTCCAGACGACTATGGCCTGCCTGATGCCTCACAAAACGGAGAACGAAGTGTATCTGAACGATACGATCGATGCCACGGAGCTCCTGCGTTACCTGGAGGAGAAAAACAAAGGCGGCGGCCCGAAGGTCACCGTCTTCCACTGCATCGTTGCCGCTGTCACCAAAATGATCATGGAGCGGCCTCGGATGAATTACTATGTAAAATGCTGCCGCCTTTATGAACGGGACGAGATCAGCATGAGCTTTGTCGCAAAACGGCAGTTCGCAGACGGAGCCGACGAAGAGCTCATGTTCTACATCCCGAAGGAAACCGACACGATCAACGAGATCTCCGCACGCATCATCGGCGACGTCACCAAAGTCCGGAACGCCGCTCACGGCACTGCCGGCGGCGTAAACAACATCCTTGACAAATTTGCGGCGCTTCCCCGTCCCGTCCAGATGTTCATCTGCTGGCTCGTAGGGATCCTGGACTACTGGGGACACAACTTCCCCTTCCTGATGGAGGGTGATCCCAACTATTCCACCGTCCTCTTAAGCAACCTCGGCAGCATCAAATGCCCGGCCGTCTACCATCACCTGAATGAATACGGCACCTGCTCCATCCTCCTCACCGTCGGCGTCGTCCATAAAGAGGAGTTCCTCATGGAAGACGGACACAAAGAGATCCGCGACTGCTTCAACATCGGCGCGACCCTGGACGAGAGGATCGCGGACGGGTTCTATTTTGCCAGGAGTCTGAAACTGATCAAATACATCTTCGCCCATCCGGAGCTCTTGGAACAGTCTCTGAATACTCCGAGCGGATTTGACTACAAATAGTCTGTCTGCCGGACCGCAGGGGAACGGCCGCATTT
>CAMNCY010000221.1 GCA_946534785.1 uncultured Lachnospiraceae bacterium | reverse complement strand
TCGAATTCGAGGCCCTTGCAGCCGTGCATGGTAAGAAGGTGCGGTCCGTCTGCAGCGGGATCTGTCTTTCGATCCGCAGGATCCCCGCCGGCCGCTCCGGGAGAAATGCCGTTTTTGGGGGTCGTCCGGAAGGCATCCAGGATCTTCGCCGCTTCCGTAAGGGACGGCGCTCCGGACACCAGCTCTGCCAGATGCTCCAGATGGCTTTGCACCTCTTTGTCCCGACCCGGAAAAAGATCCTTTTTCGCAAATACTTCATATCCCGTGATTCTGATAAGATACCGGATGGCAAGACGGGGCGAGAGGCCGGCTATGGTCTTCAGGTCGCCAAGAAGCGATACAAGCGGCGCTTCCCCCGGCGTACCCCGGAAAGCGGCCCGAAGCTCCCCTTCGGAGAAACTCTCCCTGGCCAGTTTCTGCCGGACCAGAAAGCGCTGCGGACGGTTCATGATCCGGACAAGATCCTCCCGAAGAAGCGCCCCGTTCCGGATCCCGCCGGCAAGCCGCAGGTACGCGGCAAGATCCTTAGCAGTCTCTTCCTGCATGGACGCGCCGCTCTGCAAGGCTGTGTTGCCCCGCAAGAATGCGCCGTTCCGTGAGGATATGCCGTCCGGCATGGATGCGCCGGAACCCGCATCCTTCCCGGCGCCTGCACCTTCTTCCGGGCAGAGGGACTGCGCAAGATATGCCCGCGCTTTCCGGACCTGGAGATTTGTCCGGAAGATCACGGCCGTCCCGGACAGCTCCGCGGGCGTCATCTTCCCAAGGAGCGAAAGAAGGACTTCCTTTTCCTCCTTCTCATCCCGGCACGGGATCATTTCCACGGACGAGTCTTTCCTCTTATCGTCCGGCACGATCCTTTTCGGAATCCGGTCTTTGTTCTCCCGGATCACGGAGGATGCGCTCCTTATGATCTTCCCGCCGCAGCGGTAGTTCACCTGCAGGAAGATCCGCTCTGCCGCCGGATAATCCTCCATGAACCTTGCAAGGAACGACGGGTCAGAGCCCCGGAAGCCGTAGATGGACTGGTCATCGTCCCCGACGGCGAATAGATCCGGCGAGCCGTCCCCTGCGATCAGCCGGATCACCCGGTACTGCAGGGCGTTGATATCCTGGAATTCATCCAGAAGGATGTGCTGCCAGCGCTTTCGGACCGCAGAAAGGATTCCCGGCCTTTCGGTCAGGAGCCTTTCGCACTGGAGGATCATGTCGTCGAAATCATACAGCGCATGGTCTTTCAGCCACGCGTTGTAATATCCGTAAAGGAGCGAAAAATCAGACGGCGTAAGGAGGACGCAGTCCTCCGGGATCCTGCCGGACGACTTGCAGCGGCTGATCAGGTCCTCCAGGACGGAGGCCGCGAAGACGGGATCGGTATAAAAGGCATCCTTGCCGGCCGTGATATTCCGGTAAAGCTCCGAAAGAAGCCGGACCTTAGTATCCGAATTAATTGGTTTACCGGGCAGGTATTCCCGGAGGATCCCGTAGAAAACGGAATGAAAGGTGCCGAAGGTGACGCCCTCTATGCCGGAGGATTCCGTAAGGAACCGTTCCTCCATTTCGCGCGCGGCGGCTCTGGAGAAGGTCAGGACAAGAATGCTTTCCGGAAGGATATGGCGAATGCGGATGAGATATAAGATGCGGTTTACCAGGACGAAGGTCTTTCCGCTCCCGGGACCTGCGACGACCTCGAGGGGGCCGCCGAAGAAAGTGATCGCCTGCCTCTGGGAAGGGTTCCCCGGGGCAGGCGTATTGAGATTGCTGTCAGACAGCGGTTTTTTATTCAGCAGCACGAAGCTTCTCGATCCCCTTTTCGATACGGGCAAGAGATTCCTCTTTTCCGAGGATCTCCATGATCTGTGTGGCGCCGGCAGGCGTGACGGCCTTTCCGGATACGGCGGTACGCACGGCCCAGATGACGGACTTGTTCTTCAGCTCTGCTTTTTCCGCAAAGGCTGCGATGTCTTCAAAGAGCGCGTCATTGGTGAAGTTCTCCTGCTGTTCGAAAACGGGAAGGAGTCCTTCCAGGATCATGAGGGAGTTCTCCAGAGTCGTCTTCTGTTTCTTGTTCTCGTACAGGGAGACGTCATATTCGGGCAGCGCTTCGAAGAAGCTGACCATATCCTCGATATCCGGGAAGATCTCGATACGGGTGCGGACCATCTCGGCGATCTGCTTCAGTTTTGCCTCGTCCAGTGTAAGGACCTTCTTCAGGTACTTCTCCGCCATCTGATAGAAGGTGTCGGGATCCATGGCTTTCAGATACTCGCCGTTCATCCAGCGGAGCTTTGCATAATCAAAGACCGCGGGGGATTTGCCGATCCTGTGGTAATCGAACTCTTTTACCAGCTCCTCCAGGCTGAAGATCTCCTGGTCGGAATCCGGGCTCCAGCCAAGGAGCGCGATGAAGTTGACAACGGCCTGGGGAAGGAAGCCCTGCTCGATCAGGTCCTCGTAGGAGGAATAGCCGGAGCGCTTGGAAAGCTTCTTATGGTCCGCATCCGTGATCAGCGGGCAGTGGATATATTTCGGCACTTCCCAGCCGAAGGCCTCGTACAGGCGGTTGTACTTGGGGGAGGAGGAAATATACTCGTTGCCGCGGACGACGTGGGTGATCCCCATCAGATGGTCGTCGATGACGTTGGCAAAA
>CAMNCY010000220.1 GCA_946534785.1 uncultured Lachnospiraceae bacterium | reverse complement strand
CGAAGACAAATACCGCATCCTCCTGCCCTCTTCCCATCTCGCTGGCAAGTTTCAGTCGCTGCGCCTCTCCGCCGGAAAGGCTCGGTGTCTCTTCGCCTAGTGTCAGGTACCCGAGTCCCAGGTCCTGCAGGATCCGGAGTCTTGCAGCCACAGTCTTAAGATCACGGCACTCTTCCAGTGCTTCGGCAACGCTCATCTCCATCAGCTTCGGAAGAGAAATGCCCTTCTCCTCTGCAGCATCTTTCCTGCATTCTGCGTCTGTCCTGCCATCTGCTGTTTTTCCGGCTGCCTTCAGGTCTTCCTTCCGGATGCGCCGGATCCGGTAAGCGTCCTTTGCGTAGCGGGAGCCGCCGCAGGAAGGACAGGGCACATCCACGTCCGGGAGGAACTGCACGTCCAGGCTGATCGTCCCGGTGCCGTCACATACAGGGCAGCGGAGCCTCCCCGTATTATAGGAGAAATCACTGGCCTTCCAGCCCTCTTCTTTTGCCAGCCGGCACTTCGCATAGACCTTCCGCAGCTCGTCATGCACGTTGGCATAGGTAGCAACGGTGGAGCGGACATTCGTTCCGATCGGCGTCGCGTCGATCAGTTTGATCTGATGGATACCCTCCGCATCAATGGAAAGGACATGCGAAGGAAGCTTTTTCCCTGAGGTTGCAGCTTCCAGTGCAGGGACCAGGCTCTCCAGGATCATCGTTGTTTTGCCGGAGCCGGAAACGCCGGTCACAACGCTCAGTCTCCCCTTTGGAAAAACAACATCCAGCGGCTGTACCGTATGGATGCTGCCGGTCTTCATTTCGATCCTGCCCTTTGCAAACAGGTCTTCTTTTTTCACACGGATCCGGAACGGCTCTTTTGCTCCGGAAAGCAGGAACGGTCCGATCATGGAAGCCGGATCCCGGGCGATCTCACCCACTTCACCCTGGGCGATGATCCTGCCGCCGCCTGCGCCCGCCTCCGGGCCCAGCTCGATCAGCCAGTCCGCGTGGGAAAGCACCTGTGTATCGTGGTCTACAAGTACGATGGAGTTCCCGTCCGCCACAAGATCATCCATGACGCCCGTCAGGCCTTCCAGATTGGAAGGATGCAGGCCTATGGAAGGCTCGTCCAGGACATAGAGGACACCCGTCGTACGGTTCCGCACTGCACGGGCCAGCTGCGTTCTCTGCCGCTCTCCTGTCGAGAGCGTGGAAGATGCCCGGTCCAGGGACAGATAGGAAAGTCCCAGATCGACGAGGCGCCTTGCCGTATGATGGAAAGACTCGCAGATACTCTCCGCCATGGGCCACATTTCCTCCGGAAGAGATTCCGGAACGCCTCTCACCCATTCGATCAGCTCTGACAGAGGCAGTTCGCAGGCCTGATCCAGGGAAAGACCGTGGAGACGGAGCGATCTTGCTTTTTCAGAAAGACGGGTCCCGTGACAGCAGGGACATTTTTCCTGCTTCAGGAACTTCTCCACACGCTTCATGCCCTTCTCGTCCTTCACCTTCGACAGGGCGTTCTCCACCGTGTAGATCGCATTGTAATACGTCATATCGAACTCGGACGCCTGATTCGTCTTCTCGCTGGTGAAAAGCATGTGCATCTTTTTTGCCGGACCGTGGAAAACAATATCCCGTTCCTTCTCATTAAGTTCGGAGAAAGGAACGTCCGTCCGGACGCCCATTCTGCGGGCGATATCCTTCATCATCGACCACATGAGAGACTGCCAGGGCGCCACCGCGCCTTCGTCGATCGATAAGGACTCGTCCGGGACCAGCGTCGATTCATCGACCGTCCGCACAACGCCCGTACCGCTGCAGTTCTCACAGGCACCGCCGCTGTTGAAGGCAAGATCCTCCGCGCCCTGCACCTCTACCACTTCGCCGCAGACAGGGCACCGCACTTCGACCTCCGCCGCATATCCCATCGTCGGCGGCACGTCATGCCCGTTGGGACACTTATATACGGAAAGCCGGGAAAACATCAGCCTCAGGCTGTTCAGAAGCTCCGTAGATGTCCCGAAGGTGCTCCGGATTCCCGGAACGCCCGGCCTCTGGTGCAGTGCCAGCGCAGCCGGCACATACCGGATCTCGTCAACGCCCGCCTTCGCCGCCTGCGTCATCCGGCGCCTTGTATAGGTAGAAAGTGACTCCAGATACCGTCTGGAACCCTCTGCATACAGAACACCAAGGGCCAGCGACGATTTGCCGGAGCCCGAGACTCCGGCGATCCCGACGATCTTATGGAGTGGGATCTTCACGTCGATGTGTTTGAGATTATGCACACTCGCGCCATAAATTTCGATCTTATCAGGTGTATTCATTATTTTCCGTCCGGGAAGCTGGTAAAGGAACCGCGCTCTACCTCAGGAAGGCCGATACTCTTTTTCCCCTGCTCAATGACCTTTACCAGAAATGCCATGTTCCTTGCCAGGTTCCGCATGGTCTGCAGGCCTTCCAGATCCTTCTTCACATCCTCTGCCGTAAAACCGTGCACCTGATTCCAGTAAGTGCTCGACGCCACCGGCATGCCGCTGATGGTAAAATACTTGTTCAGCACGTCAAAACTGGCTGTATTCCCGCCTCTTCTGCAGCTGACGACCGCCGCGCCGACCTTCATATGCTTGGAAAAAGGCGTGCTGTAGAACAGCCGGACCATAAAGGACAGAATCGTGCCGTTG
>CAMNCY010000219.1 GCA_946534785.1 uncultured Lachnospiraceae bacterium | reverse complement strand
TGAATTTATGCCGGATGAAGGAGAAAGCCAGCGCTTTACCATCTCAAGATGAAAAGGAGTTAAAAGGGTGGAAGTAAGGCTGCTGTTATAACCAAACAGCTGGTTGCTGGTATGCCAGTCATTTACATTTCCGCTCCGGACATGATACCGGCACAACACGCTGTAGAAAGATTCTCCCGGGTATGGCACCGGAAAGAGCGGAAGAGGCCCTGGCGGTTTCCTGTTTGTATTGTGTTTATAACCCTTCATCGATCAACCCCGCTTCTTTTACAGCTTCATAGCCGGTCAGCCCTGCAAGTGAACCGGCAGTGGTGTCTGTGCTGACAGGTTCAGCCAGATACATCTGATAAGCTTTTCGTGCGACAACAGGAGCTGCGAAGCATCCGCTTTTATCTTCCGCCATTGCTGCACATGCAAACGAACGGGCTTCTTCGTGAGAGAGTCCAAGCCCCATGAGCGTGACGATGGCGGCTTCCTGCGCGGTGGATTCTTTTGGCGGAGATACAGCCGGACTTTTGCTTTCCGCCGCGATGGAATAATTGTCTTTATAATCGCTGCAGGAGAAGGGTGTGATATCGATGTATTGTTTCAGATCAACTTCCTTCCCGGCCCTCATGGCTTCCCGCATTGGTTTTGTGAGCCCCATTTTTTCGGAAGCGATACGGTGGAGGTCTTTTTCAGAGAACGTTTCTTTTTCTGACAGGATAGCATCTTCCTGTACGAGCTTATAGATATGGACGGCGAGGAAAGGAATTCCCTGGGCTTCCTCATAAAGGGCATCTTTCATTCCGGATGTAAAAGGAACCCTTCCTTTGGTGTACTGGTAGGTCCAGATGGCCCGGCAGAAAAGTTCCCAGGAAGTGTCGTTTGGCATACGTTCCCATAAGGCATCTCCCTGGCCACTTCCGCGTTTTGCCTGCTGGAATTCATTCTGCAGAATAGAGAGGGCTTTAGGTGTCCCGATCATGATCACGGGAACACCGATCGTATTGACCAGTGTCACAAAGAAGTTCAGGACCCTTTCCGGAACCCCTTTCTGGGCGCTGCATAAGTTCTGGATCTCATCAATGATCAGGACGCCTACGTTGTGGGACACGCACAGGCGGGACATGGCGATCATCATCCGGTCAAGGGTCGCGCGCCGGGAGCTGTACTGCTCACTGTAGGATGTGCCGAGCAGGCCGTCGAGTTCCCGGAAGAAATCCATGCACAGGCCTTTCAGAGACCCGTCGCAGGAACAGTCGATCTTCAGCCAGGAAATCTGGTGCATGACCAGAGGGATCCCGCGATACTGTGTATGGCGTATGACCTGTGGGTACAGGGAAAGTATGCTTTCAACGGTCGTGCTCTTGCCGATCCCGGAAATCCCGAGGATGGAAAACCCGTAGGTATGGGGATGATAGCCGCCTGAATAATTCAGGCTTCCCCGGAATACGGAAGCGGACATCCCTGCCGCAAGCTGGGCGGCATAGGAAGATGAAAGCGGATTGCGGTCCGCATAACCCCACCGGATACAGCGGTCGATCCGCCCGAAAACATCCACTTCCCGTTCCATCGGCTGGTGAAGGCGGACGATCCTCTGGGTATAAAGCTGACGGTAAGAAGAGGGGGCATTCCGTTCCGTGTCGGAATAAGGCGGGCGGATCATCAGTTTTGCAATGGCATCGCCCGGTTCTAAGGGAGGCGGAAGTGCCTCGATCAGCGGGTTGAAGCGGAATTCATCAAGGACCTCATCGCGGTAAAACGCGTTATGAATTGTTGCTGTCATTGGAGCCTCCTTTCAATGCGTTGTCAAGGGCTTCCTGCAGCATCCTGGTGATCGGAGAGACCGCCTGCGGACCCGCAGCATCTTTTTCGGATTCCGGAAGGATCCCCTGCCGCTTCATTGTTTCCGCGGTATTCCTTTCCCGGATGGCCTCTTTTTCTTTCTTACGGTTTGCTTCTATCTCGGAGACCCGGGCAGCCTTGCTTTTCTTCGGAGCCTGCGGCAGTTTCGCAAGGGCATCCGCCTTTGTTTTTTCGATGAATTCCTCCAACTGTATCCTGTGGAAGTCCTCTGTCGGTGCGTACGCCGCCTGCTCCTCGTGGTCGAAAGCCGCGATCCTCCGGGCTTCTTCCGTGCTGGTTCCCTCATAGACGCGGTCTTTGGGAAGAAGGCGGCATTCCACCGGGGAAGCACCGGAAGTTGGGCTGATGTAGATGAGCCCGGCATCCCTGGGATCATAAGCGGCCGTCACCTTCCATGAGGAATCAGACCTGGCCAGGTCGTACCATCTTTCCTGCTCTGCCTGGTCACAGGTGTAATAGCGGCCGTCAAAACGGATCCCCATCCGGGTAACGGAGGCTTCCCCTTTCGGGAGCAGATGGTACCGGACCTGTTCCCGGTCCATGGTCCTGAGGCCGCCGCTCATGTACCGGATGCCGAAATCCCAGACATCCCTGGGGATAGGCTTTACATGAAGCTGTCTCATCTGCCGCGTTTTGCGGAAAGCCTCCATGTAGTGGTAGTTGTTGTACTGCAGGACGCACCGGATGATAATGGCTGTGAACTCATAGAGATCCAGGGCCGATTCCAGCCGGTAATCTCTGGCGCAGCGCTGCCGGAAATCCTTTTCGACCTTTCCGGGAAGCGCCGCCATGTCGATATTTATAAGGTCAAAGTGTTTCTCAATGAT
>CAMNCY010000218.1 GCA_946534785.1 uncultured Lachnospiraceae bacterium | reverse complement strand
ATTTATTATGACACCTGCTTTTCCGCAGGTGTGCCGTATGATAATACATCATTATCAGCCGGAATGCCATCTTACGTTCATGCATAGAGAAAATACGTCTGATTTACAGGCAATCCAAAACTCTGAAGGAGGAAAACAGGCCCCGCCATCGCCGATCACGGTATCATATCCGCCCGGCAATGCCATGATGAAATCGTGGCACCGGGCTTTTTTGCGGCTTCAGGGACTTCATACCCGAAGAGCTCCTGCCAGCCCCGGGCGAAAAAGCGGTCCGGGGGATCGGCATAGTTATACAGTGTACAATACATTGTGTTCTCGTTGCAACCGCAGATACAAGATGGTAGAATAGGCCTCGTGCCGCATTCCCGCAGCAGAGCATAGGGGCTGCCGGAATGCGGGCAGGAAACCACCAATATGAAAGGACCATCTGAATAGCATGAATCAAAGAGACCTGGCGGAAATCAAAAGACGGCTCAATCCCGACAAACGCAATCCTTCGCTCATCTGCGGCTGCTATGTGGACCATATCGGAAATCCCATTACCAGCTTCCAGCTTCCTGTTGCGACGCTTTACGAGCAGGAAAATGAAAAATATATGTCTCTCTTCAAAAAAGTGCTTTCCGGGCAAATCGGGCAGAATCTGATCCCCACCGCATTTCCGGCGGAGAGCGTGGATCTGCTTCTCCGCGTCCGGGACACGGGAATGAATGATCCCGAAAGCCTTCAGGCGCTCTTTACCCGCCTGATTGCCGGCATCCGTGCGGAGCATCCTGACATGCAGTCTGTGGAAGACGCGCAGAATGCCGAAAACTGGCTGATCCTTCTGATGCATGATGATCTGGACGTCCGGAAGCGCGACGTGAATGGAGAAATAGATTATGACAACTCCGACCGGGCTTTCAGCTACTTTCTCTGCGCTGTCTGCCCGGTGAAACAGGATAAGCCCGCCCTGCGATATCTCCCTGCCGACGGGGTCTTCCATGAGCGTTCTCCGGAGTGGCTGGCCGGCGCTCCGGCTCTGGGCTTCCTTTTCCCGCTTTATGAAGACGGCGCTGCCGACGTGAATACCATCCTTTTCTTCAGCAAAGACAGCAATGACGCCCATGCGGATTTCCTGAAGGCCGCCTTTAACGTGGAGGCGGAAATGCCCGCTGCGGAGCAGACGGATCATTTTCAGACGCTGCTGGCCCAGAGCCTGGGCACGGATTGCTCCCTGGATGTGGTGCAGGAGATGCATGAAGCCGTCTCCGGCCTGATTGAAGAGCACCCCAAAGACGATGAACCGCTTACGCTTTCCAAGCAGGATGTGGCCCGGATGCTCACCGACAGCGGCATATCCGAAGAAAAGGTCGAAGCCTTCCGGAAGGGCTATGACGCCACCTTCGGCGCAGGCGCCGTTCTTCCGGCGGTCAACGTGGTGACTCCCAAACAGTTCAAGGTGGAAATGCCCAGCGTTTCCATCAAGGTGGATCCCAAACAGGCGGATCTGCTGGAAACGCGAGTGATCGACGGCCGGAGCTATCTGCTGATCCCCATTGACGGCGATATCGCGGTAAACGGCCAGCCCATCTTTGCGAATAAATAAGACATTCATTAAAGGGGGTACACGGATGGCATATTCTGAAAAGCCGGCAGCGGCCTGCAGACCGGAACGTTACGGAGCAAACCGGTTCTTCCTTTTCACGGCGGTGCTTGTCCTTCTCGTCTTTTTCATCGCCTGCCCGACCGCATGCGGGGAAGCCCTCCCCGTCTCTCCGCAGCCGGCTGCCGAAGCCGCCGGACAAAACGGCTATGTTTTCCGGCCCGGGGTCTGCTCCGTCTATATGGAGGAAGTCTTCGGCAAAACCATGTGTGAAACCTGGTATCACCTGGTGGATGCGGTCATGGCCGGCGAGGATACCTTTGCCTGCCCGGATCAGAAGACCTATAACTGGGTGATGGGCCAGTTTCCCCGGCTGTGTTTCCCCGTACTGACGGAACTGATCGATTATGCCTGGGATCGGGGGAACTCCGTCAAGGACGGCGTCGCGGAGTTCACCTATCTTGTCCCCCGGGAGGAGGCTTCCGCCCGGATCGCGGATTTTGCCGCCCAGATTGAAAAGATCCTGAACGATGCTCTGAAAGAGGATTATTCGGATCTGGAGAAAGCCGCTGCCCTGTATGATTATTTCTTCCGGAATTATCTCTATGACTGGGAAACGAACGAAAAGAGAACCGAATCCTATGTGGATTATACAACCACCCTGCGCCTTTTCAGAACCGGAACGGGCATCTGCAGCGAGATTGCGCCGGCCTACTCCTATCTGCTGATGCAGGCAGGGGTGGATGCCACGGTCGTAATGGGAAACGATCATGAATGGAGCTATGTCCGGATCGGCGGACACAATTATCATATCGATCCCACCTATGTGCTCAGTTCTGAGGAATCCCTGTCCTGGTTCATGATGACGGACAGCCAGCGGGAAAAAGACGGTTTCGATCTGAAAAAGTGCACCTTTGTTTCCAACTATTCCAAGGATCATCCCCATCCCGCTTACGCGGCGGACGACGGTTCTTTTTCGGAACTGTGGGACTGGTCCCTGGACGCGCTCCTCCCGGAGGAGCACGCTCTGCGCTGCTGGAGGTACGGAGCCGGATGGGAAAAGGAATTCATGCTTTTTGACTGTAAGCAGGCGGACCAGCCCGG
>CAMNCY010000217.1 GCA_946534785.1 uncultured Lachnospiraceae bacterium | reverse complement strand
CTTCCCGTTCCAGGTCGTATTGCAGGTAAGATCCGCCGTGATCCCGGACAGGAGATTCGCGCCGGAGCGGTTCAGCATGCATTCTTTTCCGGCTGCCGTAACGGCATGCTCGATCATGTTGCAGGTCGTGGTCTTTCCGTTCGTTCCCGTCACAAGGACGATCTCCATCCCCTCGGAGACCGATTTCAGGATGTCCGCGGAGACCTTCATGGCGACCTTGCCGGGAATGGCGGTGCCGCCTCGTCCTGTTTTCCTGAGCAGGGACCTCGTCAGCTTGCAGGAAGAAGCCGCAAGCGTTGTCATAAATGCGCCCGGTTTTGCCATAGATCTCATTCTCCTTTTAATGTCACTTTTATGCAGTCATGGTGTACTGCCTTCAGAAAAATATCAAATACGTCCGCTGTCCTGATTCGGAGGCTGGAGGTATTGATGCACGGGTGGCACCCCACATACTCCGACTGCAGGACCTCTTCATCCACAAGAAGCTGCACCTGATTCTCCGTATCGTTCATAAGCCCCATCACGCTCAGCGAGCCGGGTGTGATGTCCAGGAACTGCTCCATGTATTTCCCGTCGGCAAAAGAAAGCCTTGCGCTGCCGATCTGGCCGGAGATCTCTTTTGTCTTGAACTTCTTGTCTTCCTTGATCATCAGAAGATAGAACCTGTCCTGCTGCCGGTTGCACAGAAGCAGGTTCTTGCAGATGACCGCCGGGTACAGCGCCCTGTCGATCTCCAGGCAGGCTTCCATATTTTCCGCCGGTTCATGGTCCACTCTCTCATATGCGATATGAAGACGGTCCAGAAGATCATAGACGCGGATCTCTTTTTCAAGGCGCCCGGAAACATCCTCCGGCCTGCCGCTTTGCAGCTGATACATGTTAAGCCTCCAGTCCTGCAGAGATTAAAGCGTTATTATTCAGAAAAACATTATATACTTTCCTTTCCATTCAGGGAATAACCAAGCACCGTAAAGAAAAATTCAGTTTTCCAGAAAAAGCATTCTATAGTATAATGATGGACGGTTTTAAGGATACCTGCCTTTTATGCATCCGGAAATGCCTGTTATGCGGCGTGTACGGGAAAAGGCGGACTAGTTTAGAAAGGAAATATATAAGATGAAAGAACGTCTTGTTGGTACTGTTTCCCGCGGCATCCGCTGCCCTATTATCAGAGAAGGCGACGATCTGGCGAAGATCGTAACGGAAAGTGTCCTGAATGCGGCGGATTCCGACGGCTTTGCACTTCGTGACAGGGATGTCATCGCAGTCACTGAATCCGTTGTGGCCCGTGCCCAGGGAAACTATGTCAGTGTTGATACGATCGCAGAGGATGTCCGGAACAAGCTCGGCGGTGAGACCGTCGGTGTTATTTTCCCTATCCTTTCCAGAAACCGCTTTGCAATCTGCCTGCGCGGCATCGCAAAAGGCGCTAAGAAGGTCGTTCTTATGCTCTCCTATCCTTCCGATGAAGTCGGAAACGAGCTGGTGAGCCTGGATAAGATCGACGAGGCCGGCATCAATCCCTACAGCGATGTCCTTACACTGGAAAAATATCGTGAGCTTTTCGGTTACAATGTCCACGAGTTCACCGGTGTTGATTATGTTGCCTACTATGAGCAGGTCATCCGGGAGTGCGGTGCAGAGCCCGAGATCATCTTCGCCAACCAGGCTAAGACGATCCTGAATTATACGGACCGCATCATCACCTGCGACATCCACACCAGAAAGCGCACCAAGAGGATCCTCAAGGCGGCAGGCGCAAGCGTCGTTCTTGGTATGGACGATATCATGACCTCCTCCATCAACGGCTCCGGCTTCAATGAGGACTACGGCCTTCTCGGCTCCAACAAGTCCACAGAGGACAAGGTAAAGCTCTTCCCCAGAAACGCAAAGCCCCTCGTCCTGGATATCCAGAAGAGGATCGCGGATGCCACCGGCAAGCACGTGGAAGTCATGGTCTACGGCGACGGCGCCTTCAAAGATCCCCAGGGCAAGATCTGGGAACTGGCTGACCCGGTCGTATCTCCCTTCTTCACGGACGGCCTGATCGGCACTCCCAACGAGCTGAAGCTCAAGTACCTTGCGGACAACGACTACAAAGATCTTTCCGGCGAAGCATTAAAGAACGCGATCTCCGAGAGCATCCGCAAAAAGGACGGCGACCTCAAGGGCAGCATGGCTTCCCAGGGAACGACTCCCCGCCAGCTGACAGACCTGATCGGTTCCTTATGCGACCTTACCAGCGGATCCGGCGACAAGGGAACTCCCGTTGTCCTGGTCCAGGGATACTTCGATAACTATACGAGCTAAGTCCCGAGGGTGAGTCAGGGGGACAGGTACGCTGACTCACGACCGGAATATAAATAAACCCGCCAATATAGTATAAACAGCTGCGGTGCCCTTACCGACCGCCGGCACTTGGCGGCGTCCTTTGACGCCTTAGTGCCGCTGCAGCGGAAACGCATCGCTCCGCGAAGCTAGGAGCGAGAGCGTGCCCGCAGCGTTTATACTATATGGCGGGTTTTTAATTGCGATGGGTGAGTCAGCGTACCTGTCCCCGTGACTCTCCCCGTGACTCACCGCGGCTTACCGTTCCTTTCCCCGGAAGAAAAGTCCCAGCATCCCGGGCCCCACATGGGCGCCGGAGAAGGGCTCATGCTGGCAGATGGTGATCTCCACTTCCGGTGTCTCTTCTTTAATACGCGAGGCCA
>CAMNCY010000216.1 GCA_946534785.1 uncultured Lachnospiraceae bacterium | reverse complement strand
TACGGCCTGAATTCGAACGGCGCTTCAGCGACCGGCGCACCGGTTTCCCGGTCGGCGACCATGAAGCTTCCCGTCAGCTTCTCCATCGGGAGAACATCCTCAAGTTCATCCCAGGCCAGCTCCAGATAAAATGTCCCCCTGGTGCCCGCCGGGAATACAAAACTTCCATCCTTCGGATATGCTTTTCCATCTACTGCTGTATCCTTCGGGGTCACCGCGATGTCCCGGTCCGTATTGTTTTCCACATAAAAGCCGACGGCACTGCTTTTGTCGGTATATGCCGGATACAGACTGGTCGAAGCCAGCATGATCCCGTCCTGTTCATGAAAACGATTCATGGAATACGGAGGCTTCGGCTCGTCCGCTTTCTTAGCCTTTGTAGTCGTAAGCGTCAGCGGTCCCGATCTGTAAAGGAGCTTTCCGGAAGCAGGCTCATATGCCGCAAACTCCATCCGAATGCTGCCGACCGTCCTGATCCCCATATCATACAGAACCCTGTCATCCAGTCTTAGCAGGGCGCCGGTCGAGGTTCCCTTTGGAAGCTCTGCGGTAAAATCAGACTGCATGGCGGCTCCATTGACGGCAAGGCCTTCGCAGACCAGCCTCAGATCCTGCTGCGTATCATTTTTGATGCTCAGGGAAACTGCCAGCTGCGGCCGGTAATCTCCTCCTGACGCCGCCAGTTCCTCCGCTGTAAGGCTCAATCCGTCCGCCGCCCAGATCTCCTGTTTTTTGATCTTAGCCCCGCCAAAGGGCTTATCCTCCGAATTATCAAACATCGGAAAGAAAACGATTGCAAAGATGGCGGCGACCAGCACGATCATGCCGAGACCCATCAGCAAGGCCAGCGGGAACTTCCGTTTTCCTTTTCCTGCTTTTTGCTCATAATACTGTCTTTCGTCCATGCTGTTTCCTCCTGCCGCTCCTGCTTCAATATGATATGCCCGTCCCTGATATCGGCCGGTACCGTTTTCCTCCCACCGCTCCTGCCTCAGTGACTGTGAATACTGCTTTATTTCCTGATACTGTCCACCACCTTGGACTGCGGGTTCCGCAGCTTTCCTCCGGTCACTTTATCAATCACCTGGGCTGCGCGTTCCATTTCCTTATCCGCCATTTGTCTGTAAGCGGCGCCTGTTTCTGCGAGGATGGAAGTCGCTTCGCCGGTCACCTTTCGCTTAAAGACCTCGTCAAAAAGGTTCGTTCCTGCTTTGGTCCAGTTCTCCATATTTTGAATGTTCTTTGTCGCAGTCTTGTAATAGGCGATTTTCTGTTTGGCCAGAGTACTCGCCTCTTTATTGCCCAGCATGTTCTTCCAGCCGTCGGCGCCCATCTTGTCAAAGGAATCCAGGGTCTTTCCCACCTTCTGGGTCTTTGGAGCTGTTATCTTATCGGATATCTTTTTGCCTGTACCGCTGACGATCTGTCCGATCCCATAGTTCATACCGCTCTCGAGGGCAGTCTTTTCCATATCGCGCTTGATCTCTTCCGCAGATTTGCCCTGTACGATCCCGTCAAGTCCTGTTTTCAGCACGTCCCCGCCGACTGCCATGCCGAAGCCGTCCACCTCGTTCTGAAGCACGCCGATCGCGCCTTCCGCGGTTCCCTGGGCAATTGCCGTCATCGTATCATAGACGTCCTTTCCCTCCGCGATCGACTCCGACAGTTTGGACAGGCCCGGCTTTGCAAATGTATACGCGTTTTTTATGATCTTGCCCGGAGGTCCGGTCACCTCGCCAAGCGTATTGATGGCCACATCCGCGACTGACTCGACCTGGGACGCTGTCTTTTCACCGAATTCCAGCCAGGCATCCTTTTCCATCTGCCGCTCATATTCGATTCCGGCTTTTGTCCTGTCCTTCAGAATTTCTTTTTTGATGCCATTTATATCATCTGAATCCTTGCCGTATTGAGCGGCAAGTCTGTCCATATATTCTTCCCGTTTCTGTTCTCTTTGCTGCTCCTCCTTAAAATCCGACCACCATCTGGAATCCTCTGTCACGCCAGTGGCCCGTTCTTCATCCCACTTTGCCTGGTTCTGATCGTGCTGTTCCTCGGCCCAGCGCTTCCCGGTCGATTCGTCCAATGCGACATTGTGGGCGTTTCTTTCCCGGAAATCATACATGTCCCGGATCATCGATTCGGTTAAGTGGGATCCTCTCTTGTCAATGTATTGAGGCTCCCCGGTTTCTTCATTGTAGCCTGTGAGTTCATATTTCATGCGCTCACCGGTGACCGGGTCCCTGAACCGGAGCGCTCCTTCCCGGTCTATTTTCCAGCCGTCCGGAAGACTCGACGGATCTTCCCAGGACCAGGGCCGTCTTTGCGATTCTGCATCTTCATCGGCAGATCCTTCAGCCGCATCTCCTGAAGTTCCATCTCCTGCGGTTTCGTCTCCTGAAGTTCCGTCTCCCGGTCCTCCCGGGAAGCCTCCGACTGCGCCGCCCAGGGCACTGCCCGCGCCGCCTCCGAGTGTGCTGCCGATCCCGCCTCCGAGCAGGAGCGCCGCCAGCCACTGCAGAAAGCTGCGCCATACCGTATCAAAAGTATCCGCATGCTGCTCCCACGCTTCTGGATGATCCTCTCCCCAGGCATCCTGATCGAAATAAGGCGCCGATCCTGTTTCACTGAGATTGCCTGGCCAGTCGCCGGATGTACCGGCGTCAGCATCAGCCGGTTCTTCATCTTCGTCATCCTCTGCTGCGGAAGGCTTTACGATGCCTTCCCAGGGTACGTTCA
>CAMNCY010000215.1 GCA_946534785.1 uncultured Lachnospiraceae bacterium | reverse complement strand
CCCGCATCACCGTGAAGATCCGTGCAAAGCGCCCGCTGACCATGGCGGATGCCTGCATTACACTGCCGCAGCGCCTTGCGCCTTCCGACAGGATCTGTGTGAACGGATACCAGTCCTGGACGGATACCCGGGAGTTCGGTTTTGACGAGTCGCTCCATGATATCCGGAAAGTCCCTGCTTTTATCCGTGACAGATTTCATTTTGAAGCCTACGGGGATTCCCTGTTCCATCCGTATAAAAAGAACGAGCTCCACGGCTATACCTTCGGCTATGTCCGTCATCCGGAAGGGGATGCGGAACTGATCGGCTCCTACAACGACGACAGGAGTTACCTGATCCTTTGTTACGAGAAGGACAACGGCCGCGTGCGGCTTCAGTCGGACTGCGAAGGTGCCTTCGTGGAAGAGGGCGGGACGTTTACGCTCTTTGATTTTGTGTGCCTTTCCGGGAAGCCCGGAAAGATCCTGGAAAAGTATTTCCGGGCCTTCGGCACCTGCAAGGCAAAACCGGTCCGCGGCTATACGTCCTGGTATCGTTTCTACCAGGATATCAATGAAAAGAAGATGCTGGAGAACCTGCAGGGGATCGACAGCAGCGAATTCGACCTGTTCCAGATCGACGATGGGTTCGAGACCTTTGTCGGCGACTGGCTGGATGTGGATCCGGCAAAATTCCCCTCGGGCCTTTCACCCATCGTGAACAGGATCCATGAGAAGGGCCTGATGGCAGGTATCTGGCTTGCACCGTTTGTCTGCGAAAAGGACAGCCGCCTGTTCCGGGAGCATCCGGACTGGGTCCTTCGCGGAAAAGACGGTGAGCCCGTATGGGCCGGCTGCAACTGGAGCACCCAGGCGGCGCTGGATATCCGAAGAGAGGATGTGCGGGCGTATATCCGGGAAGTGCTGCAGCATTACAGCAGCATGGGGTTCGACCTGTTCAAACTGGACTTTCTGTACGCGGCGGCCATGGCAAAAGAAAGAGCCGGCCTTACAAGGGCGCAGCTCATGCGGGACGGAATGGAACTCCTTCGGGAGTGCCTTGGCGATAAGCTGATCCTTGGCTGCGGTGTTCCCCTGGCATCGGCCTTCGGACTTGTGGATTACTGCAGGATCGGGCCTGACATCTCCCTGAAATTCGATGACGTTTTCTATATGCGACCCATGCACCGCGAGCGCATTTCGACGAAGGTGACACTCCAGAATACGATCTTCCGGCACTGCATGGACGGCACGGTCTTCCGGTGCGATCCGGATGTTTTCCTCCTGCGGGATACGGAGATCTCCCTCAGTAAGGAGCAGCGCCGCGCCGTGGTGATGCTGGATCATCTGTGCGGATCCGTATACATGACGAGCGATGACGTCGGCCGGTACGATCCGGAGAAAAAGGCGCTTCTGGAAGAAGCGCGGAAGCTTTGCGGCGCATCGGTCCGGGATATCGTTTCCGACGGCAGGTTCATCACGATCACCTTCTGCCTGCCGGGAGAGCAGGAAGAAAAGTCATTGCGATATGATACACACAAGGGAGAGCTTTCTGCTATAATTGGTTTCCGGTGAAAGGAGAATTTCAGATATGAGTGATTTCCTGAAAAGTATCGCCGGCGGCATGTGCATTTCCATCGGCTGTATCGCGTTCCTGTCCGTGGAAAGCAACGTGCTCGGAGCGTTCCTGTTTTCCTGCGGGCTTCTTGCGATCGTATCCCTGCAGACCAATCTTTTTACCGGAAAAGTATGCTATGCGCAGCCGACGAAGGAGAGCCTCCGCTTTGTCCTCATCGTCCTTGCCGGGAATCTTGCCGGGGCCCTTCTGACGGCGCTTCTTGCGGCAGGATCCGGTTTTGCCATTTCCGCGGAAGCGGCGGCCGCCAAAAGACTGGCCGAGACACCTCTCGAGGTCCTCTGCCGGGGCGTCTTCTGCAATATCATGATCTATCTTGCGGTGGAGGGGTATAAGAGAACGAAGAACGCGCTCATCATCGTGCTGCCCGTCATGGTCTTCATCCTGTGCGGGTTCGAGCACTGCGTCGCGAACATGTTTTACCTGGCCTATGCGGGCAGGCTCTTTACGCCGGCGGGCCTGTGGTTCCTACTCCTGAACATCATCGGGAACAGTGCCGGAGGGATCGGGATGAATTTCATCGCGACCTGGGCGCCGGTCAAAAAGTAAAAGGCGGAGCTGCCGGAGCGGCGGCCGTATCAACTGCGGGTACTTCGGTACCTGCATTTTTTTGCCGCCGTCCTGTTCCCGCATGACGACGTTGACATAGTTGTAGGGGATCTCGATTCCGTTCTGCGCCAGCGCCTTGAAAACGCGGCTGTTGGGGACAACGAGCCTTGTCGTATCGATCAGTTTCAGGACCGTATGGCGGAGGGTAAGTTTTTCCACGATGCCGGCTGTTCCGTCCTCGAGCATGATCCTGGAACCCACGTCAAAGGGCTTGTAGATACTGATCTCGAGGCCTGCGAACATGTCCTTGATGACGTCGCCGGCGGCAAGACCGATGACAGCGGCCAGTACCGCGGTACTGCCGAGGAGTGACTCGGCAAATCGTTTTCCGCCCAGGGGAATGACAATGAAGACCAGCACGCAGACGAGGGAAATGACCTTCTGCAGGAACTGGAGCGTGATGCTGCTTCCCTTCTTTTTCTCCAGTTTACGGAAAACGGTCTTATTGATCTTCAGTGACACGATAAGGGCCCCGACCCAGAATGCAACGATCAGGATACCCCCCAGGATGATCATGATA
>CAMNCY010000214.1 GCA_946534785.1 uncultured Lachnospiraceae bacterium | reverse complement strand
TGACGGAAAGGATGCACTTCTGGGGACGCTGGCCTACGTCTTCGATGAGCAGTATGAAAAGCTGCAGGATACCCTGGGGGAGCACGGGGATGCGCCGGAGAAGCTGGTCTATCTGAATCATGAGCTGTTCGCCATGATCGATAACAGCATCTCCCGGGAACTGATGACGCGTCTGCTTTCCACGCAGCTCCTCGCCCAGGGCGAAAAGCATCTGCTGGACAGGAACCGGCTGTATTTCAGGCTCCTCAGAAAGGTCATCCAGAAGGGACAGACGGCCGGCGAACTGCGGCAGGATATGACGGTGAACGAGATCACCAGGGCCTATGCCATGTGGGAGAGGGCGCTTTTATATGACTGGTGTCTCTCCGGCGGAGAGTATTCCCTGGTCGCCTACAGCGACAGGATGACGCCCCTGTTCCTGGAAAGCTTCCGGGCGTGACCTGCTTTTGAACAAATATTTTGTTTTGTGTTCAGCTGTTTATTTGTAATTTGTATAGTTTAAAAACCTTTATTTTAAAGGAAATATTGATGATTTCAGAAACGGAGTACGGAACTTATTCTGTACTCCATTCTGTATTTCGTTCTTGTTTTTGCTGTGCTATAATCGCCATTGTGCACCTGAAGCTGCAGAAAGCAGCCTGTTTTACAGCATTGGAAAAGAACAGCAGGGTGCAGATGGAGGAGGGTAATGACTACAGCACAAATTCTGATCATCGCCACTATCGTGGCTTATCTGTTCGTCATGCTCCTGATCGGCGTGATCTTCAACCGGCAGGGCGCAACGGAGACTTCCGACGGCTTCTATATCGGCGGCCGTTCCCTCGGACCCCTGGTCACCGCAATGAGCGCGGAGGCGTCCGACATGAGTTCCTATCTGCTGATGGGACTTCCGGGACTTGCCTATATCGCCGGCGTTGCGGAGGTCGGCTGGACCGCGATCGGTCTTGCGATCGGCACCTATCTGAACTTCCTCTTTGTCGCAAAGCGGCTCCGCCGCTATTCCGCAAAGATCGGCGCCTATACCATCCCGGACTTCTTCTCGAGAAGATATCATGACAACCAGCATATCATCTCCCTTATCGCGGCGCTCATTATTATCGTGTTCTTCATTCCTTATACCGCATCCGGTTTTAAGGCGGTGGGAACGCTTTTCAACAGCCTTTTCGGCATTGAATATCATATGGCGATGATCTTCGGTGCGATCATCATCGTGGCGTATACGACCATGGGCGGTTTCCTGGCTGTTTCCACAACGGACCTGATTCAGAGTATTTTCATGACCATCGCGCTTATCGTAGTCGTCTTCTTCGGGATCGACCAGGCAGGCGGCATGGGCGCCGTCGTGGAGAATGCGAAAGCCCTTCCCGGCTACCTTTCCCTGACCCAGGGCTATGACTGGGCGAACAAGCAGGCCGGCACTTACAGCCTGTTCAGCATCGTTTCCACACTGGCGTGGGGCCTCGGATACTTCGGCATGCCTCATATCCTTCTCCGTTTCATGGCGATCCGCGATGAGAACGAGCTGAAGCTCTCCAGAAGGATCGCATCCGTCTGGGTCGTGATCTCCATGGCAGTCGCCGTCTTCATCGGCATCATCGGCTACAGCGTTTCCGTAGCGGGCGGTATCCCGATGCTGGAGACAAGCTCCGACTCCGAGACCGTTATCATCAAGATGGCTGACCTTATGAGCCGCCATGGCGTTTTCTTCGCCTTTACTGCAGGCATCATCCTGGCGGGCATCCTGGCAGCCACCATGTCGACCGCGGACTCCCAGCTCCTTGCGGCGGCTTCCAGTGTATCCCAGGACCTCATCCAGGAATTCTTCGGGATCAAGCTGGATCAGAAGAAGAACATGATCATCGCAAGAGCGACCGTCATCGGTATCGCCGCTATCGCGATCATCCTCGCCTGGAATCCCAACAGCTCGGTATTCCGTGTCGTATCCTTTGCCTGGGCGGGCTTCGGTGCAGCATTCGGACCGACCATGCTCCTTGCTCTGTTCTGGAGAAGATCCAACAAGCAGGGCGCCCTTGCGGGCCTTGTGGTCGGCGGCGCCATGGTCTTCATCTGGAAATTCCTCATCGCGCCCATCGGCGGCGTGTTTGCGATCTATGAGCTTCTTCCTGCATTCTGCCTGGGCCTTGTTGCCAACGTGATCGTCAGCCTGGCAAGCGGAGAACCGGACAAGAGCATCACCGACGTCTACGACGAGATCTGAGGAACGGACGGGCTCTGCCCGGAAATGAATAATTGATGTGTTCGGCTGCCGCATCGTGATGATGCGGCAGCTTTTCTGTGCACCTCGTTTCTGCGTTCTCGTGTTCCGGAGGGCGGACGGCTGCAGGGGGCGGAAGGGGAAGAATTCATCGGAACCTGTCGGAACCCGCCGGAACGTGCTGACAAAATTTCTCCAAAATTTCCTGTGATAATTTGTAAAAAACGTAGAAAAATATTTCAAACACCTCTTGCATGTCTTCCGTGTATCGTGTAGAATTATTCTCGCTGTGACATGATAGCTTTGAAGCGTGAGGTTGCCGCCAAAGGCAATGCCGAAGGCGGGTTTTCCGTGGAGCGAATGTCTGGGGCGTCTTACATCGACCAGGTAAGACATAAAAAGCCCAATAATCTGACGACAAGTCACTGTACCGAATTTCAGTCTGCCCAGTGCAGAAACGACGTGCGCAATGTCCGGAACGAGAGATCGGGACACGCACGGGAGTGTGTACAGTCACCGCTTGTCGTACTTCATTAAAAAGTG
>CAMNCY010000213.1 GCA_946534785.1 uncultured Lachnospiraceae bacterium | reverse complement strand
ACGGCGCTCTGTCCGAGTTCATCGGCACCTGCATCACCGGCGAAGAGGTCACCCTGCTTGACATCAACAACTCCGTACCGGCAGATATGTACGAAGAGTCCATCAAGGGCAAGTTCGATTACAAGCATACCGACACCTTCATGGGCTTCCACTGCGGCAATACCTGCTCCAGCAGACTGTGCAACGCAGAGATGAAGTATCAGAAGATCATGGCCAGGAACCTTCCGGTGGAAGTTACCAACGGAACCCTCGAAGGCGATCTCCAGCCCGGAAACATCACCTTCTACCGTCTGCAGAGCACCTCGGACAACATCCTCCGCGCATATGTCGCACAGGGTGAGATCCTTCCGGTCGCTACCAGATCCTTCGGAGGCATCGGCATCTTCGCGATCAAGGAGATGGGCCGCTTCTATCGTCACGTACTGATCGAGAAGGGCTATCCGCATCACGGAGCAGTGGCCTTCGGACACTACGGCAAGTCCCTGTTCGAAGTCTTCAAGTACATCGGTGTCGCACAGGACGAGATCGGCTGGAACCAGCCGGCATCCCTGCCCTACAAGAGTGAGAATCCGTTTGCATGATTCACACTGTTCTGACGGCCGGTTCTGTGGTAATATAACATAAGCCGTACAACAGGCGCCTGCCCGTGAGTATCACGGACAGGCGTTTTGGTACAGGGTACGGCGGCCTGAACAGACAGGCCGGATCAAAGTGAAACAGGAGGAGGACAGACATGGCAATCACAAAGGAACCTTTCGGAAGCGAGTATACGTTATACACGATTACAAACTCTAAGGGAACACAGTTGAAGGTGACAGATCTGGGAGGTACGATCGTCTCTCTCCTGTTCGAGGATAAGAATGAAGTGAAGAGGGATATCGTGCTTGGCTACGATACTCCGGAAGAATATCTGAAGAACGGCGGATTTCTTGGAGCGTGGGTCGGAAGGTCCGGAAACCGGATCGGCCTTGCGAAGTTTGAACTGAACGGCAAGACCTACCAGCTTCCGGTCAATGACAACGACAACAACCTTCACAGCGGCCCGGACATCTTCAGCAGCCGCAAGGCAAAGGCAGCGGTGGTCGGAGAGGATACCATCATCTTCACCATCAAGGACGCGGACCTTCGGCAGGGATATCCCGGAAACTTCATCGGAACATGCAGCTATACGCTGACGGATGACAACGCGCTGCGCATCAAGTACACGGGAGAGTGCGACACGGATACCGTCTGCAACATGACGAACCATTCGTATTTCAATCTCGGCGGCCACGACTGCGGATCCATGGAAGACACCATCCTCTGGCTGAGCTGCGAAGAGTATACGCCGGTCGTTGACGGCCAGGCTATTCCGACGGGCGAATACCGCCCCGTGGCGGGATCGGCTTTCGATTTCACGACCGAGAAGCAGATCGGCCGCGATATCAATGCGGACGATGAGCAGCTGAAGTTCGTCGGCGGCTACGACCACAACTTCGTGATCCAGAAGGACAAGGGCATGATGGTCCGCTTCGCCGAAGCATACCAGCCGAAGACCGGGATCTGCATGGAGTGCTATACCGATCTTCCGGGTGTTCAGTTCTATGCCGGCAACTTCATCCCCGAGGTCCCGGGCAAGGGCGGCGTGTCCTACAAGCCGAGAGACGGCTTCTGCCTGGAGACCCAGTTCTACCCGAATTCCATTAACCAGGAGGGCTTCGCGAAGCCGATCCTGAGAGCGGGAGAGGTGGTCGAATCGGTGACGACCTACCGTTTCACGGTGAGATGACAATTATTGATAATTGACTGACAATTTTTAGCAATGTCAATAGCACATATTTGGGAAAATGACATTTTTTGCCAAATATGTGCTAATTTTATTTCCATCCCTTCACATCATCCGTCAAAAATAGGCTAAAATGTCTCAATTCTGTCTATTTCTTCGTCAATTTGACTGTGCTAGAATGGGTATCGTAGCGGGGAACCGCAAGATCATTATATTTCCTAAGGAGGAATGAAGAATGAAGAAGTTACTTAGCATCACACTTGCAGCTGCTCTTACTCTCGGCAGCCTCAGCACAGTAGCATTCGGCGCAGAGACCGAAGCAGAGATCCTTCCGGGCAATGGACAGAAGATCGGCGTTTCCATGCCGACCAAGGATCTGCAGAGATGGAACCAGGACGGCGACAACATGAAGGCTCAGCTGGAAGCAGCAGGCTATGAAGTCGACCTTCAGTACGCTTCCAACGATGTCCAGACTCAGCTGTCCCAGGTTGAGAACATGATCTCTTCCGGATGCGAAGTTCTGGTTATCGCTGCAATCGAAGGATCTTCCCTCGGCGAAGCTCTTACGATGGCAAAAGAGAATGATATCCCGGTATTCGCATATGACCGTCTGCTGATGGACTCCGACGCTGTTTCCTACTATGCGACCTTCGATAACTACATGGTCGGTACCGTTCAGGGCCAGTACATCATCGACACCCTGGATCTGGAAAATGCTGACGGACCGTTCAACATGGAGATCACCGCAGGTGACCCGGGCGACAACAACGCAGGATACTTCTATGCAGGCGCTATGGATCTGCTGCAGCCGTACATCGACGAGGGCAAGCTCGTAGTTCAGTCCGGCCAGACCTCTTTCGAAGAAGTTGCTACCGCTCAGTGGAAGACCGAGACCGCTCAGTCCAGAGCAGAGAACATCCTGTCCTCCAACTACACCGATAAGGATGTTGATGTATGGCTGTGCTCCAACGACTCCACCGCTCTTGGCGTAGAGAACGCTCT
>CAMNCY010000212.1 GCA_946534785.1 uncultured Lachnospiraceae bacterium | reverse complement strand
CATGCGGTGCGGCAGCTCCTATGGATGTGGTACTCTGCTGCTTCGCTTCATAGACCAAATGAGCGATGGGTTCCATCAAGGATCCGTTGCAATGCGCAACGGTCTGTTGAGAGGGGGAAGCTGCGGGGGAAAGTTGCGGGGCTGAGCCACGGGGACAGGTCCGTTGACTCACGTGATACGTTAAAATAGCCGCGAAGCGCGTACTTTACGCACTTCGCGGCTTATGTATTGTACACAATGAGTCAACGGACCTGTCCCCCCGGCTCAGCGGCCCACCCCGGCTCAGCCCGGCCCAACACGGCCCAACACGGCTCAGCGCGGCCAAACACGGCTCAGCGCGGCCAAACACGGCCCGCCGGCCTCCGGCTCAGCGGCCGGCGATTTCCATACCTGCCTTGATAAAGCGGAACATCCTGATGGCACCGAGGTAATACAGTTCTTCTGCGCGCTCGAGGGCTTCTTCGAGGGGCATCGGGGAATCCACGGTCGTCATAAGGGATTCGATTCCGTGCTCGAAGATCTGGTCTGCGCCGCGTCCGAGGCCGCCGGAAAGGCCGACAGCTGTAACGCCCTTTGCCTTTGCTCTTTCACCGACGCCCTGCATGACTTTGCCGAAGCAGCTCTGCCAGTCTGTCCTGCCCTCACCTGTGACAACGAGGTCGACACCGTCAAGGCGGTCATTGAAATTGATGAGGTCAAGAACTGTGTCGATACCGGACTTCATCTCGCCGCCGAGGAATACTTTCAAAGCAGCACCAAGGCCACCGGCTGCACCGGCACCTCTGATCTGGTCACAGTCGATGCCGAACTGCTTTTTAATGATGTCTCTGTAGTTGCACATGCCTTCTTCCAGTCTTGCCTGGATCTCGGGCGTTGCACCCTTCTGGGCGCCGAATGTATAGGTCGCGCCGTCCTTGCCGCAGAGGGGATTTGTTACGTCGCACATGACGGTGATCTTCGCATCTTTTACTCTGGGATCCAGACCGGAAGCGTCAATGGTGCAGACTTTTTCCAGATCTTCTCCCCTGCCTTCCAGTTCTTTTCCGTCCTGATCCAGGAAGCGGACGCCGAGTGCCCTGACGCAGCCCATGCCTCCGTCATTTGTTGCACTGCCGCCGATGGCGATGGAAATATCCGTAAAGCCTCTGTTCAGTGCATCCAGGATCATCTCGCCTGTGCCGTAGCTTGTCGTATAAAGCGGGTTTTTCTTATCTTCCGGGACCATGGGAAGGCCGGAAGCCGCTGCCATCTCCAGGACGGCCTTGTTTTCCCCGAATTTTCCGTAATAGGCTTTTGCCTGCTCCATCAGAGGGCCATGCACGTCTACGTAGATCTTCTCGCCGTTCTCAGCGGAAATGACGGCATCCGTCGTTCCTTCACCGCCGTCGGCAACAGCAACGCCGCTGTACTCGATCTCTCCGAAAACTTCCTTTGCGGCCTTTGCCAGAAGGCTGACGGTCTCTTCACTGGAAAGGGTTCCCTTAAAAGAATCCGAGGCAAATAAAAATTTCATAGCTGTGCTCCTCCTTGATTTTATTTTTGGTCATATTTTTCCATCTGCAGTATCTGCATAACTTCGATATCTGATACACCTGCATTATAACATTGCGGCGCACCCGAAAATATGTTATGTATAACAATAGTAAGTGACAGAATTCGCAAATAGTTGTTATGTGGAATATATTTTCCAATCAATAGCCTGCATATCCTGCAGACCGCAGGATGACTTCCGTGCATATAAACCCCAGGAAAGGAACACCGGATGCCCGCACAGATCCAACCGCCTCTCGCCGCGCAGATCGTGGATACTCTCAAATCGATCTGCGATCACGATATCAATTTCATCGATCCTTCCGGCAGGATCCTGGCCAGTACGGATCCCCTGCGGGTCGGCAGTTTTCATGAGGCGGGGTTTCACGCGGCGGAAAGCGGCGAGATCGCCGTCATTCGAAAGGACGACCCTTCCGGGAGCGTCCGCCGGGGCATCAACCTGCCTATCCGCTACCATAAGGAAACGGCAGCCGTGATCGGCATCACGGGAGATCCCGATGAAGTAAGCCGCTATGCCTATCTGGCGCAGAGGATCACTCTCCTGCTTCTCCGGGAGCACGAGATCGACCTGAAGGACCGGAATGAGCGCGCCCAGGTAGACTATCTGGTCCGTGCCATCATAAACGGCGAGTCCATCCATCCCGATTTCCGGCAGGAGGTCTTGCAAAGGAACGGGCTCTCGCCCGGGAACGAGCCGTGGCGGTGCGCTGTTTTCCGGCTTGACCGGCGCTATAACCTCTCCAACCTGTCCATGATCGAGGCCAAGCTGTTCCACGCCTTCGACAGGATGGATTTTTCTCTTTATACATATCGCTACCCGGATGAATATGTGCTGTTTTCCGACGACGCAGGCCTGCAGAAGAATCTGTATATCCTGCGGGAGCTTGCGGAAGAGTATCACGAGTTACTGAAGATCGGGATCGGGCGGAAGGTCAGCTTCCCGCAGCTGCACCAGTCCTATCTTGCCGCCGGCCTTGCCATCCAGAGCCTGAATGCCGGATCGAATCTGTCTGTATTCGACGATCTCGACCTGGAGATTCTGCTTGCAAGTGCCTCCGAAAATGCCAGAAGCGTATTCCTGGAGAAATGTCTGAAGGATCTCACAGAAGAGGACCTTTCGATCCTGGAGGTGTATTTTTCCGAGGGACAGTCCCTGAAGAAAACGGCAGACCGGCTCTATCTTCATGTCAACACACTGCAGTACCGCCTGAACCGCATCCATGAAAGGTGC
>CAMNCY010000211.1 GCA_946534785.1 uncultured Lachnospiraceae bacterium | reverse complement strand
GGGTGATTCTTCCGGGGGAAAGCATCCGGGTGCCGGTTCCGTTTGAGGGTGCGGCAGCTGTTGCAGGGGACTGCATAGAAGACGGCATAAAAGGCGGTAATGAAGGCCGCAAAGAAGACGCTATGCTCGAAAATGCGGCATATCCTTATATTGTCCGCAGACCGAAGATCACGGTGAGCGGCCTGCCCGTTTGGGTGCCGAAGGTGTATGTAGGAAGGGCGCGGAGTGCCGGGGCGGCCGGGATGGATGGAGCGGCCGATGCGACCGGAACAGCCGGCGTGGTCGGAATGGACGGTGCGCCTGCGGTTTTTGCGGGCAGCACGCCAGCGGCTTTTGCCGGCAGTTCGTCTGCGGCTTTTGCTGATTTTTCCGGTTTTGCAGAGCGGCAGCTTCACAGTCTGTTTTCCCTGCATGACGGTGCTTCCGGGGATGTTCTCGTGAGAGTGCAGGAAAAGGAGGATGATCTTGCGGCGCCGGGGCTCTACGGCGGGTACGGCGTCATCAGCCCGGAGCTTTCCGAAGGGGATGAAAGGTGCAGCAGGGTGACATATTTTTCCGAAGCACAGCTTGTGCCCGGGGATCTCATCATCGCGGCGGACGATGCGCTTTGCACAAAGTGCTATGGCGGTATATACGACGGTAAGTGCTTCAGGGGCGCTACGGAGTTTGAGGGAGAAGAAATGGAACTTACGGGCGAGGAACTGGCTGTTTGGCTGGATTCCCTGCCGGGGCGGTTTGTTTTTACAGTATTAAGGCCTTGAGGAAGGATCATGCATTTTACAACGGATTATAAGCTGGAGAATTTCATTCTGAATACGAAGTGGGAGGATCTTCCCGAAGAAGTGCAGACGCGCATGAAGGGCTGTTTTATTGACCTTGCGGGGGCGCTCATAACGGGGAGCAGGAGCGATCAGTTCCGGACGGGGCTGAAGCTTGCGAAGAAGCTGTACGGCGAGGGGGAGATCCCGGTCGTGGGAAGCGGCGAGCGGTTCACGTTCATGGGAGCCACGGCGGCAATGGGGCACTCCTCCAATGCCTATGATATCGACGATGGCCACAACCTGATCCGGGCGCATCCGGGGACGGCGGTCGTGGGGGCGGTCCTGGCGGCGGCGCTGGAGAAGGATATTGGCCGGAATGAATTCCTGACGGCGATGATGGCCGCTTATGAGACCTGCATCCGCTCCGGGGAAGCCATCATGGATTATTATCAGAATCCGCATTCCTCCGGGACTTTCGGGCCTTCCGGCATAGCGGCGGGCGTTGGGCGGATCTACGGTTTTTCAAAGGAGCAGCTCAATAACTGTCTTTCCGTAGCGGAGTTCAATGCGCCGCTGGTGGACGGCGGCAGGAGCGTTTCCTATCCGTCCATGAACAAGGACGGCGTGCCCTTCGGTGTCATGATCGGCGCCCTTGCCGTGGAGGAGACGCTCTGCGGCTTTACCGGAAACAAGAACCTGCTGGAAGCGGATGAATATAGGTACCTCACGGATGACCTGGGGCGGCGCTATCTTGTGATGGATCTTTATTTCAAGCCTTACAGCTGCTGCCGGTGGGCGCATCCCGCGATCGACGCCTGCATCGGCCTTATGCGGGAGAACGGCCTGTCCGCGGAGGACATCGAGCGGGTGGAGATCCGGACTTTCCTGAAGGCGACGCATCTGTCCCGGATCGTGCCGCAGACAGCAGATGAAGCCCAGTACAACATTGCCTATCCCGTTGCGGCGGCGATCGTGTACGGCGACGTGGGGATCGGGCAGATCCATGAGACGAAGATCCCGGATCCGGCGGTCGTTTCCATGATGGAGCGGCTGTCATTTTCGGAGGAGCCCGTCTTTACGGAAGCATTTCCGGAGCATCGGTACTGCCGCGCCGTGATCACGACAAAGGACGGCAGGACGCTCATTTCTGAGGACTGCGAGCCCCGCGGAGAGGCTTCGGAGAACATCGGCATCGATTGGCTCTCCGACAAGTTCCGGCGCATTACGGGGCCTGTTTTTGCGAAAGAAGGGCAGGAGAGTGTGCTTGCCATGATCACGCAGGAAGAGGACCTTCCCATCCGCAGGATCGTGGACGAGATCAACCGGCCGGAGTACGGACTCGCGGGGGCCCCGCGACTCCCCGTGGCTCAAGGTGGTGAATAATGGCAGAAGACAGCGGAAAAGATACGAATCGTCCAGAAGACGGGCATAATCGGAAAAGAGTGACGCAGACGACGAAGCGCGCCCTGCAGGACAAGTCCTTCGAGGCGGTGCGTTCGGACCGGCTGCGGCATGTGCCGGCGGGCCTGGAAAGCCGCAGGATGCCGAAGGCGAGGGACCGGCAGGATGCTGTCCTGGCGGCAGTATCGCTGGCGCTGGGATTTGGGTGCATTGTATTCCTGCTTTTATTCTTTGCGGGAATCTGGCCGGATGCAGGATATGCGGTGATGGGGTGTTTTGCCGGGATCCTGTGTGTCGGCGGGATCGACAGTATGCGGGACAGCAGGTGGAAGGCTGCCTTGATGTTTGCAGGGGCGGTGCTTCTGATTGCCGCGGCCGTGGTGCTGAAGATGATGTGATGGCTCTGTTCTGCTCATTCCGGGCTGCCTGGAAGAAAAACGTGAGAAATCAAGCGGAAAAGCGGTGAAAAACGTGATGAGAAAGAACAATACTGGAATAAAAACGTGAAAATTCGATGCTAAAACTAAAGAAAAACGTGATTTTCTTCTTTGGTGAGTCAGGGGGGGACAGGTACGCTGACTCACGATATAGGTAAAGAGAGTCAGGGGGACAGGTACGCTGACTCA
>CAMNCY010000210.1 GCA_946534785.1 uncultured Lachnospiraceae bacterium | reverse complement strand
GACAGGTCCACTGACTCGTTGTGTACAGTTTAAAAGGCCGCAAAGCCCATAAAATCGGGCTTTGCGGCCATATTCTTTGTATCAGCCGAGTCAGTGGACCTGTCCCCCTGACTCAACGCCTGACTCAAGCGAACAGCGAGTCCGCATAGCGGACGCTCGCCATGGCATCCTTTCCGTAGAAGTCTGCGCCGATGGCATCGGCATATTCCTGGGTCATGACGGCGCCGCCGACCATGACGCGGCAGTCGGGCTTCTCTTTCTTCAGAAGTTTTATGGTCTCCTCCATGCTGACGACGGTCGTTGTCATCAGGGCGCTGAGGCCGACCAGTGTCACATCTTCACGGATCGCCGTTTCCACGATGACTTCGGGCGGCACGTCCTTTCCGAGATCGATCACATCATATCCGTAGTTCTCCAGAAGCACCTTTACGATGTTCTTGCCGATATCATGGATATCCCCCTTTACAGTTGCGAGGATGATCTTTGCCTTGATTTGGCCGGAGGTATCGCTCATCGTCTCTTTAATGACGTCGAAGGCAGCTTTGGCGGCATCGGCGCTCATCAGGAGCTGGGGAAGGAAGACTGTGCCCTTTTCAAACCCCTGACCAACCAGGTTCAGAGCCGGAATGAGATCCTCGTCGATGATGGCAAGACCGCTCCGGGTCTCCAGGGCCTGTCTTGTTGCGCGGGCGGCGCTTTCCTTCATGCCCCTTTCGATGGCTTCGGAAAGCGGAGAACCTTTCGAAGTATCCCTTGCAGCAGGCTCTGCTGTCCCCGTTTTGCCTGCCGCAGCGCCGGAGACGGCAGCAGTACCCGTTACCAGCACCGCATCCTTATAAGCTTCAATATAGCCTATGCACTGGGGGTCCATGGCAAGCAGTGCAAGGCTTGCCCGGTAGGCCTGCATCATGGAACTGCTCGCCGGATTGATGATGGCGCAGTTCAGACCGCTTAAAATGGCCATGGTCAGGAAATGGGAATTGATGATCTCCCGGAGCGGAAGGCCGAAGGAGATGTTGGAAACACCGAGGATCGTGTGACCGTGCAGCTCATCCCGGACACGCCGGAGCGTCTCCAGCGTCGCAAGGGCGCCTGCGCCGTCTGCGGAGATGGCCATGGCAAGACCATCGATCACGATATCTTTCCTGGGAACGCCGTAACGGTCAGCTGCCTCATAAATCTTCTTTGCAATGCGGATCCTTCCGTCTGCCGTTTCCGGGATCCCGTCTTCATCCAGGACCAGGGCGACAACAACGCCTCCGTACCGGGCGGCAAGCGGCATGACGGTTTCGATGCTTTCCTTCTTTCCGTTTACGGAGTTGATCATCGGCTTTCCGTTATACAGGCGCAGTGCCCGCTCCAGAGCTTCGGCATTTGTCGTATCGATCTGGAGGGGAAGGCCCGTGATGCCCTGGAGCTTCGTGACGACGGTCTCCATCATCCGGACTTCGTCGATTTCCGGAAGGCCTACGTTGACATCCAGGATGTGTGCGCCGCAGTCTTCCTGTTTCAGGGCTTCATTCAGAATGTATTCGATATCATTGTCCCGGAGCGCCTGCTTGAATTTTTTCTTCCCGGTGGGATTGATGCGCTCGCCGATGATGACGGGACGTGGCCCGATCTCCACTGCCTGGGAAAAAGAAGTGACAAAAGTCCGTTCTTTAGGGAGAGGCGGGCGGAAAGCCTTTTCCAAAGCCATCTTCCGCACCATACGGATATAGTCCGGGGTGGTCCCGCAGCAGCCGCCGAGGACCTGTACGCCGAGGTCTGCGATCTCGGACATGCACTGCGTGAATTCCTCCGGACCGACATCATAGACCGTGCGGCCGTTTTCGGTACGGGGAAGACCTGCGTTGGGATTAACGACAACGGGAATCGAAGCGACTTCCGTGATCTTCTTTACGATCGGCAGCATCTGCCGGGGGCCGAGACTGCAGTTGATCCCGAGGGCATCCACCTTCAGGCCTTCCAGCATGGAGACGACGGCTTCGACGCCCGCGCCGGTCAGGAGTTTTCCGCGGCTGTCATAGACGGTGGTCACAACGACGGGAAGAGAGCAGTTCTCTTTTGCGGCAAGGACGGCCGCCTTTGTCTCGTAGGTGTCGTTCATGGTCTCGATCAGGACCAGGTCCGCGCCGGCAGCAGCGCCGATCCGGACGACCTCGGCAAAGATCTCCACCGCGTCCTCAAAGGCCAGATCGCCCAAAGGCTGCAGAAGCTTTCCGGTAGGGCCGATATCCAGGGCAATGTAAGCGTCCTCACGTCCGGTGATCCGGCGCGCTTCTTTGGCGCAGCGGATCGCTCCTTCCACGATCTCTTTTAAGTTCTCGGGATATTTGAGAGAGTTGGCGCCGAAGGTATTGGCATTGAAGATGTCGCACCCTGCCTCCAGGTATGCGCAGTGTACGGAAATGATATCCTCCGGTCTTGTGATATTCCAGGTCTCCGGGAGATCGCCGCCCTTCAGTCCCTTTGCCTGAAGGAGCGTACCGGTCCCGCCGTCGCAGAACAGCCACTCGTGACCGAGGCGTTCAAGAAGAGGGCGTCTTGTTATCGAATTATCTGCCTGTACAGAATTCTTGGAAGTGTTCATCATTATTCCTTTCCGGATCCCGGGGTGGGAGGCAAAGGTGAGTCAGGGGGACAGGTTCCGTGACTCATGTCTTAAGTTAAAGGAACCCGCCAGTATAGTATAAACAGCTGAGGGCCCTTACCGACCGCCGGCACTTGGCGGCGTCTTTTGACGCCTTAGTGCCGCTGCGTGGAGACGCATCGCTCCGCGAAGCTAAGAGCG
>CAMNCY010000209.1 GCA_946534785.1 uncultured Lachnospiraceae bacterium | reverse complement strand
TGGCAGCTCAAAACAAAACACTTTATCAACGGCGGCGTCCTGAGGAAGCCCGATGACGGCAGAAAGTGCAAGGATATCAACGGCTATGCCGCCTACATGTATCCCAGGATGATGATCTTTTCCTTCCTAACGATCGCCTTCGGCGCCTACCAGCTGACGGGCGGGACCGTCCGGAGCGCGGCAGGCGGCGGCCTTTTCGCCGTTATTCTGGATCTTGCCATGTATGTCGTATTTTTCGGATATCTCATTTACTATATCCGGTGCGCCAGGAAAGCAATGAACACATATTATTAAAGGAGTTAAATGAACAGAGACGAAGTTAATATCTATTCCGAGATCACTCCCGAGATCGACCAGCTTGCGGTCAAGTCGAGGGAAGCAGACATCATCGACCAGGAACTGTATACCAGATTCAACGTAAAAAGAGGCCTTCGCGACCTGAACGGAAAGGGTGTGCTTGCAGGCCTGACCAATGTTGCCGAGATCAAGGCGAAAAAGATCGTGGACGGAGAGGAAGTCCCGGATGAGGGCCACCTTTTCTACCGCGGCTATGCCATCGAGGACCTCGTAAAGGGAATCGTCGACAGGAACAGCTTCGGCTTTGAGGAGATCGCCTACCTCCTCCTGATCGGCCACCTGCCGACTCAGGAAGAGCTTGACAGCTTCCAGCAGAGGCTCCTGTTTTACCGCTCGCTCCCCACGAACTTCGTGCGCGACGTCATCTTAAAGGCGCCCAGCAGCGACATGATGAACACGCTGGCAAGGAGCGTCCTGACCCTGTATGCCTATGACGACAAGGCGGACGATACGTCCCTGCCCAACGTCCTTCGGCAGAGCATGCAGCTCATCAGTACCTTCCCGATGCTCGCGACCTACGGCTACCAGGCGTACAACCACTACATCCGCAACCAGAGTCTTGTCATCCACCATCCTTTGGATAAGGGGAGCCTTGCGGAAAACATCCTGCACCTTCTTCGTCCCGACATGCAGTTCACGGAGCTGGAGGCCAGGATCCTGGACATCTGCCTTGTCCTGCACATGGACCACGGCGGCGGTAATAACTCGGCCTTTACGACCCACGTCGTCACATCGACCATGACCGATACCTACTCAGCCATCGCGGCGGCCCTGGGTTCTCTGAAGGGACCCCGCCACGGCGGCGCGAACCTGCGCGTCGTGCGCATGTTCGATGACATGAAGCAGAACGTAAAAGACTGGAAGGATGAAGAGGAAGTTTCGGATTACCTCCTGAAACTCCTTCGCGGCGCGGCCTTTGACCATGCGGGCCTCATCTACGGCGTAGGACATGCGGTCTATTCCCTGTCCGATCCCCGTACCGTCATCTTCCGCAGCTTTGTCGAAAAGCTGGCAAAGGCGGAAGGCTTTGAAGACGAGTTCGCCCTTTATTCCCTTGTGGAAAAACTCGCGCCCCAGATCATCGAACAGGAACGCAGGATCTACAAAGGCGTCTGCGTCAACGTCGACTTCTATTCCGGTTTTGTTTACCGGATGCTGGGCCTTCCGGAAGAGCTCTTTACGCCGCTGTTCGCCATGGCGCGTATCGTCGGCTGGAGCGCCCACAGGATGGAAGAGCTCGCCAACAACGGAAAGATCATCCGTCCCGCTTACCGGGCCATTGCGGAGAACCTGCCCTATGTCCCGATGGATAAGCGGTAATCCGTTTTTCATGTAGTATCAACAGAATCAGATAACAAAAATGGCAGGCCCGGTCTTTGGCAGCATATGCCAAAAGGCGGGGTTTGCTTTGTTGTCTGAAGGTGATAAAATTTTCACAATATCATAAAACTTATCAAGGGGTTAGCAGAATCATGGACAACATATGTGTTTCAAGGCTTGCGGCACTTCGCGCGGCCATGAAGGCAAACGGGATCGATACCTATCTGATCCCGACAGCGGATTATCACGGATCCGAGTACGTCGCGGATTTCTTCCGGGCAAGAGAGTATTTCAGCGGTTTTACCGGCTCTGCCGGAACGCTCATCGTCCGTGAAAAAGAGGCAGGGCTCTGGACCGACGGCCGCTATTACATCCAGGCGGAAAAAGAACTGGCGGGGAGCGGCATCACACTGTACAGGATGGGAGAGGAAGGCGTTCCCACGATCCTGCAGTTTTTAAAAGACCATATGCCGGCGGATTCCGTGCTTGGTTTCGACGGCCGCTGCATAACAAAAAAAGAGGGCGAAAGATACCGCAGGGAACTGAATAAGAGATCCATCTCCATCAACGCATCACTGGACCTTCCGGAAAAAGTCTGGAAGGATCGGCCGGCGCTTCCTTCGCATCCTGTTTTTCTGCTGGATGAAAAATACGCGGGCGAATCCGCAAAGTCCAAGCTTGCCCGTCTTCGCGCCGCCATGGAACTAAACGGCGCCGCCTATTACGTTTCCGGCAAACTGGATGAGATCATGTGGCTCTACAACATCCGCGGGAACGATGTGGAATGCAATCCCGTCGCACTTTCCTATACCCTTGTGACAAGGAACGGCCAGTGCCTTTTCATCCAGGACGGTGAGGTGACGGAAGAGCTTCGTGCCTATGCCAGGACGATCGACCTGAATCTTCACGACTACTGTGAATTCGAAAACTTCCTTTCCGGCTTCCCGTTCCGCTCCAAGGTCATGATCGACCCCGAGTGCATCAGCTACGCCGCCTTCCTGAAGATCCAGGACAGCATGCAGCGCATGAGCTGCGCCGACCGGGGCGGTAATTTCGTCGAGTGCGCAAGCCCCATCGAGCGCATGAAGGCCATCAAGAACGAGACCGAGATCCGCAACATGAAAGAAGCGTATCTCGAGGATTCCGCCAA
>CAMNCY010000208.1 GCA_946534785.1 uncultured Lachnospiraceae bacterium | reverse complement strand
CCGGATCATAAAAGCGGACCACCTTCTGTCCCCAGCTATGCGTCATCAGCCGATTCACATACCGGATCTGCGGATAGTACTCTTCCAGTCGTTTTACAAAACCTTCTATGTCAGCTTCCTCAAAATACAGTTCACAGGCATTGTTCTCCGGAACGATATCCCGTCCCAGAAACTCTCTCCAGATCTTCTCATCCTGAAGGACAAGCCCTTCCGTAAGGATCATGTTCCCGTCATTGTCCAGGATAAGATCCAGACCGAACAGATCATGATAAAACCGCCTTGACCTCTCCATATCCTTCACTGTGATCAGAACATTTTTCAGCTTCATCGTCCGTCTCTCCCCGGTCCTGCCTGCGTCCGTGCCCCGGCATATCTCACAGCTTCGCCATGATCTCCGACACTGCCACCAGGGCCGCCTCTCCGCTTATGGCGATCCTGCCGTTATCCAGCATTTCGCAATAAAGGTGCCCTCCTCGCTTCGACGCCTGATAGGCATGGATCTTCTGCTTTCCGAGCACCCCCGACCAGTAATCCGCGATCTGGCAATGGGCGGAGCCGCATACCGGATCCTCCGGTACCGCCAGTTTCGGACCGAAACTGCGTGATACGCAGTCAGCATCCTTGCCTGCTGCCGTTGCGTTCTGAAGACGGCCTTCGATCTTCAGGAGCTTCGCCTGGTCCGGCACCATCTCCCGGACCTGTTTTTCCGTTTCGAATATGCAGACAAGATCCAGCCCGAGGACCGCCTTAAGGGGCCGGACACCGAATGCCTGCTCCATCTCATCCGTCACGGGGATCTCCTTCAGCTTATAGGTCGGGAAATCCATCTTATACAGCGCGCCTTCCCTCTCTACGGTCAGAACGCCGCTCAGCGTATGGAGCCGGACGACGTTACTCTCCGGTTCATAATAGTTCAGGATAACAAAGGAAGATGCCAGCGTGGCATGGCCGCATAGTTCCACCTCCGTCCCCGGCGTGAACCAGCGAAGATGATAGCCCTGTTTTTCCTTTACGATGAATGCGGTCTCCGAAAGGTTGTTTTCCATTGCAAGCTTCATCATCGATTCTTCTGACGGCCAGCTTTCCATCACGCATACTGCTGCCGGATTGCCGGAAAAAGGCTTATCCGTAAATGCATCCACGATATACTGTTTCATTCAGTTCCTCCAAATCATGGCCCGAGGCGCGGCAGACTGACAGCTGAGTCAGTGTACCTGTCCCCGTGGCTCAGCCCCCCATCCGCGGCTCAGCCTCAGATCCTTGCACATGCATATGTCTCTATCGGCAGCGCAAGCAGCTCCATGATCTTCAGTTCATCGACCGCATCATACCAGCCGTTGTGTTTTTCCTGATATCCACAGTCACCTGACAGCATCCGGTAGATCGGCTCCACGCCGTAGTTGCTCTTGAGCCTTCCGCTCTTACAGCATGGCAGTGTCTCCGGGATGTGGCCGTTATACTGTTTGTATGCTGCCACTTTCATGATGTCATGCCACGGATAGTTGCACAGCTCCGGCAGGTGTTTCCTGTCAAAGAGCGCGTTATAAGCGAATATACTCTCTACTTCATGCAGCCCGAGCCACTGCCGCATATCCGCCGCCAGGTCATCCCGGGATACCACGATCTCCTCGGGCGTCCCCCGCATGTGAAGCACGCCTGAATACATCCCGCCCGAGCGGAATGCCGGGTCGATCAGATAATATCTGCTGTCAATAACGGAATAATCCGCGCTGTCCGCGATCACTGCCCCGATGGACATTACCCTGTCCGTCCAGGTAGTTTCCGTATCGATTACCACAAAACGACTCATCTCTCACACTTTCCGCACCTGCTGCAACCGTTGCAGGCAAGCCGCATCCCGCATGTGCGGCAATGCTCACCGAAATACGGCCTGTAAAGACTTTCCTTGTCAATGGGGTATCCCCATTCATCGGTAAGCTTCCACTCCATGGGCTTTCCTTCGAAACTCAGGCCGGATCTATATGCCTGCTCGCTCTGGATACTGCCCTCCAGCCGGTATGTTTTTCCATCCTTTACGAATCTGCGGCCTGTGCTGCAGAACACAAATGTGACATTGTACTCCGCACACTCATCTCTCAGTGCCTTTACCCACTCATAATAACATGGCCGCGCGCCGCCGTAGTTTTCCCCGTCGCACAATACCTGTTCGATCTGCCCTGCCGGCAGATACTCCCGGATGCTCACCGGCCCGATGAAGGGAGCGCACATGATTCCTTTATGCTTAAACGGCAGATCCAGCAGGATCGGGATTCTCTCGTCCGCCCGTTTCTGGTTTTCACAGGTGACATTGAACATGACGTTCTCCCAGCCGTTTCCCCAGTCCCGGGGCAGATGATCCGCCGCCCGCTCCGGGCGTTTTGTCAGAAGGAAGAATTTCACATCCGGCCGCTGCCGGATGATCTGCCATGCCTCGTCCCGCCAGGGATCGGCCTCTTCCAGGAAGAAGTCTGAGGTCATACACACCCGCAGCATTTCTCCGCTTTGGACCTTATATCTTCCATCCCGGTATTTTGAAAGCGGATACCGGAAGCCCGCCTTGGTCCTGTAAATGACCGAACCATCTTTATCCCGCATGGAATCCAGATAATACATGTAGCAGTTCCGGCAGCCTTCACTGCACTTGATACAGCCATGCCAGGGATTCCAGATATCATGCAATCAAGGTCACCTCGCTTTCATGGGGGCATGAGGCCACAAGTCACGGCCTCAGCCAAGTCACGGGGACAGGTACACCGGCTCTCCGCGGTACATCAGACGATTGCCAGAATTCCCTTCGCGCTCCTCAGATCCGCATCCCGGAAATGATTCCC
>CAMNCY010000207.1 GCA_946534785.1 uncultured Lachnospiraceae bacterium | reverse complement strand
GACGGACCGCATCTGTGTCATCGAGATCAATCCCCGTACCTCCCGTTCTTCGGCGCTTGCCTCCAAGGAGACGGGCTTCCCCATCGCGCTGGTCTCCGCGAAGCTCGCGACGGGCCTTACCTTAAAAGACCTGCCCTGCGGCAAATACGGCACCCTCGACAAGTACGTGCCGGGCGGCGATTACGTCGTCGTCAAATTCGCCCGCTGGGCATTTGAGAAATTCAAGGGCGTCGATGACCATCTCGGAACCCAGATGCGTGCCGTCGGCGAGGTCATGTCCATTGGAAAGACCTATAAGGAAGCCTTCCAGAAGGCGATCCGTTCCCTGGAAAAAGACCGCTACGGCCTCGGCCATGTGAAGAATTTCGATTCCCTCAGCAAAAAAGAACTCCTGACGCTCCTTGCAACACCTTCCAGCGAACGTCATTTCCAGATGTATGAAGCGCTGCGCAAGGGCGCTACCGTGGATGAGATCTTTGAGATCACCTCCGTCAAGCATTACTTCATTCAGCAGATGAAGGAACTGGTGGAGGAAGAAGAGGCCCTTCTTGCATACGAAGGCACTCTCCCGCCCGACGAATCCCTGATCCAGGCAAAGAAGGACGGCTTCTCCGACAAATACCTGAGCGAGATCCTGAAGATCTCGGAAGACACCATCCGGGAAAAGAGAGAGGCCCTCGGCATCACCGAGACCTGGGATGCCGTACATGTATCCGGCACACAGGACAGCGCTTACTTCTATTCCACCTATAATGCACCCGACAACGATCCCGTCAGCACAGAGCGTCCCAAGGTCATGATCCTCGGCGGCGGCCCCAACAGGATCGGACAGGGCATCGAATTCGACTACTGCTGCGTACATGCTGCAAAATCCCTCCGGGAACTCGGATTCGAGACCATCATCGTCAACTGCAACCCCGAAACGGTCTCCACGGACTATGACACTTCCGACAAGCTGTATTTCGAGCCCCTTACCCTGGAAGATGTCCTGGCGATCTACCGGAAAGAGAAGCCGGTGGGCGTGATCGCACAGTTCGGCGGACAGACGCCTCTGAACCTTGCGGCAGACCTGAAAAAGAACGGCGTGAACATCCTCGGCACGACGCCGGAAGTCATCGCCATGGCGGAGGACCGCGACCTGTTCCGCGCCATGATGGACAGGCTCGGGATCCCGATGCCCGAATCCGGAATGGCTTCCACTGTCGACGAAGCCGTCGCCATTGCAGAAAAGATCGGCTATCCCGTTATGGTCCGTCCTTCCTTCGTCCTCGGCGGACGCGGCATGGAAGTCGTCTATGATGAAGAAAGCCTTCGGGATTACATGAAGGCCGCCATCGGCGTAACACCGGACCGCCCGATCCTGATCGACCGGTTCCTGCATAACGCCATGGAGTGCGAGGCAGACGCCATCAGCGACGGCACCCACGCTTACGTACCGGCCGTCATGGAACACATCGAGCTGGCCGGCATCCATTCCGGCGACAGTGCCTGCATCATTCCTTCCCGGCATATCCCTGCCGAGAACCTCGAGACGATCAAGGAATACACAAGGAAGATCGCCGAAGAGATGCATGTCGTCGGCCTGATGAACATGCAGTACGCCATTGAAGACGGAAAAGTATTCGTCATCGAAGCCAATCCCCGTGCATCCCGTACGGTCCCGCTGGTCTCCAAGGTCTGCGGCATCCGCATGGTACCTCTGGCCACGGATATCATCACCGGCTCCCTGACAGGCCGTCCGTCTCCCGTTCCGGCCCTGACAGAACGGAACATCCCGTACTACGGCGTCAAGGAAGCAGTCCTTCCTTTCAATATGTTCCCGGAGGTAGACCCTCTTCTTGGACCGGAAATGCGTTCCACCGGCGAAGTCCTCGGCATTTCCGAATCCATCGGCGAAGCTTTCATCAAGGCGGAGGAAGGCGCGAAATCCGAACTTCCGCTGGAGGGTACTGTCCTGATCTCCCTCAACGACAGGGATAAGGCAGAGGCTCCCGCGATCGCAAAGAGCTTCTATGAAGACGGTTTCCACATCATCGCAACAGGACGCACCTGCGAACTGATCCGCGAAGCGGGCATCCCCGCCGACAAGGTCAAAAAACTGTACGAAGGAAGGCCGAACATCGCGGACATGATCACGAACGGCAAGATCCAGCTCATCATCAACTCTCCCGTCGGCAAGGCGAGCATCCATGATGACAGCTATTTAAGAAAGAACGCCATCAAGGCAAGGATCCCGTATATCACAACGGTCGCGGCTGCCAAAGCTGCTGCAGAAGGTATCCACTACGTAAAGAAGCACGGTGATGACGACATCCATTCCCTCCAGGAGTGGCATGCCATGATCAGGTGATCCGGCTCAGGAAAACATGCCACATCAAAAGAGCGCTGCAGGTTCGCAGCGCTCTTTTTCTCTTTGCATGATTCGCAGACACACTCTCTTTGCGTCATCGCAGCAGCATCTTGACATCTCATCTGAGATTATATCTCTTCGGCAGGATCCGGATATCCATGTCCACATCCAGGTCCTCGGCAATGCCGTCTACTCTCCCTTTATTGGAATACTGCCAGATCTCAAAATGATAAGAGGACTGGGGATACTCCGTAAAATCCGCATACCAGGTCAGTATACCGGTCAGCTGCGTCATATCCAGATGCCAGGCCTGCCACGCCGCATTGCAGTAGATGGCCGGCTCATATCCCGCCTCTTCGATCCTCTTGCAGAACGCCAGCGTGTTGGCCGTGAACTGCTCCTTGCTGATGCCATCCGTCCTGGCTTCGTCCTGGATATCCTCCGGATCATACACCACGGGCAGCACGACCTTGTAGCCCCGGATATGCTCCAGGACAAAGTCCGCCTCCTCCCTGGCCTCTTCTTCATTGATCGCCTGGGCGAA
>CAMNCY010000206.1 GCA_946534785.1 uncultured Lachnospiraceae bacterium | reverse complement strand
AGCGGACCTTCTCGCCTCCGGAGAGGACGCCGATCTTTTTAACGCCGTCGTCGCCTGCGAAAAGCATTCTTCCGAGGAAGCCCCTGACATAGGTCACGTCCTTGATGGGGGAGTAGCCTGTCAGCCATTCGGTGATGGTGCGCTCGCCTCTGAACTCCTTGGAGTTGTCCTTCTGGAAGTAAGCCTGGGAAGTTGTCACGCCCCACTTATAAGTTCCTTCATCAGGCTCCATGTTGCCCATGAGGATCTCAAACAGAGTGGTCTTGGCGAGCTCCTGACTTCCCACAAAAGCGATCTTATCGTCGTGTCCCATGACAAAGGAAACATTGTCGAGGACCTTCACGCCGTTGATAGTCTTGCTGATGCCGCTGACTGTGAGCACTTCGTTTCCGATCTCTCTGTCCGGACGGAAATCGATATAGGGATATTTGCGGCTCGAGGGCTTGATCTCATCGAGCTGGATCTTCTCAAGCGCGCGCTTACGGCTGGTCGCCTGCTTGGATTTGGAAGCGTTTGCCGAGAAGCGGGAGATGAACTCCTTGAGTTCCTTGATCTTTTCTTCCTTCTTCTTGTTGGCTTCCTTCATCTGGCGGATCATCAGCTGGGAGGATTCGTACCAGAAGTCGTAGTTGCCGGCAAACAGCGTGATCTTGCCGTAGTCGATGTCCGCGATATAGGTGCAGACCTTGTTGAGAAAATATCGGTCGTGGGAGACCACGATGACGCAGTTCTCATAGTTGATCAGGAATTCTTCCAGCCAGCCGATGGCGTCCAGGTCCAGGTGGTTCGTGGGCTCGTCCAGAAGCAGGATGTCGGGATTTCCGAAAAGCGCCCTCGCCAGAAGCACCTTGACCTTCTGCGCGCCGTTCAGCTCGTTCATCATCATCTGGTGGTATTCCGTTTCGATGCCCAGACCGTTCAGGAGGGACTCCGCATCCGATTCCGCTTCATATCCGTTCATTTCCGCGAACATGCCTTCCAGCTCGGCGGCCCGGATCCCGTCTTCGTCGGAAAAATCCTCTTTCATGTAAAGCGCGTCTTTTTCCTTGCCGATATCATAGAGCAGCTGGTTTCCCTGGATGACGGTGTCGAGCACGACCTGGTCGTTATATTTTTCCTGGTCCTGTTCCAGGAAAGAAAGACGTTCGCCGGGAGTGATCTCGATGATTCCGTTGGTCGTCTCCAGCTGTCCGGAAAGGATCTTCAGAAAGGTGGATTTGCCGGCGCCGTTGGCACCGATGATGCCGTAGCAGTTGCCCTGGGTGAATTTGATGTTGACATCCTCGAACAGGGCTTTCTTACCCACCCGGTAAGTTACGTTATTGGCAGCGATCATATTTTCCTCCATGCCCGCGGGCATTCTCTATTACTGCGATGATATCAGGAGCCGATTTCCCGCCCATGATACCGTGATGATGAAATTCAGTCTGCAACATGCCTATCATAGCGGACAAAGGCCCGCGTGGCAAGTTTTTGCTTCTGTATAGTATATCTTCCGTAGAATTTTCCGGGCAAAGATGGTAGAATTTCTCTATGAAATATTTGACGGCGATTGTGTGTGTGATCTTGCTGGTCCTGCTGCTTTACGGATACTCTGTCATGCCGGGAATCCTCGGGCGGCCGGATGATACTGTGCTTAAGGGCGGCCTGTTCGCCCACAGGGGACTCCATGACAGGACAAGGGGAATTCCCGAGAATTCCCTGGCAGCTTTTAGGGAGGCGGTAAAACATGGCTTCGGGATCGAAATGGACATCCATGTGTCAAAAGACGGTGTCCCTTTTGTTTTCCACGACTTTACCCTGGAGAGGATGTGCGGCGTATCGGGAGATGCGGAGGAGAAGAGTCTTTCGGAACTGAAGGCGCTTTCCCTTCTCGGCACAAAGGAGAAGATCCCGACACTGGAAGAGGTCCTGCAGCTGGTGCAGGGCAGGGTCCCGCTCCTTGTGGAGATCAAGTCGGAAAGACCGGGCGTTTCCGAATGCGGCATCATCCAGGCAAAACTGGATGCTTACCCGGGCGCCTACTGCATAGAATCCTTTAATCCCGCAGTCCTGTTCTGGTACCGCAGGCACAGGCCAAGGATCCTTCGGGGACAGCTTTCCGACGGATTCCTCTACATTCCGAAGTACAGAAAACCGGGGAAGATCGTTTTTTCCTTCCTGCTGGAAAATCTTATGGCCAACTGTATTTCCAGACCGGATTTTATTTCATATAATCATGCATATAAGAACAATTTTTCCAGAAGGCTGTGCCGCCTGATCCAGGGCGGCAGGAGCGCGGCCTGGACAGTAAGAAGTGAGGAGGAAATGAAAGAGATTTCCCCTTATTTTGATGTTTTTATTTTTGAAAGCTTTGTTCCTTCGGGAGCATGGTTGAATACACGGTGATACGCTGCACCTTATCAGCGGAAACAGATCAACTGCAGCAGTCGGGTGCAGTGAAAAAGGAGGATTTTAATGAGCAAAAGAGTTTACCTGTTCAGTGAAGGCAACGCCAACATGCGTGAGCTCCTCGGCGGTAAGGGCGCGAACCTGGCCGAAATGACCAACATCGGCCTGCCGGTACCCCAGGGCTTTACGATCACCACGGAAGCCTGCACAGAATACTATGAGGATGGAAAAGAGATCCGTCAGTCCACCATGGACGAGATCAATGAATACATCCTGAAGCTGGAAGAGATCACCGGCAAGAAGTTCGGCGATATCGAGAATCCGCTTCTTGTTTCCGTCCGTTCCGGCGCGAGAGCTTCCATGCCCGGCATGATGGACACGATCCTGAACCTGGGCCTGAACGAGACCGTTGTCAACACACTGGCTGAGAAGTCCGGAAATCCCCGCTGGGCATGGGACTGCTACAGAAGATTCATCCAGATGTATTCCGACGTCGTTATGGAAGTCG
>CAMNCY010000205.1 GCA_946534785.1 uncultured Lachnospiraceae bacterium | reverse complement strand
CCCGCAGGTATTCCTGGACGGGACGGTCGACCGGCAGACCATCGAGGAGGAGCTGGGCGACCGCTTTGAACTGCTCGATCTGACCGGAGGAGATCTGGAGGAGATCCTTTACGAGATCAGCGCCCAGAGGGCGATCCTCGCGAAGACCTCTGACGATACGGCGGTGGTGATCGTGGGTTATGACGAATACAATACATGGCTTTACCATCCCGACACGGGAAAAACCGAACCTTACGGAATGAACGACAGCAGAGCGCTGTTCGGAAAGGCCGGAAACGTATTTTTCAGTTACCTGGAATAAAAGCAAAGAGAGGAAGGAAGTATGGACAGCATTCATCTGAAAGAACAGTTTGAGGAAAAACTCGGGGCAGGCGGCGATATCCGCACGTATTTTGCACCCGGACGCGTGAATCTGATCGGCGAACACACCGATTATAACGGCGGCCATGTGTTTCCATGTGCGCTGACGCTTGGAATTTACGGCGCCGCCCGCAGAAGAGAAGACAGGGTCATCCGGTTCTTTTCCGGCAATTTTACGAAAGCCGGGATTGTCGAGACTTCCCTGGACGATCTGGTTCCCTCCAAAGAGGCAGGCTGGACCAACTATCCCAAGGGTATTGTCTGGACGCTCAAAAAGCGCGGCTTTGAGATTGAAACAGGCTTCGATTTCATGATCTGGGGCAACATTCCCAATGGATCGGGTCTTTCTTCGTCAGCTGCTCTGGAGGTGCTGACAGGCCTGATGCTCAAGGACCTTTACGGTTTTGACAGTCTTACCATGCAGGATCTTGCCGTCATCGGACAGTACTCCGAGAACAACTACAACGGCATGAACTGCGGCATCATGGATCAGTTCGCCAGCGCCATGGGTAAAGAAAACTGTGCCATCTTCCTGGATACGGCGACGCTGGCATACGAATATGCGCCCATCATTCTGAAGGACGCCCGCATCGTCATCACCAACAGCAAGGTAAAGCACAGCCTGGTGTCTTCGGCCTACAATGACCGCAGAAGAGAATGCGAGGAAGCACTTTCCGACCTGCAGAAGGTGGTGAAGATCAACAGCCTGGGCGACCTGAACGAAGAAGAATTCGAGGCGCATAAGGACGCGGTCCAAAGTGACGTCTGCAGACGCAGGGCGAAGCATGCAGTATACGAAAACCAGCGTACCATTCACGCTGTGGATGCCCTGAAAGCCGGGAACATCGAAGAATTTGGCCGGCTGATCGACGCTTCCCATGTTTCTCTCCGGGACGATTACGAGGTTTCCTGCCCCGAGATCGATACGCTTGTCGATCTGGCGCATGAAATTCCCGGAACCATCGGTTCCCGCATCACGGGCGGCGGCTTCGGCGGCTGTACGGTCAGCATCGTAAAGAACGAATCGATTCCCGAATTCATCGAAAAGGTCGGCGCCGCATATAAAGAAAAGGTCGGACACGAAGCGGAGTTTTATGTGGTGGACGCAGGCGAAGGCGCGCATATTCTCGCTTAAAAAAGCGGAACAGGGAGGACAGGAAAGTGATCAGCAAAGATATCGCAGCACTCGTACAGTATGGAATTGACGCCGGTCTGGTGCCGGAATGCGAACGCAGATATACCATCAATTTACTGCTGGATACCCTTCATGAGGACGAATATGAAGAGCCGGAGAGCATAGAGAAGGAAGAGCTTGAAGAAATTCTGAAGAGGCTTCTGGATCATGCGGTTTCGAAGGGACTCATCGAGGACAGCATCGTATACCGTGATCTTTTTGACACCCGGCTTATGAACTGCCTGATGCCCAGGCCTTACCAGGTGCAGAATACCTTCTGGGAGCATTATAAAGAAAGCCCCGAAAAGGCGACGGAATATTTCTATAAGCTCAGCCAGGACAGCGACTATATCCGCCGGTACCGGATCAAAAAGGACATGCGCTGGAAGGTTCCCAGCGAGTACGGAAATATTGACATTACCATCAATCTTTCCAAGCCCGAGAAGGATCCGAAGGCCATTGCCGCCGCAAGACTCATGAAGGCGGCCGGCTATCCGAAGTGCCTTCTGTGCCCGCAGAACGAAGGCTACGCGGGACGCGTGAACCATCCTGCCAGGAACAATCACCGGATCATTCCCATCACCATCAACGACAGTGAATGGGGCTTCCAGTATTCGCCCTATGTGTATTATAATGAGCACTGCATCGTCTTCAATTTTCAGCATGTGCCCATGAAGATCGAGCGGGCGACCTTCATCAAGCTGTTTGATTTTGTGAAGCTGTTCCCGCACTATTTCCTGGGCTCCAATGCGGACCTTCCGATTGTTGGAGGATCCATTCTGAGTCACGATCATTTCCAGGGCGGACATTATACCTTTGCCATGGAGACGGCAGACTTTGAAAAGATGGTAACGATCCCCGGATACGAGGACGTAACCGCCGGCATCGTCAAGTGGCCGCTGTCTGTTCTGAGGATCCGCCACAAGGACGCAGAGCGTCTGGTGGACCTGGCGGAGCATGTGCTGGACGTATGGCGCGGCTACAAGGACGAGGACGCCATGATCCTGCCGGAAACGGACGGGGCTTTGCACAATACCATTACGCCCATCGCGCGCAGGCGGGGCGATCTGTTTGAACTGGATCTGGTCCTGCGCAACAATCTTACCACCGAGGAGCGTCCCATGGGTCTTTATCATCCCAGGGAAGCCTATCATCACATCAAGAAGGAAAACATCGGCCTCATAGAGGTCATGGGCCTGGCCGTTCTGCCGTCCCGCCTGAAAGAGGAGATGGCGCTTCTTGAGACCTGCATCCTGGAGGGAAAGGATCCGGCACAGGACGAGACCCTCGCAAAGCATGCGGACTGGGTAAAGGAATTCCTGCCGCAGTATGACAGCATCACAGAAGAGAACATCGAAGACATCCTGAAAAACGAGATCGGAAAGGTCTTTGTAAAGGTCCT
>CAMNCY010000204.1 GCA_946534785.1 uncultured Lachnospiraceae bacterium | reverse complement strand
CCGGTCGATGGCAAAGACTACGGGGAGCTCCTGCATGCAGACGTCATGGACGATATTGTCGTACGCCCGCTGCAGGAAGGTGGAATAGACCGCAACGACCGGCTTGAGCCCGCCGACCGCAAGTCCCGCCGCAAAGGTCACGGCGTGCTCCTCCGCGATCCCGACGTCGAAAAACCGCTCCGGATAGATGTTCCTGAAACGCTTGAGTCCGACGCCGTCCGTCATGGCCGCCGTAATGGCAACGACCTTCGGGTCTCTCTGTCCCATTTTGACCATGACCGTGGAAAAAATATCCGTATAGCCGGGCTTGCTGCTGTTCTTGGGAAGCCCTGTTTCGATCTCGAAGGGCGCGGTGCCGTGGAATCTTCCCGGATGCTTCTCCGCGGGAACATATCCTTCTCCCTTGTGGGTCGTAAAGTGGACGACCACCGCCTTCCGGATCTTTTTCGCCCGGTTCACGGCAGAAATGACCGTTTTGACGTCATTCCCGTCATAAGGGCCAAGGTAGGTGATCCCCAGCTCCTCGAAGAGCATGCCCGGAACAAAAAGGGATTTGAAGGTGTTCTTGGCTTTACGGATCGCGGAAACCGACCGCGGGCTCTTCCCGTTCAGCTGGTTGAAGACCTTGTCCCGGATGTCCAGATAGGTCTCCGAGGTCCGGATCGTATTCAGGTAGTTCGCCATGCCGCCCACGTTTTCCGATATGGAGCGGTTATTGTCATTCAGAATGATGATGAAATTCGTATCCAGGCGCGAGACATTGTTCAGTGCTTCATAGGCAAGGCCGCCCGTAAAGGCGCCGTCGCCGATCACCGAAACGATCGTCCTTTTCTCTCCCAGAAGATCCCTTGCATGGACAAGGCCGAGCCCCGCCGAAATGGAGGTCGATGCATGTCCGGTATCAAATGCGTCGCAGTCGCTCTCCCTGCGCCTGGGAAAACCGGCCAGCCCGCCGTACTGGCGCAGCGTATCGAACCGGTCCTTCCTTCCCGTCAGGATCTTATGCGTATAGGACTGGTGACCCACGTCCCAGATGATCTTATCTTCCGGGAGGTCCAGCGCGATATGAAGGCCCATCGTAAGTTCGACCGCCCCCAGGTTGCTGGCCAGGTGCCCGCCGGTCACGCTGACGGTATCGACCAGGAATTCCCGGATCTCTCCCGCAAGCTCTTTATACTGATCGGGCGGTACCTTTTTGATGTCTCCCGTCTTTTGAATCGTATCTAATATGTTGCCCATTTCCTTCTCCGGAACGGAATCGTCGTTCTTATTTTGTCCTGAGGACCAGCGATTCGATCAGATCTCTCAGGAAGTCGTTTTCAGCCGAAAGGCCGTCGAAAAGCCGCAGCGCCTCTTCGGTGAGCTCTTCGACCTTTCTGCGGGAGCCGTCAATGCCGTGGAGAGTAACATACGTCACCTTCCCGTCCTTCTCATCGCTCCCGGTCGCCTTCCCGAGCTCTTCATCGCTCCCCGTTACATCCAGTATATCATCCTGGATCTGAAAGGCGAGTCCGATCATGTCCGCGCACCTTCCCAGTGCTTCGACATCTTCGGCGGGCGCACCTGCAAGGACGGCTCCGATCTGGAACCCGCTCCGTATCATGGCCGCGGTCTTGTTCATATGGATATAGACGAGCTTCTCTTCATCCACGGAAGCCGGATCCTTGTCCGTCTCAAGATCGGCGCACTGCCCGCCGACCATACCGAAGATCCCTGCATTGGCTGCAAGGATCTTCATCGCGGCTACCACTGCGCGCCTCTCTTCTTCCGTTTCCGCCAGTGAAAAGGCTTCCAGTGCCGTTTCATAGGCAAAGTTCAGAAGGCCGTCACCGGCAATGACGGCCATGTCCTCGCCGTATACCGACCAGGCCGTCTTCCTGCCCCTTCTGAATTCATCGTTGTCCAGGGCCGGAAGGTCGTCATGGATCAGGGAATAGGTATGGATCATCTCCAGGGCCGCCATAAAGGGCGCCCTAAGATCCTCCCTTCCGCCGTACATCCTGCCCGTCTGTTCGATGAACATGGGCCGGAGTCTCTTACCGCCTGCCAGCATGCTGTAATTCATGGCTTCGATCACGCGCTTTGCATAGCCGCTCTCTTTGGGAAGAAAGCCCGTGACGATCTTTTCTGTCCGCTGTGTTTCCTCACGCAGTTTTTCCGCAAAAGCTTCTTCAGTCGAAATCATCCGTACTCCCGTCCGCATTCATGATCTGCACTTTTTTCTCTACTTCGTCGATCCGGCTGTTGCAGTAACGGATCAGTTCCATGCCCTTTTCGTAGCTCGCAAAGGACTCCTCAAGGGTCACGCCGTCTTTTTCCATGGTATCCAGAAGATCGCGGATCCTCTCGAAGGCTTCTTCGATCGAAAGTTCTCTCTCCTGTGCGTTTTCTGCTCCCGCTTCCGGGATCCTCTCATTCTCCGCGCTCATCATGCATTATCTCCCTGACAACGGCGGATATGCCGCCGTCCTTCATCCGGATCCGGATGGTATCGCCTTTGGAAAAATCATCCACGGAGGAGGCGCTGCGGCCCTCTTCATCCGTGATAAAGCCATAGCTTCCCGCAAGTCTTGCAACGGGGGAAAGCTTCTCCAGCCCCGCTGCCAGAAGCCGCAGGTCCTGCCGGCTCCTGTCGATATCATGGCGCATGGCGCGCCGGAACCGGTCGGAAAGATCCAGGCGGAGCCGCCAGGAGGCAAGCATCCCCTTCATGGCTTCTTCCAGTTTATCCTCCAGGAGCATGGCCGTCATACGCCGCTCACGGATCCTGCCGGCAGGTGAGAGGTGATTCAGCTCCCTCCGGAGCATCTCTCCCTGTCCCCTTGCATCCGAAAGCTTCCGCATCATGCCCTGGAACAGGGCTTCCCGGAACGCTTCCTCATCCTGCAGGAATTTCGCGTATTCAAAGACCGCACGCTCCGCTGCAGCGGACGGTGTCGGCGCCCG
>CAMNCY010000203.1 GCA_946534785.1 uncultured Lachnospiraceae bacterium | reverse complement strand
TCCGGATTTGTCAGCTGGGTCATCAACCACTGCGGCAACGGCTGGAACTACGGAAGGCTGACGGCGGAAGGGCTGAGAAGCGTCTGTGCCATCATCCCGAGATCCGAAGCGAAACCGGGCGACCTGATCTTTTTCCAGGGAACCTATGATACGTCGGGCGCATCGCACGTCGGCATCTATGTCGGGAACGGCATGATGATCCACTGCGGCAACCCGATCCAGTATGCCAGCATTGACACCAGCTACTGGCAGGCTCATTTCTACTGCTTCGGCAGGCTGCCGTGATGAGAAAGGAACGATTTTATGGACGAAACAAAACTGAAAAAGCTGGGTGCGGAGCTTGAAAAAGCCCGCGCCCGTCAGGCCGAGTGGACCGCAAAGGTAAAGGATCTGGAGCGGAAATACCGTGAGGCCGAGAATACCTGCATTCACGATATCGTGCATGCGGCCGAGCTGACGCCGGAGGAACTGGCGGTCATTATCCGCAGGGCAAGGGCAGGCGTATTTGATGCGGTACCTGCCGCGGCCGCAGGAAGATCAATAGAAAACGACGAAGAAAAGGAGGATTCGGAGAATGAATAAACGATTTGTTGCGGGGATCCTGACCGCAGTACTGGCATTTACCCTCGTTCCGGCTGCCGTATTTGCCTATACCGGGGAAGACGGCACCGATACGGAAACAGGCGTAATCGTCAGGGAGATCCCGGCTGAGGAAGTGACGGAATCGGGAACGGAAACAGAGACCGCCTTTGACTGGGGCGACGATGACGACACGGGAGGCACGACCTTGAATGAAGACGGATCCGTGACCACCAGCGGCGGAAACTCCGGCTCCTCCGGCAGCATTTCAACAGGAACAGCCGGGATCAGCAGCATCGAAGATCTTCTGTCCTCTCTTGAAAGCGGGACCACGACAACGGAGGAAAAGAAGATCGGCACGGTCAAAACTGACGGTTCCTATCTGAATGTCCGTTCCGGCGGAGGCCTGGATTACGGCATTATCGATACCCTGAATAACGGGGACATCGTGGAAGTTCTGGAAGATCACGGCGACTGGCTGTATGTGGCCATTCCGGAGCATACCGGTTATGTCTGCGCCGACTATATGGATGTCCGGACCGTGCCGGTGGAAATAAAGCAGGACGGTTCTCTTTCCATTTCCCTGGACCCCGAACTGATCCGCCAGATACTGGAGCAGGCGGAGGAAAGCGGAACGGAGGTCACGTCTTCCGATTTGTCGGATCTCGGACTGACGCCGGAAGGAAACCTGACGCTTGTTGATGACTATGGAACCGCCGGCACAGCGGGGAAGCAGTTCATTACCCTGGCCACCAAAAGCGGCAATATCTTTTATCTGATCATTGACCGTGATGACGACGGCAATGAGACCGTCCATTTCCTCAATCAGGTGGACGAAAACGATCTGTTTGCCCTGATGGATGAGGCGGCCGTGACAGAGATGAAGGAAGAGATCGCTGCGGAAGAAGCCGCAAAGGAAGCGGAGGAAGCTGCCAAAAAGGCTGAACAGGAACAGGAAAGCCAGATCGAGACGCCGGAGGTCGAAAAGCCGGAAAAGAAAACGGCGAATCCTCTTCTGCTTGCCCTGCCGCTCATTCTGGTATTCGGCGGTGTCGGCGGCTATCTGTACCTGAAGACCAAGAGAGACAAGACCCGCACCAGCAGGCCGGATCCGGATGCCGATTTCCGGTATGACGATGATGACGACCTGGACATCTATGATTTGCCAGAAGAACCGGATGAGAGGAAATCACCTGCAGATGATGAAGACGCAGACTACTGGCTGGATGACGAAGACGCGTAATGACAATGATTATGGAGGAAAACACCATGCCTGAAGAGAAAAAACAATTCGAAGAACTGACGATCAAGTTCGGGAAAGGCCTTGCTGAGGATTTCACCGGCAAGGACGGGACGGCCTACAAGCGGATCCTGATCCCGAACACCGATCCCGCTGATCATTCACCCTGGGCGAGCTTCGTGCTTCCCGCAAAAGCTGTTCATGAGAATCAGTACGGGAAAGGGCTCTGGGCCAAGATTCCCGCAGAGGGACACACCACTGTGACCAAACCTGAGAGAACGGACGGCGTCGACGGCGAGATCGTCTGGCAGAACCGGAAAGAATCCGTTCTGAATGCCGAGCTGAAAGAGATGGTCGAAGCCTATAAGACCAGAAATCCTCAGGCCAGAGAGGCAGCGCCGAGGGAATCCGCGAGGGAAAAGCTGGATTCTCTGGCAAAAGAGACAGCAGCGAAGCTCTCTCCGGAAGGAAGAAAAGCCAAGCCGAAGGACCGCGGGCCGGAGCATTAAGAAAAAGGCAGCCATCTGGCTGCCGTACATAGGAGAGCGGCATTTTATACTACAAGGCGAATGACAGGCATAGAAAAGTGCGGTATGATCTGCTCAGAAATCTACGAAAGGAAAGGTCAAAAGACATGCAGATCATGAATGTTTTATCGAGCTCATACGATCTTTATCTGTCCCTTCTGCTTAGCAGCAAGGTCTTATTGTCGTGTGGAAGCGCTCCGGTAAAACAAAGGCATTCATGAGATACATCTGAAGGATACATAGATCTCAGGCCGTCTGTTTGGAGAAATCCACGCAGGCGGTTTTTTGCGCGTAGCAATGAGCCATGCGCAGACAGGATGACGGATGGACAGCGAGAGCTTGCTCTCAGCTGGACATATGGCAGACTGGATGCATACGGCGAACGCCGCGACAGTGAGAGAACGAAGTTCTCGAACATGTCGGCAGGGCTCATTGCAAAACATATAAGTTTGGGCAGGTATGCCTAGCAGCGAGGGCACCTGACTGTAAATCAGGCACATCAGAAACACCGTTGGTGCAACTCCAACCCTGCCCACTTTAAGCTCCCGTATCCCAACTGGAAGAGGGATCCGGTTTAAACCCGGTTCAGTGAGAGTTCGAATCTCTCCGGGAGTACTTATATGC
>CAMNCY010000202.1 GCA_946534785.1 uncultured Lachnospiraceae bacterium | reverse complement strand
CGTAGGTGTCGAAGTAGGCGGGATATGCCTTCCTGACACGCTCCACATGGGTATCCAGGACTTCGTCCTTGCTCTCGATCAGGTGGAGCTTGATCATTTCCTCGACGCCCAGGTTCGCGAAATCCTCATCCTTCATGTTCCAGAGGTCATCGCCTTCGTTGCAGAAGTATTCGAGACCGATCCATACAGTGTGCTCCAGGTCCTTTACCAGGTACGGAGACCAGTTGTTGTAGATCTGGAAACGGCCCATGGTCACATGTCTGTCGTGGACATAGACCCAGTTGTCCGGCACGATGTTGCCGACGGTCTTCTTGCCGGTCTTGTTCTGCAGGTGAAGCTTGCTGATCAGGACGCCGACCGTCATGTAGTCACGGTAAGGAAGTCCTGCCGCGATCCTTGCGGGATCGGCCGGTACGTCATTCATGCCGCCGACCAGGTCCTTGATGGGCATGGAGGAGATCACGACGTCTCCGTCCACATCGAAGCGTTCGCCGTTCCGTTCATAGGTGATGCCGGTCAGGACACCGTCCGCGTTCTTGTGAATGGCGACGACCTTCGCGTTCTTTTCTATTTTTCCGCCCTTCTTCAGGATCTCTTCCGCAGTGACATCCCAGAGCTGTCCGGGACCGAGCTTGGGATAGCTGAATTCTTCGATCAGGGAGGTCTCGACCTTACGGTCCTTGCGGCCGAACTGTTTCTCCAGCGCGTTCTTCAGGACTGCCATGATGGATACGCCTTTGACGCGCTGTGCGCCCCAGGAGGGGTCGATCTCGCTGGGGTGACGGCCCCAGAGATTGGCCGTGTAATACTCGAAGAACATGGAGTACAGCTTTTTACCGAACCGGTTGATATAGAAATCTTCCAGCGAGTTCTCCTTGCGCTTGAAAAGCATGGCCTTGAGATAGCTGAAGCCGGCGACGATCGTGGTCCCGAGGCCCATGTTGGTAAAGGTCTCGGCCTTGAGCGTGATCGGATAGTCGTAGAATTTGCTGTCAAAGAATATGCGGGAGACGCGGTTCCTGCGGAGCATGACGCGGTCCGTCTGCTCGGGGTCGGGACCGCCTTTTTCCAGTGTTACCGGTCTGTCCAGCATCTTGTCATCCAGGGAAGGGCTGCCCTGCCGGGGAAGCATCATATCCCACCAGGCATTGACCTCCGGCACTTTGGTGAAGAACCGGTGTCCGCCCATGTCCATGCGGTTACCCTTATAGCTGACAGTACGGGAGATACCGCCGAACTGGTCACTTTCCTCAAAAACGATCACTTCATATTCATCCGACTGTCTGAGAAGCTCATAAGCCGCTGTAAGGCCGGCAGGTCCGGCACCGATCACCAATGCTTTTTTCATGTATTGATCCCTTCTGAATTGTAGTCACAGGCGCGGACAGAATGATCACGCGCACATAATTATAAATATTCTAACACTGAGCGCCCTTTTCGGGCAACTCCTATCGGCATTCTTATGGGAAGAGACAGCTCGGAAAAACAGCCGCGGGCAGGTCGCCTCAGAAACGGAAGAAGCGGTATTTTACCAGATAAAAGAGATAAGGGTTCGCGCCCCGGAGGGAAAGATACCTGCCGTCGGAAAGAAGCGAGAAGGTGTTCAGGAAGACGCAGGAAAAACAGAGCAGGATGATGACCCGCCGGAAAGCGGGATACAGCGTATGACCCTGCAGCATTTTCTCCAGCGCGAGGATCGCCAGGACGGCGCTGATCATGAACAGGAAAGCATAGTCTGCCTGGTAGCGCTGGGAAAGGCCCGCCAGGAGGATGTCCAGCTCGCAGACAAGAAGCGCCGCCGCCAGGGAAGAGAGAGCAAGGGCAAGAGCGCCCGACTCCCGCAGGACGGCACGGACACGCTTATGAAAAAGCGCAAAGCAAAGCAGCGCGATCAGGTTGAAGGCAAAGAAACCGCCCGTCTGGGGCTCGATGTACAGATCGCCCTGGTACTGGGTCACCCAGTCGATCCCGGCGATAAAGGGATACTGGGGAACGATATGAAGCGGCTGCAGAAGATGGAGGACGAGCCCCATCCCGTTCTTTGCCGGCGTCAGCACCCGGTGGTTCATGTCCGAGATCGTCAGAAGGTAGCGGATCCCGAATTCGAAGGGGGAATCAAAGCGCACGTAATTGTAATACAGCATGCCGCCTCCGATGAAAAGGAAGGGCACGATCACACAGAGCGTATTGATCAGGCTGTCCTTACGAGGACGGAAGAACGCACCGTTTCTGATCCCGCCCGCAAAGATCGCGAAGGCAAAAAGCGTGATGATCGCGAACTGGGGCCGGCAGCCGATGATGAGGGCGATGAGGACGGCGCCCGCGATCAGGCACCCTTTGCGGTAAGTACCGTCCGGACGCTCCGCTGAAAGCCAAAGCCCGAGGCCGAAAGCGCCCAGCATCAGGCCGCAGATCATGGGCATGGTATAGGTCGTTGCAAAATGGGAGAGGAACAGGGCGCCGGAACCCGCCGCCAGCGTCAGCGCAAGGAGCGGTGAAAGGCCGGCATCCGCATCCGGGAAGTATTTCCGCACCAGCGCATGCATCAGGAAAAAGGCGCCGATGTCAAACAAAGCGGCGCAAAAGAGCACAGCCAGCCAGGTGGGCAGGACGTGCCCCGTAAGAAGACGGAAAGGAAGGAAGAACAGGAGGGCCGGCGTTACCCCGAAATAAACGTAATACTTCCCGTTGTAATAGGAGGTATCGATCAGGTAATAGTCGCCGCTCTCATAGCTTTCCAGGGAGCGGGCATAGTAATCGTAGGGATTCTCCATTTGGACCAGGGATTCCGGGACCGGCTCGTCCAGCCAGGTGTGCCCCTTTGCCAGGGCGTTCCCGAGAAGCTCGTACTCCTTCTGCTGGAGGCCCCTGGACGGCCATGCCGTATCCGGCCTCGTGGAGAGGACGGCGCCGGAAGTCAGGGCAATGGAAAGCAGGAGAAGAGCCACGGGGACAGGTACACTGACTCGCGGCTCGTGAGTCAGTGTACCTGTCCC
>CAMNCY010000201.1 GCA_946534785.1 uncultured Lachnospiraceae bacterium | reverse complement strand
GCGCTGAAATCGTGAACGCACGGCATCCTATGCGGAAGGAGCATAAAAAATGATCAATCAGGATACAGCACCGGAAAGAACAGATATCGCCATTATCGGAGCGGGACCCGGCGGGATCTTTGCGGCATATGAGCTGATGAAAAAAGACCCCTCCCTGAAGGTAACGGTCCTGGAGGCAGGCTACAGCCTGGAGAAGCGTCACTGTCCCATTGACGGCAAGAAAATAAAGACCTGCATCGGCTGCAAAGTCTGTTCCATCATGAACGGATTCGGCGGGGCCGGTGCTTTTTCTGACGGAAAATATAACATCACCAACGACTTCGGCGGGACCCTTTATGAGTACATCGGAAGGGAAAAGGCCATAGAGCTGATGCAGTACGTGGATGACATCAACATGACCCACGGCGGCGAAGGAACGCAGCTGTACACAACGGCCGGCACCAGGCTCCGCACGGTCTGCATGCAGAACAAGCTCCAGCTCCTGGAGGCGTCGGTGCGCCATCTGGGAACGGACAAGAACTATGTCGTCCTGCAGAACCTGTTCGAGGAGTTGAAGGATCATATCGACTTTCACTTTGAGGACAGAGTGGAGAGCATCGAGAAACAGGAGAACGGTTATCTCATCCGCCACGCAAAGGGCACGACATTCTGCAAAACATGCATCATCTCCGTGGGCAGAAGCGGCAGCAAATGGATGGAAAAAGTCTGTGCCGACCTTGGGATCGACACCCTTTCCAACCGTGTGGACATCGGCGTTCGCGTAGAGCTGCCGGCGGAGATCTTCGCCCATATCACGGACGAGCTCTATGAAGGAAAGATCGTATACCGGACCGAGAAGTTCGAGGACCGGGTCCGCACCTTCTGCATGAATCCCCACGGAATCGTCGTAAATGAGAATACGAACGGCATCATCACCGTCAACGGCCACAGCTTCGAGGACGACTCCCGAAAGACCGGCAACACCAATTTTGCCCTTCTTGTGGCAAAACATTTCTCCGAGCCCTTCAAGGACAGCAACGGGTACGGCGAGAGTATCGCGCGCCTTTCCAACATGCTGGGCGGCGGCGTGATCGTGCAGCGCTTCGGCGACCTGGAAAGAGGCCGAAGGAGCACGGAAAAGAGGATCCGGGAAAGCACGGTCCGGCCGACCCTGGCGGCAACACCCGGCGACCTTTCCCTGGTGCTTCCCAAGAGAATCCTGGACGGCATCATCGAGATGATCCACGCTCTGGACAAGATCGCACCCGGCACGGCCAACGACGATACGCTCCTGTACGGCGTAGAGGTCAAGTTCTACAACATGGAAGTCCGTCTGGACAGCGACCTGGAGACCTGCCATAAGGGACTGTATGTGATCGGCGACGGAAGCGGTGTTACCCATTCCCTTTCCCACGCCTCCGCAAGCGGTATTTATGTGGCGGACAGGATCCTGGAGAAGAGGGCACAGGCAGAATGAAAAGGGCATCAGTGCAGATGACAGAACGATTGAAAATGATAGGAAGAGCAGGGCTGCGGTTTTATACGGCGGCCCTGCTCTGCGTCTTTCTGACGGGCATACCGGCGGGCTGCGGGGAGGAGAAATCCGGGCCGGCCGATGCTGCGGATCCTTCTTTATGGGAGACGATAGAAGAGGCTGAAATGGTCCCGGAGGAAGGGACTTTTTCCGCGAAGACGGAAGAAACCGGTGCGTCCGATGCTTCAGGTAAAGGCAGCACAGATTCGGAAAATGCGGAAACGGACGGCGGAGCACAGGCAGGCGGAGAAGATGCAGCCGCCTATTCCTATACGCCCGGAGAAAATATGCCGGAAGTCCTGCTGGAGCTTGCTGCCCAGTACAGGCTGAATGAGGAGAACTTCTCCTGCGCCTATATGGACCTTACTACGCAGGAAACCATATTTTTCAATGAATTGAAGATGTGGGATGCCTGCAGCACCTATAAATTCCCGCTGAACCTTATGTATTACGATATGGAGGCGGAGGGGAAGATCTCAGGCTCGGATATCGTGCCCGGGACGGATACGACCCTGGCAGAATGCCACAGGCAGAGCCTGGAGCTTTCGAACAACGAGCTTTCGGAAGCCATGATGGATAACCTGGGCGAGTACATCAGCCTCAAGACCCGGATGCGGAAATATTTCACGCTTTCCGATGAGGAAATCGATCCCTCTTACTATACCCACAACTGGTTCTGCGCGCGCATGATGATGGACTGCAGCGCCTACCTCTACAGTCATCAGGAAGAGTATCCGGATGCACTGAAATACCTGGAGGCAGCACAGCCGGACATGTATTTCAAAAAGTACATAAAAGATGTCCCTATCGCCCAGAAATACGGGCGCAGGGACACCTATGAGCATTGTGCCGGCATCGTGTTCGGGGAGCACCCCTTTGTGCTGGCGGTGTATTCGGAAATGGCAGGCGGAGAGGATATGATCGCGAAGGTCGCAGAAGCGTTTTACGAGCTCAGCAATCATACCTGAGCTTACTGCCTCTTCCGGATCACAATATCCCCGAAGGAATCCGAAGGAATGATCCCGATGTAGGTCTTTCCGGGATTGATCACCAGTTCTTCTCCCTTATCGCTGTACAGGTAGGTAAGCCCTGTCTCATTGAATTTCGCCCAGCTGATATTGACGATCTCGCCGCCGGTCAGGTAATAGCCGTCCCGCGCGGTATTGTCGATGATGTTATACACCAGGTACCCGTTCTGGTCGAGCTGTGCAAAGGTCACATCCAGAAGGATGACGTTGGTGAAAGCGAGAGGCTCGTTATCCTCGGCATCCTTGTGAAGCGAGCCGTATTCGTAATACTCATACAGACCTGTCTCATCATTGTAGATCAGGCGGGAAGCGTTGTGCGGGAACGGGAGGTCGACTTCGACGGCGGTGCGGTAGGTAATGAAGTTATCCTTCAGGACGACTTTGGTGCCGTAGTCTGCAAACAGAAAGTGCGTGTCCCTTTCCGGTCGGAATTCGTTGTATGTCGTGGAATATCCGGAA
>CAMNCY010000200.1 GCA_946534785.1 uncultured Lachnospiraceae bacterium | reverse complement strand
GTTGGCCAGAAGCTGCTTCGTATCCTTGGGCAGGCAGTATCCGCCGTAGCCAAAGGACGGATTGTTGTAATGGCTTCCGATCCGGGGGTCCAGGCAGACACCGTCAATGATACTCCGGGTGTCCAGCCCCTTCATCTCCGCATAGGTATCCAGCTCGTTGAAATAGGATACGCGAAGGGCAAGATACGTATTGGAGAAAAGCTTCACCGCTTCCGCTTCCGTAAAGCCCATGAACAGCGTATCGATATTCTCCTTGAGGGCGCCTTCCTTTAAGAGGTCCGCAAAGGTCTGTGCCGCATCCTTTAACCGCTCATCCGAAAGGTCGGTCCCTACGATGATCCTGGAAGGATACAGGTTGTCATATAAAGCCCGGCTCTCCCGAAGGAACTCCGGCGAGAACAGGATGTTCTTCGTTTCCTTTCTCCTGCGGACATCTTCCGTAAAACCGACCGGCACCGTCGATTTGATGATCATGACAGCATCCGGTGCATACTGCATGACCAGATCGATGACCGCCTCCACGGCGGACGTATCGAAGAAATTCTTCCGGGAATCGTAGTTCGTAGGCGCCGCTATGACGACAAGGTCCGCGCCCGTATAGGCCTTTTCGGCATCCAGCGTGGCCGTAAGATCCAGATCCTTGGTGGAAAGATACTCCATGATCTCGGGATCGATCAGGGGAGACTTCCTCCTGTTGATCATCTCTACTTTCTCCGGCAGGATGTCCACTGCCTCGACGTGATGATGCTGGGAAAGCAGGATGGCGATACTAAGACCCACATACCCCGTTCCCGCCACTGCAATTTTACTGACTTTCATACTGCTTTATACTCCGTAAAAACCTTTATACCAGGCCGCGAACCTGGAAAGACCTTCCCGAAGGGAAGTCTCGGGCTTGAAATCGAAATCGCGCACCAGTTCCGTAACGTCCGCGTAGGTCACCTCCACGTCGCCCGGCTGCATGGGGACCAGTTCCATATGGGCGGCAAGATCGAAATCCTCCGCAAGAACGCCTGCCCTGACCAGTTCTTCCTTCAGGATCTGCACGAATTCCAGAAGATCCTCCGGATGGTTGTTGCCGATGTTATAGACCTTGAAGTGCACGCCGTTCTCATTTGCATCCGGCGTTTTCCGCATGACGCGGAGGACGCCTTCCACGATATCGTCCACGTAGGTAAAATCCCTCTTACAGTGGCCGTAATTGAAGATCCGGATCGTCCCGTTCTTTACAAACTTGTCGGTAAAGCCGAAATACGCCATATCCGGACGTCCGGCAGGTCCGTAGACCGTAAAGAACCGAAGGCCCGTCATAGGGATGCCGTAGAGCTTGGAATAGGCATGCCCCAGAAGCTCGTTGGACTTCTTCGTCGCCGCATACAGGGAGACCGGAAGATCCGTCTTATCCTCTGTGGAATACGGGATCTTCTTATTGTCTCCGTAAACACTGGAGCTGGAAGCAAAAACAAGATGGGAAACGCCGGCAGCGCCCCCGTCTTTGGAATGCCGGCAGGCTTCCAGGATGTTGTAAAAGCCAATCAGGTTCGACTGGATGTAGGCATCCGGATTCTCGATGGAATAGCGGACGCCTGCCTGGGCGGCAAGATTCACCACGATATCCGGCTGATATTTCTCAAAGATCTCCCGCACTGCGGCCGCATCCGCGATATCTGCTCTGATAAAGATGAAGTTCTGATATCCGGCCAGTTCCTGCAGCCGGTATTCCTTCAGACGGACATCATAATAGTCATTCACATTGTCGACACCGATAAGGCGGACATCCCCGTATTCCTCCAGGATCCTCCGGGAGAGATTCGATCCGATAAAACCGGCCGCTCCCGTTACCAGGACTGTTTTCCCCGACAGTTCTATATCGTACTTCATAATACTCAGTTCTCCTCAAAGATCATGCCGTCTGTACGGCTTAAATTCCCGTCCCTGTCAATGAACAGGGCTTCATACCCGTCCAGGGATCCGATCAGTTCCGTTGCCTTTTCAACGCCCAGGATCAGGCAGGAAGTCGACAGCGCATCGCAGTCCGCGGAATGTCCCTCTTCCCCCAAAATCGTAACACCCAGGATGTCCGTATCCGCAGGATACCCGGTCTTCACGTCCAGGATATGATGATATTCCTTCCCGTCGGAAACAAAGAACCGCTCATAGACACCGCTGGTGACAAGAGTCGCATTCTCCGCTTCCGAGACACCGACCACCTTCGTCATATCGCTGTAAGGCGCTTCGATCCCGATCCGGAAGGGAGTGCTCCCCTTCCCGTCCGGCTTTGCACCGATACACTCGATATTGCCGCCGAGGCTGATGACCGCGCTCGTGACTTTCTTCTCCCGGAGGAGTTCTGCCGCCCGGTCCGCGATATATCCCTTGGCAATGCCGCCAAGATCGATCTCGCCTTCGGGATCCTCCAGCGTCACCGCACTGCCGTCCATATGGATCATGTGGTAATCTACATGCTCCATGGCGTCTGCCACATCTTCCGCATCCGGCACCTTCGGATCCTCCGCATGAAAATCCCAGAGGTCGACGGCTTTACCGATCGTGATGTCGAAAGCACCGTCTGTGATCTCCGCGTAGCGGATCCCGAGGCCGATCACCTCCAGGGTCCTGGGATCGCATTCCACAGGCGCTCCTTCGGCGTGATTGATATTCCAGATGTCCGACCCTTCCACCGTCTTGCTGAGAAGCTTTTCGTAATCCCGGCAAAGCCCGAAGGCCTCCCGGATCGCCGACTTTGCGTTTTCTTCCGACATCTCTTCCATGTCGTAGACCGCGATCCGGCACACCGTATCGAAGTAAAAGCTCTCCTGGGATACAGGGGACGATACAGCCCCGCCGGAAAAGAAGGCTGCGGGCGCCTTTCCATTCGCCCCACACCCTGCCTGTGTTATAATAACGCAGGTAAGCAGAGCGGCGCTCAGGGCCTTATGGAGTTTTTGTTTCCATCCGGATACGGGCATTCAGACACCTCTGCAAAAATGATCATACTCTGGAGAATTTTACCATGTTTGGGATAATACG
>CAMNCY010000199.1 GCA_946534785.1 uncultured Lachnospiraceae bacterium | reverse complement strand
TAATCCCAGCGCTTTCTTTTTTTCACGCAATGTCTGTAAGTCTCTCATAGATGTCCCTCCTTTATAAAAGGTAACACGGCCCTGGGTTCTGAAAAAAGTATATCACAAAGGATCGGACAATGCAACCATAAATGGAAAAATATCCAAATATGGAAATCTTGAATCGGGCGACAGGGAGGGAATCACACTTTTTGAATCGGGCGGCAGGGCAGGAATCATACCCTGCAATGTCAGAATAGGATTGCGCGGTATCCTTAAAAGTTGTACAATAACAAAAAGAAAACTGAGAAAAAATTGGTACTATTCCACATTCCGGGTGCGGGATGCGGATGGATCATCATAAAAGGAAAGGAGTGACGCAATGCCGGAAATCATTCGATTTACCAAAGACACGGTATCGGAATTTGAAGGCGAGAAGGAGCTTCACAAAAAATACGCAGCTCTCGGCCGCAAGATTACCGACAACGTACCGCACAAGCTGAAGGGACTCACCACGAAAGACGCGGAATACTGGGGCCTCCGGGAACTTCTGAACGAGCGTGAAGTGGACCTTCTGCTTACGATGAAGCAGAGAAAATGGTACACCTACAAGGAACTTTACAATAAAAACAAAAAGATGGGCCGGGAAGTGTTTGCAAAGACCATGTATGAGCTCTGCATTCACGGGATCCTGGAGTATGATTACGGCGACAACTACAACGACGACGGACCCGTAAAGGACACCGGAGCCATGAAGAAAAGAAGGTTCCGTCTGAGCTATTTTGTGCCGGGCAGCGCCGAGCTTTTCAATTCCTCCCAGGACCGGGTGGACAAAAATCCGCCGGTAGCCGCCATGTTCGAGCGCATGACGTTTTTGCCGCTTGAACACATCACGCCCATGGTCCCGCCGGGCGGCGGCGGCATCGGAATGCATGTCATTCCTGTTGAAAAGGAAATCGGTACCAACAGCGAGGCCGTCAAGCTGGAAAAGATTTCCTACTGGCTGAAAAAATATGACGGACACATTTCCGCCGGAATCTGTTCCTGCCGTTACTCCCGCGCAAAGCTGGGAGAAGGCTGCACGGACGACGAAAACGACTGGTGCATCCAGCTGGGCGACATGGCGGACTATACCGTCGAGACCGGCCGTGCCCACTATATTACAAAAGAAGAGGCGCTGGATATCCTGCAGCGGGCCGAAGACAACGGATACGTACACCAGATCACCAATATTGACGGTGAGGATCATATTTTTGACATCTGCAACTGCAATGTAAAGATCTGCAATGCGCTCCGCACGTCGCTGCTGTTCAATACGCCGAACCTTTCCAAGAGCGCCTACACGGCGACGGTCAACAAGGACAACTGCGTGGCCTGCGGCAGATGCGTGGAGGTATGTCCGGCGGGTGCGGTGAAGCTGGGACAGAAGCTGTGCCAGAAGGACGGATCGGAAGTGGAGTATCCGAAAGCAGTGCTTCCGGACAAGATCCGCTGGGGAAAATACGCCTGGGACGAGAACTACCGGGACACCGCAAGGGTTAACACCCACCGGTCCGGCACGTCTCCCTGCAAGAGCGCATGTCCGGCCCACGTTCCTGTACAGGGCTATCTGAAGATGGCAAAAGAAGGCCGCTACGACGAGGCGCTGGCGCTGATCAAACGGGAGAATCCGTTCCCGGCCATCTGCGGCCGCGTCTGCAACAAGAGATGCGAGGACGCCTGTACCAGAGGCACCATCGATCAGCCCGTGGCCATCGACGACGTGAAGAAATTCCTTGCGGAGCGGGATCTTCATGCGGAGACCCGTTATGTGCCGAAAAAGGTCGTGAACAGCAACCGGGGAGACTGGAAGCAGAAGATCGCCATTATCGGTTCCGGCCCGGCAGGCCTTTCCTGCGCCTATTACCTGGGCACCATGGGCTATCATCCCACGGTCTTTGAGAAGCACGAGAAGCCCGGCGGCATGATGACTTACGGAATTCCTTCCTTCAAGCTGGAAAAGGACGTTATTGACGCCGAGATCGACGTGATCAGGGAACTGGGCGTCGACATCCGCTGCGGCGTGGAGGTCGGAAAAGACATTACCATAGAAGAACTGAAAAAGCAGGGCTACGAAGCCTTCTACATTGCCATCGGCTGCCAGGGCGGCCGCCTTCCGGGCGTTCCGGGAGATACGGCGCAGGGCACCGAGATCGCGGTCAGCTTCCTGAACAAAGCGCTGGGAGAGAATCCCGAAAAGCTGTCCGGCGATGTGGTCGTCGTGGGCGGCGGCAACGTGGCCATCGACTGTGCAAGAACGGCGCACCGCCTTGGAGCGGAAAAGGTATCCATGTTCTGTCTGGAGTCAAAGGATACCATGCCTGCTTCTCCCGAGGAGATCGGTGAGGCCGAGGGCGAGAATGTCGCCATCTGCCCGTCCTGGGGACCGAAGGAAATTCTGACGGATGAAAAAGGACATGTGAAGGGTGTCGTTTTCAAACGCTGTACATCCACCATTGATCCGGAAACGGGAAAATTCAGCCCGAAGTACGACGAAGACGAGACCATGACCGTGGACGCGGACAAGGTGATCTTTGCCATCGGGCAGGCCATCGAATGGGGCGCGCTTCTTGACGGCTCCAAAGTTACCTTTACGCACGGCAATTATCCGGCGGCGGACAAATTTACCTATCAGACAGAGGATCCCTGCATCTTTGTGGGCGGCGACGTGTACACCGGTCCGAAATTCGTGATCGATGCCATCGGCCAGGGCCACGAGGCTGCGGAATCGCTGGCCAGGTTCGTATCAAAGAATCATGTTTCCCAGACGATCGGACGCGACCGGAGATTCTTCCGGGAGCTGGACAAGGACAACATCGCCGTCGATTCCTACGACGAAGCGAAGCGCCAGGTGCCGGCGGTGGATCCGGATATCGACGAAAAGAATTCTTTCCGCGACCCGAGGCTTACACTTACCGAGGAGCAGGTGAAGATCGAAGCCTCCCGCTGCCTTGGATGCGGCGCATCCATCGTGGATCCCAACAAGTGCATCGGCTGCGGGCTCTGCACCACGCGCTGCGAATTCGACGCCATTCATCTTCTGAGAGA
>CAMNCY010000198.1 GCA_946534785.1 uncultured Lachnospiraceae bacterium | reverse complement strand
TTTTTCCTTCCAGGCCGTCCCAGGACCAGCTCGGATATGCATAGGTCAGGTTCCAGGCGCCCACGTCATACTTTTCGTCGGCAAGGTTTACCGGCGTCACGCCGATGCCGATCTTCTCAAGCTCGAATGCGACCTTGGTAAAATCGCTCTCTGACCAGGCCCGGCCGTTCATGTCAAGACGTCCGCTGCCCGCGGTGCCCCAGTCCGGACTGCCAATCAGTGTATCGCCGTCCCAGCAGGTAAAGGGAATCTCGCCCAGATACGTAATGCCTGCCCAGACACAATCGCCGATCACGGCGGGATGATCCTTTGCGATGTCCCAGAAAAGGGCCGCATCGGAAACAAAGGTCTCGCTTCCAAGGATCACACGGTCCGGATACTTCCGGCAGTCTTTTTTATACCGCCAGATGCCGTAATTGTAGCCGGCCACATCCATGGCCGCAAAGCCGCCGCGGGTCTTCACGTCGGACCCGTGAAGGGTCGCACCGAACTTCATAAAGGAATCGCCCAGGGTCGCCGCCAGCTTGTTGTAGAATGCGCTTCCCACTTCCTTGTCGGGTTCGGTGTCCGCTTTTTCGTCACTGTAGACGCCCATGCCCATGGAATACAGGAAATTGAAGAAGATGTTGACGCCGCACGAAACCTTTCTGGTGGGATCCACCAGATGCAGATAATCCGTCATGGTACGGGTAAACTCGATTCCCTTTGCCTCGCTGGTCTCCGCCACCTCGTTTCCGGTGGAATACAGGACCACGCTGGGATGATTGTAATCGCGGACCGCCATGGCGCCAAGGTCGATCTTATAATTCTGCATGACGCTGGACGCATAGTCGTACTTGGTCTTGTGAATATACCAGCTGTCCGTAAATTCGTCCATCAAAAGCATGCCGAGCCTGTCGCAGGCCTCCAGCGTTGCCTTAGAGCAGGGGTTGTGGGCGCTGCGGATGGCGTTATAGCCGGCTTCCTTCATCAGGCGGATCTTTCTCTCTTCGGCGTCCGGATACGCGCAGGCGCCCAGAATTCCGTTGTCATGATGAATGCAGGCGCCGCGCAGAAGCGTCCGCTTTCCGTTGATCCGGAGTCCGTGTCTGCTGTCGATGGTCAGCTCCCGGATTCCGAACACCACGCTCTGGCTGTCCTCGCCAAAATGCGCCTTCAGTGTATAAAGATTCGGATGATCACAGCTCCAGAGGTGTGCACCCTCAAGGGTCATGATCGTCTCGCCGTACGCCCCCTTAAACTCTGTCTCGATCCAGACATCGGCGTCCGCAGCAAATACATCGGACGGACCAACCTCGCTGGTCACCACCTCTGCCTTGCCGAAGGATTTGGAGCCGTGAACGACCTCCAGACATACCGTACCGGGAACATTGGTCCGGACCTCGACCTTGACGACCCGATTGCGGGCGTCGACCGATGTCACGCGGATTCCGTCCAGAAGAATATGCTCTGCCGGAAGAATATGCATGGAAACCGGCCTGTAGATACCGGTACCCGAATACCAGCGGCTGTTGGGCTGGTCGCTGTTGAGTGCCGTTACCTGAAGAACATTGCTGCCGCCGTTCACATAGGGCGTTGCGTCTACGTAAAAGCCGGTATATCCATACTCGGTGCCGCCGGCTTCATGACCATTGATGGTTACGGTGCTTTTGCGGTAAACGCTTTCAAATTCCAGAACCGTCTTCTGACCCTCATAGATCTCCGGAACGGTAAAGTGCTTCTCGTAAAGATAATCCAGTCCCTCGTACCACCCGACATTTTTGCTGCTTCTGGCGGTACGGATCCGTTTTTCCGTGATCATGGCGTCATGGGGGATCGTCACATGCTGCGGCGCGTCTTCGCTGCCCAGCGGTTTTACAGTCCAGTCCTTACAAAAATCAAGCTTCATCCCATATCTCCTTCCCGACAGATCACTTCACAAGTCCAAGCATATAATCTGCAAGGCCCTGATTTGCCTTCTGGCTTTCCGGATACTCCGGATTGGAAATGTTGAAAACATGGATCAGACGGCTTCCCTCACTCTCATAATCCACAAAGGTATGCTCTACGCCGTTTTCATTCAGATATTCTTCAAACTTCAGTGTAGACGCACGGGTAGTGTCGTCCTCTGTACTGGTAAGCATATAGATGCCGGTAAAGATTTCGGGATCCACGGCCGTGTAAAGATCCATATGGGACATCAGATCCTCGTCCGTCAGAATGTCTTCGCCGAGAACGTCCGCTACATGGCCGGCCACGCCGCCTTTGCCAAGGTCTTCTTTCTTTCCGGCGATGTCGGTTTCCGGTGCCGTCAGCGCATAGCCCGACGGGGTATAGGCCGGGAGCGTTACTTCAAAATACTTCTGCAGCTCTTCGGAGTGCCAGATGGCGTCGCTCAGAAGCACATAATAGCCGCCGGCGCTGTCGCCGCTCAGAAATACGTTGTTCAGATCAAAATGATTTTCTTCCGCCGTCTCGGCGACCCAGTTGTAGGCCGCGAACAGATCCTGTACCGCGTCTTTAAAGGTACCTTCCTTCGGAACCGTGCAGTAATCGATGGAAGCCACGACAAATCCGTTTTCCGCATATCCCACACAGTGCATGATGTTGGAATCCTTGTTTCCGCCGATAAAGCCGCCGCCATGGACCTCGATCACGACCGGCCTGGCCTCTTCGGCCGTCTGGCATCCGAACAGATCCAAAGTATGATAATCCTGCCCGTCGTCGACAAAGGGAACGTCGTACTGAACATCCTCATAACCGCCTGCCAGGTCTTCCGCTGCAACAGGAAGCGCCTGCGCTCCCAGAACCAGTGCCATAACCATACCAACTGCCATTCTTCTGTTCATCATCATCTTCCTCCCAAATCTGCATTTTCAGTTTCCGTACCGTGATCCGGCAGCTGTCCCGGTGTGCAGACAGCTGTGCTGATCCTTACGTGCACTTTATCACATAAATTCATCTTGCAGCCGGCGTAAACGTGAACGGCAGCCATGGAATCGTAAACGACATCTGCAGGTCCAGGGTATTATAGAAATACATGTAACTATTCAGCACCCTGAAGCCCGGGATGCAAAGCATCCCGGGCTGTGGGCGGTC
>CAMNCY010000197.1 GCA_946534785.1 uncultured Lachnospiraceae bacterium | reverse complement strand
TGCCGCCCACACCCTGCTGCCGGAGCTGCCGGGCGGCGGTCTCATCATTCTCCGTGCCTTTACGAAATTTTACGGGATGGCGGGCCTGCGCCTTGGCTATGCCATGACCGGGGACCGGAAGCTTGCCGGCGATCTTGCAGGCGCCGCGCAGCCATGGCCGGTCTCCTCCCCTGCCCAGGCAGCGGGAATCGCGGCTCTTTCTGACACCGCTTATGCGGACACCCTCCGGGACCTCATCAGAAAGGAGCGGGAAAACCTGCAGAAAGCGCTCCTTGCAATGGGACTTACGGTGATTCCGGGAGAAGCGAACTTCCTTCTTTTCCGGGCGCCGGTCACGGACCTTGGGGAAAAACTCGCCCGGGAGGGGATCCTGATCCGGGACTGCCGTGCTTTTCCGGGACTTGCGGAAGGATGGTACCGCATCGCAGTCCGCAGCAGCACCGACAATGCACGTCTTATCGAAACACTGAAAAAACATGTCATGAGGTCTGAATAATGGCAAAATGCATCATGATCCAGGGCACCATGTCCGGCGTCGGGAAGAGCTTTCTGTGTACGGCGCTCTGCCGGATCTTCCGGGAGGACGGCCTTCGGGCCGCGCCCTTCAAGAGCCAGAACATGGCCCTCAACAGTTATATCACCCCGGACGGACTGGAGATGGGGCGGGCGCAGGCCGTGCAGGCGATGGCGGCCGGCCTGGTTCCGGACGTCCGGATGAACCCGATCCTCCTAAAGCCCTCCTGTGATATGGGAAGCCAGCTCATCTTAAACGGCAGGGTCGCGGGGGAGTACGCGGCAAAGGATTATTTTAAGATGAAGCGCTCCCTCATTCCGCTGATCCTCGAGGCCTATGAGAGCCTTGCCGCGGAGAATGACGTCATCGTCATCGAAGGAGCCGGAAGCCCCGCCGAGATCAACCTGAAAAAAGACGATATCGTCAACATGGGACTGGCAGAGCTTGTAAATGCTCCGGTCCTTCTTGCCGGCGACATCGACCGGGGCGGCGTCTTCGCCCAGCTCTACGGAACTGTGGCGCTTCTTGATGAAAAAGAACGGAAAAGGATCCGCGGCCTTATCATCAACCGGTTCCGCGGCGATCCCGACATCCTGAAGCCGGGTCTTGCAGACCTTGAGAGACTGACGAAGGTCCCCCTTTTCGGTGTGGTCCCCATGTCGGCGGCCAGGATCGACGATGAGGACTCCCTCTCCTCCTTCCTGCAGACAAAGACGACGGACAGGCCTCTGCGCATTGCCGTGATCCGCTTTCCCCGGATCTCCAATTTCACAGACTTTGTGCCGCTTGGCCTTCATCCCGCCATTGGTATCCGGTACGTTGAGAATACCCGGGAACTCGGGGAGCCGGATATGGTGATCCTGCCCGGGACCAAAAGCACCATGGCAGATCTTCTCTGGCTGCGGGAAAGGGGCCTTGCGGAAAAGATCCTTGCCCTTGCCGGAAAGGGGATCCCCGTTCTTGGCATCTGCGGCGGCTACCAGATGCTGGGAGAAGAGCTGTCCGATCCATATGGCGTGGAACAGGGCGGCGTCATGAAGGGCATGGGGCTTCTCCCCTGCCGGACAGTCTTTGAAAAGACCAAGAAACGGACCAGGGTACAGGCAGTCTGCACCGTTCCCTTTGCTGCGGGCGCTCATCTTACGGGCTATGAGATCCACATGGGACAGACACAGGAGGTGCCGGGCGCATCACCGGCCCCCTTCTGCTTCACGGAAGGGAAAGAGGCTGAGGGCACCGTGTGCGGAAACGTCTTCGGTACCTATCTCCACGGCGTCTTTGACAGTGGGGAACTGACAGGTGCCCTTGCGGACCTTCTGCTTTCCTCAAAGGGCCTCCCGAAGCAGCATTTCGTCCCCGAGAGCCATGATACGTACCAGGAGGAAGCCTTTGACCTTATGGCAAAAGAAGTCCGGAGCGCGCTGGATATAGACAGGATCTATGCTGTCATGGAAGAGTATGCAAAAGACGAGGGAAGCATCAGATGACATACCGATACAGAAAGCCCTCCGAGATCGAAAAAGAGAGCCTCAGGATCATCCGGCAGGAGCTGGAAGCGCAGGGCATCGTGATCCCGCAGGAACATCGGGCCGTCGTGGAGCGTGTGATCCACACAAGCGCCGATTTCGACTACGCAAAGAATCTTGTTTTTACAGAAGGTGCCGTCCAACAGGGCATCGCGGCCCTGCAGAAGGGCACTGTCATCGTGACGGATACCAACATGGCAAAAGCGGGGATCTCCTCTTCGGCCCTCTCTGCCCTCGGCGGCACGGCCGTCTGCTACATGGCGGATCCGGAAGTCGCAGCGAAGGCAGGGGCTGCCGGAACGACCCGGGCGGATGCCTCCGTGCGCCATGCCGCAACCCTGCATCCGGGCGCTGTTTTTGCCGTGGGAAATGCCCCGACGGCCCTTTATGCCCTCGCTGAGGAGATTGTAAACGGCCTTCGGCCGGCCCTTATCATCGCCGTACCTGTCGGCTTTGTGAATGTCGTGGAAGCAAAGGAGGCGATCCTCTCCTGCTGCCGCCGCCATGACATTCCGGCCATCGCCGCCATGGGACGGAAGGGAGGAAGCACCATCGCCGCCGCCATCTGCAACGCGCTTCTCTATGAAGCGGCGGATATGGCAGATCCCGGAAGAAGGGGATGGAAGTAAACTCTGTCATAATACTCTGATGTTATTGACGCATTGCGTTATTTTTAAAGGCGTGGTATTCTTATTACGCATTGCGTATGTATGGAATGGAGGAAAGACCGCATATGGAGTACAGTGACAGAATCAAGGAATTAAGAAACAGTACGGGAATGAACCGAAAGGAATTCTGTGAATTTTTTAAGATACCGTACAGAACGGTCACCGACTGGGAGCACGGTGTCCGGCATGCTCCTGATTATGTATTAAGACTGCTGGAATACTATATCCGAATGGAAGGACTTGTCCGTTCAGAAGAAAAGAGAGCTGCTCATCCGGAATCAACAGATTAAAGCACTTATATTGCAGATGGTGACAAGTGTGACAAAAAATAGAATTATCACGGTACAGAATATTCCTGTTACCGTTTCTTCC
>CAMNCY010000196.1 GCA_946534785.1 uncultured Lachnospiraceae bacterium | reverse complement strand
GCGCACATGATGCAGAACTGATGGATCTTGATCATCTGTTCAATGATCTTCTCGGGCCCGCAGGCATAGCCGAGTCTCCAGCCGGTCATGGCATACGCCTTGGAAAAACCGTTGACAAGGATGGTCCTTTCCTTCATGCCGGGAAGGGCTGCAATGGACACATGCTTCTTGCCGCCGTAAGTCAGTTCTCCGTAGATCTCATCGGAAAGGATGTAAAGATCGTGCTCCTCCACGATCTTTGCAATGGCCTCCAGGTCTTCTTTTTCCATGATCGCCCCGGTCGGGTTATTGGGGAAGGGAAGCACCAGGATCTTGGAATTCGGTGTTACCGCCTCCTCCAGTTCTTTTGCCGTAAGGCGGAAGCGGTTCTCTTCCTTCAGGTTGATGATCACCGGCTTCCCGCCTGCCAGGATCGTGCAGGGCTCATAGGAAACATAAGAGGGCTGCGGGATCAGTACCTCATCCCCCGGATTGATCAGCGCCCGGAACATCAGGTCAATGGCCTCGGAGCCGCCGACCGTAATGAAGATCTCATGGTTATAGTGATAATCGATTCCCTGGGAGCGTTTCATATAGGCGGCGATCTCCATCTTCAGCTCTTTGAGGCCGGAGTTGGAGGTATAGAACGTCCTTCCCTGCTCCAGGGAATAAATGCCTTCATCCCGGATATGCCAGGGCGTGTCGAAGTCCGGTTCACCGACGCCCAGGGAAATGGCGTCCTTCATTTCCGCAACGATATCGAAGAATTTCCGGATGCCGGAGGGCTTGAGGCCCACCGTCTTCTTGGCTAAAAGATCCTCTCTCATGGTGTTACGATCTCCCTGATATCTTCTTTCTTCTTGCCCATGATCGTACCGTGGTCCTTGTATTTCTTAAGGATGAAGTGCGTAGTCGTGCCGATCACGGTATCCAGCGTGGAAAGCTTGTTGGTGACAAAGCCCGCGACTTCCCGCAGGGTCTTTCCTTCCAGGATGACCATCAGGTCATATCCGCCGCTCATCAGATATACGGTATTCACTTCCGGATACTTGTAGATCCTTTCCGCAATGTTGTCAAAGCCCTGTCCCCTGACAGGCGTGACACGGACCTCGATCAGTGCCGTGACCTTCTCGATGCCGGTCTTGTCCCAGTTGATCATGGTGTGATAGCCGCAGATGATATCGTCTGCTTCCAGCTCCATCAGCGCCTCCGCGACCTGGGCCTCTTCCGTTCCCAGCATGATCGCGACCTCTGAAATATCCACGCGGCTGTTCTTCTCGATGATCGTCAGGATCCTCTCCTTCAGTGTGTTCATGAATTCCCCTTTCTTTCAATCGCAATACTTCGCATTACCCTGTTCTATCATACCGGTCAGCGCATCCGGCTCCGGCCGGTTCAGCGACTGGCATTCTTCCCCGTTCAGGATCCGTTTATCATGGTCCTTCCGCAGTCTTCCGATGACCGCGGCAGGTATCCCGTTATCCTCCAGGATCCGGACTGCTTCCGCACCCTTCTTCGTAACAAGCAGGAGGCTTCCCATGGAGTGCGCCTGATACGGATTCAGGGAAAACCGGTCACAGATCTCGATCGTCTCCTGCAGGATGGGGATTTCCGGAAGCTCTGCTTCCAGCCCGCCCCCTGTCCTTTCGGACAGTTCCCAAAGGCCGGCATACACGCCCCCGTCCGAAAGTGCCGTCATGACAAGAGGGGAAACTCCTGCCCGGCGGCAGTCTTCTCCCGAAAGGAGCAGTGCCTCCCTCCGGATGCTCAGGTGCTCTTTTGCCTCCAGCGCCGTATGCATGAAAAAGGAAGGAAACCTGTCCGAGAGTTCTTTATTTTTCCATTCGGCAAGAAGGAAGGTGGCTGAAAGGCCTGCCCATCCTGTCATGACGATATCTTCGTCTCCGGAAAAAGGCGTCTTCTCACTAACCGGCCCATCGCAAAGCGCGCTCTTTCCCCTGCAGGAGACTGTCAGGACAGGGCGGCTGACCGCGCCCGTAACTTCCGCATGGGCACCGGTGATCACGACCTGCTCCTTCCGGGCGCCTTCCGCGATCCCGTCCTCGATCCTCCGAAGCGTCTCCTCCTTGCTTCCGATGGGAAGAAGGAGTGAGGTCTCCATGCTCTCCGGTAAAGATCCCGCAGCAAGGAGACGGTTTGCCGCGCCTGTGACGGCAAGGCTCCCCATATATCCGCTCTGCAGCGTCCAGGTCTCCAGCATGGCTCCCGAACGGTCCGGTTTCCAGCACTTCCCGAGACGCTTTATGACCGAACGGTCAAACACATTCACGCCGGTCTTTCCGGTCCGAAGTTCCATTACTGCGCCGTTCCCTGTTCCGCCGCCTGGAGGACATCCTCCACGGCAGCATCATCAAAACCGGAGTCCGTCGGAGCCTGCTCTGTTTCCGCAGGAGCAGGCGCGGTTTCCGCCGGGGCCGGTGCTTCTTCCGAAGGAGCCGCACCCTCTTCCGGGGCCGGTGTCTGTTCAGGAGTACCTTCTGCGTTCTCCTGCGGAGCGGCCTCTGCAGGAGCCTGCGCATCTCCGCCCGCATTTGCAAGGACTGCATTCGCTGCCTGCTGGGCTGCTTCCATTGCGGAATTCGTATCCATGCCTTCGGCCAGCGCTTTCTGATAGGCTTCCTGGGCAGCTGCCTGTGCCGCCTCCGATAGGTCGGCTGCCTGCTGGTTCGCTTCGGCTTCCCGTTTGGCGTTTTCCGCTGCCGTCTTGATCTGTTCCAGATCCTCTGATTCGATCGCGGCCTTCAGCTCATCCGTCACGACGCCTGCCGTTCCGACGGTAATGATCATGGGCGTCATGTTATAGGTGGATTTATTGAAGACCTCTCTGCTGACTTCCTGTCCGTCCTGGCTCACGACCTTCCAGAGCTGCGCCGTGTAACCGGTGTGGCCGGCTGCCGATTTGACATATCCCACCGGCTGTGCGGCGTCTTCCTTGACGCGCACGCCTTCGGTAGGTGTTTCCGTGAGCGTCTCGCTCTCGAAGGAGATCTTCCGTCCTTCCGGCCGGGTCTCCACGCCGTAGATATTGAAGGTGATTGACTTGTTATACGTGGAGCCTTCGATGAAGACCGGGTATTTCAGGTTGTTCACGAACCGGAAATCCATGCCGGCAGACTCCGCGATCGCGGCATCCGCGGAAGGTTCCACATATCCGACGATCATGGAATGATTCGAACGCGCCGTTACCTGCAGTTC
>CAMNCY010000195.1 GCA_946534785.1 uncultured Lachnospiraceae bacterium | reverse complement strand
GTCCATCGGCGGCGGTTCCGCATGGGGCGGAGACCACGACCTTAAGACGGTCGTCGACACGATCTGCGAAGCTCCGAAGGTAGGCATCAACCTGATCGACACAGCTCCCGGATACAACTTCGGAAACAGTGAGAAGATCGTAGGAATGGCTCTTCGCCAGATGAAAAGAGAAGATGTTACGATCATCACCAAGTGCGGCGTCACCTGGGATCAGGAGATGAAAGGCTCTCTGTTCAATGTCGTAAACGGGATCCAGCTGTACAAGAACCTGAACAGCGCATCCATCCGCCGCGAGATCGAGGACAGCCTGGAGCGTCTTGGAACCGATTATGTGGACGTATACATGACCCACTGGCAGAGCGTCCACGATGAGTACTATGTTCCGATCGAAAAGACCATGGAAGTACTCAACGACCTGAAGGCCCAGGGAAAGATCCATGCCATCGGCGCCGCCAACGTGGACATCCATCACATCGAAGAATACCTGAAGTGGGGCGATCTTGACATCGTTCAGGCCAAGTACAGCGTGCTTGACCGCGCGATCGAAGAAGACATCATCCCCTGCTGCAAAGAGAACGGAATCACACTGCAGGCATATTCCCCGCTGGAAATGGGACTTCTGAGCGGCACGATGCCCAGAGACTACAAGCCGGTAGGCGCACAGATCCCGAAGAAATGGTTCCAGCCCGAAAACATGCAGAAGGCTATGGACATGATGGACGCATGGAAGCCTCTTACCGAGAAGTACAACTGCTCCATCGCAAACCTGGCGCTTGCCTGGATCCTTGGCCAGGGCGAATTCATCACCCTGCTGTCCGGAAGCACGACAGTAGATCAGATCCGCGAAAACGCAAAATCCGCAGAGCTTGAGCTCGAGGCGGAAGACGTCGCGATGATGCGTGAAATGGCTGAGGCACTTGATAAATAATGCAATATAAATGCGCACGGCCGCATACGTAAGGCCGCCAAAGCGGCTTTCGGCCGGCGCAGAAGGTAACGAAGCACTGCCCGGAAGAAACAATTCCGGGCATGTGCTGTTCAAAGAGCAAAGACAGGAGACAGTCCGTGAGTACAGAAAAGAAATGCGACATCGCAATCGTCGGAGCGGCCATTGCGGACCTGCAGGTATATCCTGTGACAAAAGAGATCACAAATACGGCGTCCTACTCGGCACAGAGCATGGAAATGAAGGTCGGCGGAGACGCCATCAACGAGGCCTTCGTCATCACCAGGCTCGGGCACAAGGTACGCCTTGTCAGCTGTATCGGCGACGACAGCACCGGAAAATTTCTTCTGGGACAGTGCGAACAGAACGGAGTATCCACGGATCACATCAAGGTGGACCCCGAAAAGATTACGTCGCTCAACGTTGGACTGATCTGGGAAGACGGCGAGCGGACTTTTATCAACAATAAAAGCGGAAGCATCTGGACCTTCGGCCCTGACGATCTTGATGTGCACGCAATTGACGGAGCGGATATGCTGTGCTTTGCCAGCATCTTCAACAATCCTCTGCTGGACGGCCGTTTTATGGTGCAGCTCTTCCGGCATGCAAAGGAAAACGGCATGAAGATCGCCGCCGACATCGTTGCGGCCAAGAACGGCGAGACTATCGACGACGTGCGGGAAGCTCTTTCTTATATCGACTACTTCTTCCCGAATTATGACGAGGCGGCCGCTCTGACCAAAAAGACCGACATCGACGAGATCGCGGATACGCTTCTTCAGTGCGGCGTGAAAAACGTGATCCTCAAGATCGGTAAACGCGGATGCCTGGTGAAGAACGCTGAGCAGCGCTTTATCACCCCGTCCTATCCGAAGGCGACAGTCGTGGACACCACCGGAGCAGGGGACAACTTCGCGTCCGGATTCCTGTCGTTCATCATGGAAGGAAAAAGTCTTGAGGAAGCCTCACGGTTTGCGAACTGCACCGCGTCCCTTGCCATCGAAAAGATCGGCGCGACCACGGCGATCCGTTCGCGTGCCCAGGCCGACGAAAGATACGCGGATTATCTCCGCGAAACAGGACTTTCAGAATAAAGGAAGGTAAAAACATATGTCTGAGACGGTGATCCGTCCGGCAGGCGACAGTTCGCTGCTGGTCGAATTTGAAAACGAGATCAGTCTCGAGGTGAATTCCAAAGTACAGGCTCTGAAGCATACATTGGAAAAATCCCCCTTTGAGGGGATGGGTGAAATGCTGCCCACATACCGCTCGCTCCTTGTTTTCTACGATCCCCTGAAGATCCGCTGGAAACAGGCTCAGGAGGAGGTCCGCGCAAGGCTCGGTTCGGCAGGAAAGGTGAGCCTTCCCAAGGCCATCGTGACCGAGATCCCGGTCTGCTATGACAAGGAATACGCCGTCGATCTGGAGCATATTGCCGAAATCGAGCACAAAACGGAAGAGGAGATCATAAAGATCCACAGCCAGAGCGACTATTTTGTATACATGCTTGGTTTTGCGCCGGGCCATCCGTATACGGCAAGGTTCGAAAATCCGTTCTCCTTTAAAAGAATGGAAAATCCAAGACTGAAGATACCGGGAGGCAGCATTGTCGTGCAATTAGGATTATCAGATATCATACCCTTTGACCAGCCCTGCGGATGGAACATCATCGGTTCCACGCCGGTAAAGGCCTGTGATTACCGCAAGGAGGATCCCTTCCTTCTTCACGCGGGCCAGTGGATCCATCACAGACCGGTCAGCAAGGAAGAATATCTGGATATCAAAAGACAGGTGGAAGCAGGCTCCTACGTCTGCCGCAGCTGGGAAAAGGAGGACTAGAGATGGCGGTCAAGGTACTTTCTCCGGGAATCCTGACAAGCGTCCAGGACGGCGGCAGAACCGGATATCAGCAGTACGGCGTATCGCCGTCAGGCCCCATGGACCTTCGTTCGTTCCGGACAGCCAACATCCTGGCCGGCAACGACGCGGATGAAGCCGGCCTCGAACTGACATTGATGGGCGGAGAATATCAGTTTCTTTCTTCCCATGTGATCGCCCTGGCCGGGGCAGACATGAACCCCATGCTGAACGGGAAAAAGGCTGGTATGTACAAAGCATTGTGCGTAAACGCCGGTGACGTGCTGAAGCTTGGCTTTGCCGCATCCGGCTGCCGCTGCTACATGGCGGTCCGCGGCGGGATCGACGTGAAGCCCGTCATGGGATCGCGGCCGCTCTGCTTCTCCGTGAGCCACTCA
>CAMNCY010000194.1 GCA_946534785.1 uncultured Lachnospiraceae bacterium | reverse complement strand
TGGAGGATATCCTCGAAGAGATCGTCGGAAACATCATGGATGAGTATGATGTGGATGAAAACTATATTACGGCTGCGGCAGGGAAGAACGAGTACCTGATCGACGGACGAACGCCCCTGGAGCTGATCACGGAAAAGTTCGGCGTCGAGTTCGACGATGACCGGTTTGAGACGGTCAACGGTTTTATCATGTCGCAGATCGACAGGGTGCCGCAGGAGAACGACAGGCCCGTGATCGAATACAAAGGCCTGCGGCTCAAGGTATTAAGTGTCGAAAACAGGCAGGTACAGAGAGTTCTGCTGACCAGGACCGGTCAGTGATCGCAAACGAAACATATTTCAGGAGGAAACACAATGTCAGGACATTCAAAATTCGCCAATATCAAGCATAAGAAGGAAGCCAACGACGCGGCTAAGGGCAAGATCTTCACGATCATCGGCCGTGAGATCGCCGTTGCCGTAAAGGAAGGCGGCCCGGATCCGTCCAACAACTTTAAGCTGGCCCAGGTCATCCAGAAGGCGAAGTCCAACAACATGCCCAACGATACCATTGAAAGAGGCATCAAGAAGGCCGCCGGCGACGTGGACGGCGTCAACTACCAGCACAACACCTATGAAGGTTACGGCCCCGCAGGCGTAGCCATCATCGTAGAGACCCTGACGGACAACCCCAACAGAACGGCAGCGGATGTGCGTGCCGCATTCTCCAAGGGAAGCGGGAACCTGGGAACTCCCGGATCTGTTTCCTTCATGTTCGACGACAAGGGCCAGATCGTGATCGACAAGGAAGAGTACGACGGCACCCTCGATGATCTTATGATGATCGCACTGGATGCAGGCGCGGAAGATATCCAGGAAGAAGAGGACAGCTTCGTCATCCTGACGGCGCCCGAAGACTTCCCGGCCGTGAACCAGGCCATCCAGGATGCGGGGATCGCTTCTGTTTCCGCGGAAGTCACAAAGCTTCCCCAGAACTATGTGGACGTTACGGATCCCGCCGCATTAAAGGGCCTTCGTATCATTCTCGGCAAGCTCGATGAAAGCGACGACGTCCAGAACGTGTACCATAACTGGACCGGCGACGATGAGGACTGATCCTGAAGGATCGGCCTTTAAGAGCAGGAGCTGAACATGGCGGATAAAATCAAAAATCCTCTTCCGGAACCGAAGAAGAAGCCGCATTCGCGGATGGAATTCGACCTTCCGGACGAGGAGATCGAAGAACTTTCCGGCGATAATGCCATGCCGGCCATCCTGCAGGAGGATGATTTCGACATCCGGATCCCGGACGGCGATGATTTCGATCTTCCGTAATGAGGTTTTTTCCAATTTCACCAGAAAGGAATACACAGTCTAAGATACATGGCAACAGGCAGCAGAAAAAGCACGGGTACCGGATCCGGATCCGGCAGGAGCGGAAGTACGCGGAATACGAAAACGCGTACTTCTTCCCATAAAACGGGCCAGACAAAGAAGACAGCGGCGTCCAGGAGGGCCAGCGCTTCCGAGAAGACCAGGGGATATAAGAACAGGGAGCAGGAGCAGGAGGAAGAGATCATCCGCAGGGATGTCGTCATCATCCTGCTGTTTGCGCTGACCGTATTCATATTCCTTGCCAATTTCGGGATCTTCGGTCCCTTCGGCAATTTCTTCCGGGATGTCTTTTTCGGCCTGTTCGGCCTTCCGGCCTACATTCTGCCCCTCTTCGTGTTCGGGGCAGCGCTGTTCTATACTGCCAACGCGGAGAATCCCGTTGTCATCCAGAAGATCGCAGCGGCCACGGGGATCCTTTTCGGGATCGGCATCATCTGCGAACTGGCATGCGGCGACCTTGCCGACATGAATAAGTACAGCGCCGGCAGGCTCTATGAGCTCTGCAGCGAGGAAAGGCACGGCGGCGGTGTGATCGCCGGCAGCATTGCCTATATGCTGCAGCATTTCCTGAAGATGCCGGGAACTGTCCTGGTGCTCCTGGTCCTTTTTGTGATCTGCGGTGTCATGATCAGCAGAAAGTCCCTCATCGGCCTTCTGGAAGGGACTGCAAGAACGGCCCGGGAACGCCATGAGATCCGCAGAACAGAGCGGGAAGAGCGCCGTGCGGAATGGGAAAGGTACGTCCGTGAGCATCCGGAGGAGTTCGAAGAGCCCGAGGAAGAAGAGGATTACGAAGATTCCTATGAAGATGCCAGGGCAAAGGCTCCCTTCGGCTTCGGCCGCCTGAACGGAAAGACCGCTCCGAAGAATACCGGGGCAAAAGAAGTGGAATACCGCGGGATCATCGGCGATACGACCATGTATGCGCCTTCCGGCGAGGAAGATACCGCTGCACCGGCCGCCGCACCTTCCCGGAGTGAGAGGCCCGCTTTCAATGCGGTACCTCCCGGAGAGAGACCCCGCAGGCCTTCCCGCCCGGGGAGCGTTCGTCTTGACAGCGAACTTTCCAAGGAAGAGCTGGAAGAGCGTCTGCAGGCCCGCGCCGCTTTCATGGAGCAGGATGCGCTTTATGCGGAATTTGAAAAAAGACGCCGCGCAAGGCTTCACAGAAACGAGGAAAGCGCAGATGCAGAAGAGCAGAGCGTCTCTCCTGCAGCCGGCAGTTCCTCCGGCATTTCGTCCGGAACGGCTTCCGGCAAAGCTTCTGCAGCTTCCGGCAGAATTTCCGCAGCTTCGGCTTCTGCACCTTCGGCTCCTGCAGCTTCGGCTCCCGCAGTTTCACTTCCGGCATCTTCTGCTGAAATGGAAAAAGATCTTCGGACCGTTTCCGTACAGGAGACCCCTGTGAGGGAAGTCAGAAGACGCACCGAAACGGAAAACCTTCATGAGATCCATGCTGCGGACTTTGCATCCGAAGAGGATCTGTTCCCGGAATTTGCACCGGCGGAAGAAGGAATCATACAGAATACCGCTCCGGCAGATACTCCAAAGGACTATACGCCGGATTATACTTCCGATGCCTTTGCCGATATGGTCATTGAGCAGGGAATCGGTGATATTGCGCCCGCGGTCTCCGCAGCGGAGCTTGCAAGGAAGGCCTTTGCGAATAAGACCGCCCCTGCAGCAGCGGCAGGAGCGACTGCCCGCATGATCGACGATCTCCATACCCTGGAAGAAATGAATTCCGGCAGGGAGACCGGTAATGCAGCTCCTTCCATGTCGGAGCTGTATCCGGATGAAACGTACCGGGATGAAGTCATGCCCGATGAAGT
>CAMNCY010000193.1 GCA_946534785.1 uncultured Lachnospiraceae bacterium | reverse complement strand
GAAGGAAAATGCGCGGGCAATTACGAGTTCACAATGGAAACACAGCCGGATGAGATCGCAGCGCGCCTTGTGGGCGGCGACCTGGATATCGCAATGATCCCGGCAAACCTTGCTTCTGTCCTGTATAACAAGACAGAGGGCGGCATCGCCGTCCTGGATGTCAATACTCTTGGCGTCCTGTACTGTGTCAGTGCGGATGAGAGTATTTCTTCCGTAAAGGATCTGGAAGGAAAGACCATCCTGATGACCGGCCAGGGAGCTACACCCGAGTATTCCGTCCGCTATCTCATGAACGCAAACGGGATCACGGATTATGAGCTGGAATTCCATTCGGAAGCAACGGAGATCGCGGCGATCCTTGCGGAGGAGCCGGAGAAGATCGCAGTTCTCCCGCAGCCCTTTGTAACCGTGGCGCTTGCACAGAATGAAAGCCTGAAGAGTGCCTTCTCCCTTTCCGATGAATGGGATGCGGTGTCCGGAGGATCTTCCCGTCTTATTACCGGCGTTACGGTAGTGAGGAAGGCTTTCCTGGAAGAGCATAAAGAAGCTGTCATCGTTTTCGAAGCCGAGCATGCAAAGAGCGTGGGTGCTGCCAACAGCGACCCCGCAGCGACAGGCGTCCTCTGCGAAGAGTACGGCATCGTTGCCAAGGCTGGCCCCGCGACGAAAGCGATCCCCAACTGCAACCTGGTATGCATCACGGGCGATGAGATGAAGACTGCTCTTTCCGGATATCTTGCGACCCTGTTCGAGCAGGAAGCAAAATCCGTCGGCGGAAAACTGCCCCAGGATGATTTCTATTATGATATCGTAAGGAACGCGCTGCCGAATGCTCAGTGATCCGGCGGCAGGTGATCAATGCGCAGGAAGATACTGATCGCGGCGGGATGGCTTGCCGTATGGCAGCTGGTCTCGATCCTGGTCCATAACAGAATACTGATCGCGGGCCCTGCTGAGACCGGTGCAGCACTCCTGCGCCTTCTGCCGACAGCGGCGTTCTGGCGTTCTCTTCTGGCATCCTTTCTAAGGATCGCCGGGGGCTTTGCAGCAGGATCCATTCTCGGTATCATGCTGTCATGGCTTGCCTACAGAAAGCCTCTTGCAAGGCAGATCCTGGCGCCGTTTGTGACGGTCATGAAGGCGGTGCCGGTGGCAAGCTTTGTCATCATCCTGCTGATCTGGAGCGGGAACCGGAACCTTTCCTTTTACATCAGCATGCTGGTGGTCTTTCCCGTGCTGTACCTGAATACGCTGAAAGGTCTGGACAGCACGGATGTGCAGCTTCTGGAAATGGCACAGGTCTACAGGATGCCCATGCTTTCGCAGATCCGGTACATCTACTTTCCGGAGGTCAGTCCCTTCATGGCGGGAGGATTTCTCCTGGCCTTGGGAATGAGCTGGAAATCCGGCGTTGCCGCGGAGGTCATCGGGCAGCCCCTTGTCAGTGTGGGGAACAGCCTCTACCGGGCCAAGATCAACCTGGAAACGGCGGATGTTTTCGCCTGGTCCGTTGTGATCATCCTGGCATCCTGGGCTTTTGAGAAGCTCTTCATGCGGGTGTTTGCCCTGCTTGCTCCGGGAGGTGGAAAAGTTGACCATTGAAGGAGATCATATCTGCAAAAGCTATGACGGCAGGCAGATCCTGAAGGATGTTTCCTTTCATATCAGTGAGGACAATGCCTATGTCATCACAGGCCCTTCCGGCGCCGGCAAAACAACGCTGATCCGGATCCTTCTGGGACTGGAGAGGCCCGACAGCGGCGGCGTCCATCTTCTGGGGGATTATAAATATCCCTGGATCAACGCGGGTGTTGTTTTCCAGGAAGACCGGCTCTGCATGGATTTTTCGGCCGTCAGGAATGTTTCCATGGTCAACCGGAGAATCTCGGATGCCATGGCAAGAGAGGAGCTTATGCAGCTCCTTCCCAAGGAGAGCCTGGACAAGCCGGTCCGGGAGCTTTCCGGCGGCATGAGAAGACGGGTCTGTATCGTCCGGGCGTGTATTATTCCGTCCGATGTCATCATCATGGATGAACCTTTTGCGGGACTCGATGAAGAAAACCGGAAAAAGGCCCTGCAGTATATCAACCGCGTAAGGAAGAGTACGCCGCTTGTCCTTACGTCTCATTCAGCGGAGGATCTTGCATTCTGCAGGAGAATCCGGATCGGCGAAGACATAACACTTCCGGATCAAGGAGGAAATTATGGTAACAAGTGATCAGGGTGTCGTTCATTTCAAACATCAGGTAATGGAAGAAGTCGCCAGGCTCGCCTGGAATAATGAGCTGGACGAGGAGCATAAGGAAGCCCTTGTCTATAAGCTGCTTCCCGGCCCGAAGCCGACCTGGCGGTGCTGTATCTATAAAGAAAGAGAGATCACGCGGGAGAGGATCCGCCTATCCTGTGCGCAGAACCTGCCGCAGAACCCGGATTCATCGAATATCGTGCAGGTGATCAAGTCCGCATGCGACGAGTGTCCGATCTCGGCATATTCGGTAACGGACAACTGCCGGCTATGCCTCGGCAAGGCCTGCCTGAATTCCTGCCGTTTCGGCGCGATCAGCATCGGGGAGTTCCGTTCCAGGATCGATCCCGCCAAGTGCAAGGAGTGCGGCATGTGCGCATCCGCCTGTCCCTACGGCGCGATCGTACATCTGGTCCGTCCCTGCAAGAGGGCCTGCCCCGTCAATGCGATCAGTTATGACGAATACGGCTATTGCGTGATCGATGAATCCAAGTGCATCAACTGCGGCCACTGTATCCACAGCTGTCCCTTCGGTGCGATCGGTTCCAAGACGTATCTTACGAAGATCATCGGCCATATCAACGCCGGCGAGAAGGTCATCGCCATGTGCGCGCCGGCAACGGAAGGCCAGTTCGGCCCCGACATCACCATGGCTTCCATCCGTACCGCTCTCAAGAAACTCGGCTTTGCGGACATGATCGAGGTGGGACTCGGCGGCGACATGACGGCGGCATATGAGTCCGCGGAATGGAGCGAAGCCCTGAAGGAAGGCAAGAAGATGACGACCTCCTGCTGCCCGGCTTTCATCAATATGCTGAAGAAGCACTTCCCGCAGCAGTTCAAGGAGAATATGTCCTCGACCGTTTCCCCGATGTGCGCGATCTCGCGTCTTCTGAAAACGCTGTATCCCGGCTGCATCACCGTCTTCATCGGCCCCTGTATTGCCAAGAAGTCCGAAGCGGCGGACAAGTCCGTGCCGGACAATGCGGATTATGTCATGACCTACGGTGAGTTCCGTGCACTCCTGCGCTCAA
>CAMNCY010000192.1 GCA_946534785.1 uncultured Lachnospiraceae bacterium | reverse complement strand
TCTTCTCGAACAGGCCGGCGGATTCAAAAGCGGCCTCGACCTCGACGATGTGATGGTTCTCGACGGCGGCCCGATGATGGGAACGCCGGTGCAGGATCTGGAAGTCCCCGTGACCAAGAGGACGACCGCCCTCATCGTCATGAAAAGAAGCAGCGTGGCGGCAAGGAAAGAGACGCCCTGCACACGGTGCGGCCGGTGTGTCGCATCCTGCCCGAACCACCTCATCCCGCTCATACTTTATCAGGATGTCACAGGCGGGAAAGAGAGCAAAGACACCGATTTCATCCAGCATAACGGCATGGAGTGCTGCGGCTGCGGATGCTGCAGTTATTCCTGTCCTTCCGGGATCGACCTTTCCGCCGTCATCCGGGCGAAAAAAGACAGCATCATGAAAGACCCTGTACTGGCAGGCGACTATGCAAGGAGGCGGGCAAGACTATGAGCACGGCAGAAGAAAGATCCGCGCAGGGCACCATCGCCACCTCCAGCGAGCGGGCCGTCATGGAAAGCCTGAACATGCGGATCAATCCCGAGGAGCGGGTCTACGTGCCTGTCCTGAAGGCGTTCCCGTATATGCGCTCCTCCTTTACCACGGCGGACTGCATGATCCTCGTCCTGATCTCGCTCCTTCCGTGCGTCGGCTTTGCGCTCTATCACAACGGCGCAAGGTGCGGTGCCATTATAGGCATCAGCATTGTCACGGCGTTCCTTGCGGAACTCTTATGTGACCTGATCATGAGAAAAGAGGCGACGATCCTCGACTACTCGGCCCTGGTCACGGGCCTTATAGGGGCCCTGATCCTGCCTCCCAATATCCCGCTGTATTATCCCGTGATCAGCGCGGCGGCAGCCATTTTAATCGGAAAAATGATCTTCGGCGGGATCGGAAAAAATTTCGTCAACCCCGCGGCCTTTGGAAAAGCAGTGCTCGTCATCCTGATGAACACCGTCCTTCCGGCCCTTCCGGATAACGGTTTTTCCCAGGTGCCGCCCCTTGTCCAGTTCGCGGAAGGAAACACGGTGAGTCTTCGCGGCATGCTCCTTGGCGGAGCCGGCGGTTTTATCGGAACGGCATCGGCCGTACCCGTCATCGTGGGAGCTGTTTTCCTGTTTGCGACAGGCGTCACGGACATCGTGATCCCGCTGGCGTACCTGATATCCTACAGCATATTTTTCAGTCTCTTCGGAGGCTTTGGCCTGGATTCGGGATACCTGGCCGTACAGCTGATGGGCGGAGGGCTCCTTTTCACCGCCTTTTTCATGGCGAACGACTATACGACGAGCCCCATGTCCGGCTCCGGGCGCATCCTTTACGGCATCCTTCTGGGGATCCTGACCGGGATCTTCCGACTTCTGGGACTTGCTGAGGACGCCTGCGTCTTCGCACTTCTTATCGGAAATGTATTTGTCCGGCTGATCGACCGCGCCATGATCCCGCGCGCCTTCGGCACCGCCTATGAGAGCCGCAGGATCCTGCATCTTGGAAGGAACAGGAAGAAGGCTGCGGAGGATGACTTTGCAGAAGGCGCGGAGACAGAAGACGGGATCCGGACCAACGAGTCCATCGACCGCGAGTTCAACGAGTTTTTCGCATCCGTTATGCCGAAGGAAGCCGCAGAGGCTTCCGAAACGGCAGGCACCATCGACCAGGATGCGTTCGATGCACACTATTATGAGAGGCGCAGCATCAGAAAGCGCCGGTAAGCAGGAGGTAACCATGGAGATACTTTACAGAAGCACAAGATCCGGCGCAGCGCCCATTACCGCGTCCCAGGCGATCCTGAAAGGCCTTTCCGACGACGGCGGCCTTTTCGTGCCAGAGAAGATCCCGACCCTGGACAGGAGCCTTGCGGATCTGTCCGGAATGAAATACCAGGACGTTGCCTATGAAGTCATGAAGCTTCTCCTTACGGACTTTACGGAAGAAGAGCTCAGGGCCTGCATCGCGGGCGCCTATGACAGCAAATTCGATACGGAAGAGATCGTTCCCGTGAGAAAAGCGGACGGCGCGTATTACCTCGAGCTGTTCCACGGCGCGACCATCGCCTTCAAGGACATGGCCCTTTCGATCCTCCCGCACCTGATGATCACCGCGGCGCGCAAGAACAAAGAGGACAAAGAGATCGTCATCCTCACGGCCACCAGCGGCGATACCGGAAAAGCAGCCCTCGCCGGTTTTGCCGGCGTCCCCGGAACGAAGATCATTGTGTTTTACCCCAAGGACGGCGTCTCCTCCATCCAGGAGAGGCAGATGGTGACCCAGGAGGGAGACAACACCTGCGTCATCGGCATCCGCGGCAATTTTGACGATGCCCAGACCGGCGTGAAACAGATCTTCACGGATCCGGAGGTCCGCGCCCTCCTTGCAGAGCACGGCTTCCAGTTCTCCTCCGCGAACTCCATCAACATCGGCCGCCTCGTTCCCCAGATCGTCTACTATGTCTACGCCTACACAAGGCTTCTTGCACAGGGCGTCATCAAAGAAGGCGATAAGATCAACATCGTCGTTCCCACCGGGAACTTCGGAAATATCCTGGCTGCCTATTATGCGGGCCTTATGGGAGTTCCCGTGGAAAAATATGTCTGCGCGTCGAACTCCAACAAAGTCCTGTTCGATTTCTTCACGACCGGCGAGTACGACCGCAACCGCGAATTCATCCTCACCAGCTCACCGTCCATGGATATCCTGATCTCCAGCAACCTGGAGCGCCTGATCTACCATATCTGCGGGAACAGCTGGGAAAAGAACGCCGCCCTCATGAAGGAACTTTCGGAGAAAGGCGTCTACCGCATCACGGACGACATGAAAGAAGCGCTTTCCCGTTTTGCCGCAGGATATGCGACAGAAGAGGATACGCAGGATGCGATCCGCGCCCTGTATGAAAAAGAAGGCTATGTGATCGATCCCCATACCGCCGTTGCCGCGAGCGTATACGGAAAGCTCCGCAAAGAAGGCCTCGGCGCTGAACCCTGCGTCATCGCCTCCACGGCAAGCCCCTTCAAATTTGAAAAGAGCGTCATGAAGGCACTGGGTGAGGATACCTCCCTGTCCGATCTGGAACTTGCAGATCGGCTTTCCGCCATCGCCGGCGTCAAAGTCCCGGCCGCCGTTGAAAGCCTCCGCAGCGCAAAGGTGCGTCATACCACCGTCTGCGGAAAGAGCCGCGACGAGATGCTCGCAGAAGTCAGGAAATTCCTGGGAATCTGAAAGGAGGCCATTTATGGCATTTGACCTGTTTTTCAGTGCTGTCATCATCGGCGCCGGCATTTACATTCTGTATGCGGCGTGGCAGCTCAAAACAAAACACTTTATCAACGGCGGCGTCCTGAGGAAGCCCGATG
>CAMNCY010000191.1 GCA_946534785.1 uncultured Lachnospiraceae bacterium | reverse complement strand
CTGCGCCTACTCCGATACCAATGTAAAGCTCATCGGCATCAGCGGCGGCGTCAGTTACGGCGCACTGGGAATGAGCCATCACTCCGCCCAGGATATCGCTGCTTTTGCGGCGATCCCCAACATGCGGGTTTATCTTCCAAGCGACCGGTTCCAGACCAGGTGCCTGTTCGAAGCTCTGTTAAAGGATCAGAAGACCGCCTATATCCGTGTGGGCCGCAACCCGGTGGAGGACGTCTACGAAGAAGGAAATGTTCCGTTTGAAATGGATAAGGCAACCGTACTCTGCGAGGGTGACGACGTGGCGATCGTTGCCACCGGCGAAATGGTGAAACCGGCAAAAGATGCCGCAGCGCTTCTTCTTGAAAAAGGCATTCATGCGACGGTCCTCGACATGTACTGCGTGAAGCCTCTGGACAAGGAGGCCGTGATCAAAGCGGCTCAGAATGCAAAGGCCGTGATCACCGTGGAAGAGCATTCTCCCTTCGGCGGCCTGGGCTCCATGGTAAGTCAGGTAGTCGGCGCCGCCTGCCCCAGAAAGGTGGTCAATCTGGCTCTTCCGGATGCTCCTGTTATTACCGGAACCTCCAAAGAGGTATTTGAATATTATGGTCTGGACGCGAAGGGAATCGCAAAGACCGCAGAAGAGATCCTGAAATAATCATAATGATTCAGCGCCGCAGGCGGGGACACAGCATTCCGCCTGCCGGCGCTCGATTGTGTTTATATCCCGTCTGCCTGACGGGCTGCGGTATTCTGAGAGGAAAGATTATGAGCAGATATGTATTAGGGATCGACCAGAGTACACAGGGCACAAAGGCGCTTCTTTTCGACGAAAACGGGGCGCTCCTCTGCCGGACCGATCTTCCGCACAGACAGATCATCGATGAAAAAGGCTGGGTGGAACACGATCCGGAAGAGATTTATGCCAATACCATTCAGGTGGTCAAGAATCTTGTGGAGAAGGCCGGCATAGATAAAAACGACCTGGCGGTCCTGGGGATCAGCAATCAGCGGGAGACGGCCGTGTGCTGGGACAAAGAAACTGGAAAGCCGGTCTATAATGCGATCGTCTGGCAGTGCGCACGCGGCGCGGCCATCTGTAAAGAGATCGAGACGGAAGGAAAAGCCGATGCGATCCGCGAAAAGACGGGACTCCCGCTTTCGCCGTATTTTTCCGCCGCGAAGCTTGCCTGGATCTTCCGGAACGTAGAAGGCGTGCGGGAACGGGCCAAAAAGGGGAAGATCGCAGTGGGCACCGTGGACAGCTGGCTGGTCTTCTGCCTGACCGGCGGCCGTTTCCAGACGGACTATTCCAACGCCTCCAGGACCCAGCTGTTTAATATCCGGACCCTTTCCTGGGATCCGTTCCTTCTGGAAGCATTCGGGATCGATGCTTCCTGTATGGCTGCCGTCACCGATTCCGACGGTGACTACGGCGAGACCGACTTTGACGGATATCTGGATCACAAGATCCCGATCCGCGGCGTGATGGGAGACTCCCACGGGGCTCTGTTCGGACAGGGATGCCAGAAGCCCGGCATGATCAAGGCTACCTATGGCACCGGTTCCTCTATTATGATGAACGTCGGCGACAGACCGGTGTTCAGCGACAAGGGTCTTGCCGCATCGCTTGCCTACGGCCTGCACGGCAAGGTCAGCTATGTGCTGGAAGGAAACATCAACTATACAGGCGCCGTGATCAGCTGGCTGAAAAACGATCTGAAGCTGATCGGAGACGCGTCTGAGACCGAGGCGCTGGCAAGAAGCGCGAATCCCGGAGATCATGCGTATCTGGTTCCGGCATTCTCGGGGCTTGGAGCTCCCTACTGGGACAGTGACGCCCGGGCGGCCATCGTCGGCATGACAAGAACCACGGGCAGGGCGGAAGTGGTCCGGGCAGCACTGGACTGCATCGCATATCAGATCACCGACATCGTAAAGGCCATGGGCGAGAGCGCAGGTCTTCCGATCACCGAGCTTCGTGTTGACGGAGGCCCGACCAGAAATGCCTATCTGATGCAGCTGCAGAGCGACCTTCTTGATATTCCCGTACGGATCCCGGATTCCGAAGAGCTGTCCGGTATCGGTGCGGCTTATGCGGCAGGTCTTGCGCAGGGAATTTATACAGAGGATGTATTCCAGGTATTGAAGCGGTCTTCCTATACCCCGGACATGACTCCTGAGGTGCGGACAGAAAAGTACGAGGGATGGAAGGAAGCGGTCCAGAGAGTCAGGAGCTGATCATTCTATGAAGGTAAGCATGAAAACAATCAGCGAGGAAACGGGCTTTTCCACGGCGACCGTTTCCAATGCGCTGAATCATAAACCAGGCGTAAACGCGCAGACGGCGGAAGCGGTTTTTGCGGCAGCCAGAAAGCTTGGATATCTTACCGAAAGCCGCATCAGCAAAGTGAAGTTTGTAATCTATAAGAAAAACGGCGTGATCGTCGAAGACACTCCGTTTTTCCAGATCATGATGGCCGGCGCGGAGTCCGAATGCAGAAATCACGGACTTGAAATGGTTCTCTGCAATCTGGACCGCAGAGAGGAGAATTTTGAGGAACAGCTCCGCTGGGTCCAGAATGACAAATCCTCCGCCGTCGTCCTGCTGGGAACGGAAATGCTGGACGACGATGCCGATCTGATCCAGGGTTTTACCGTACCCTTTGTCGTGATCGATTACTGGAACGAGGACATGGCCTTCAACTGTGTTCTGATCAACAACGCCGATGCCGCCCGCATGGCGACGGAGTATCTGATCCACAAGGGGCATAAGGAGATCGGTTATCTCAGGGGAAACTACCGGATCCGTCCGTTCCGGACCAGAGCCTCGGGTTTCCGTTCTGCGCTCCGGAGGGCGAAGCTTCCTTTGAAGGAAGAGTATGTGATCACTCTCGGGACCACCATGAACAGTGCCTTCGAGGACATGAAAAAGTACCTTGTGCAGAAGCACCCCCTGCCGACCGCTTTCTTTGCGGACAACGACATGATCGCGCTCGGCGCCATGAAGGCCTTGACGGACGCCGGGATCCGGGTGCCGGAGGACGTGTCGGTGGTCGGCTTTGACGATCTTCCGTTTTCATCTATCTCGGCTCCGCCGCTTACGACTCTTCGGGTTCCCAAACAGGACATGGGCCGCGTGGCGATCCGCAGGATCGCCGAGATCATCAAAACGGGGGAGGATCTGTGCCTCAAGCAGCAGGTACTGCCGTCCTTCATCGAGCGTGAGAGTGTGCGGATGATACCGTGACGATTAGTTTTACAGGAAACGATTTATTCGTTTCCTGTTGTGCCGGATAAAAAATGCCGCGTGAAAAGGAAACGTATTTCCATTTTCACGCGGCATTTTCATTGCCGGT
>CAMNCY010000190.1 GCA_946534785.1 uncultured Lachnospiraceae bacterium | reverse complement strand
CGGCCTGCTCGGCAGCTCCGGATACGAATTCCGCAAGATCCTTTTCCGGGATCATCTCTTCATCCGTTTCGGCAGCGTCAGCATCTTTGATATCTTCCAAAACAACGGTTTCGGAGGTATTGTCTGCAGCTGTTTCCTGGATGATCTCCTCTTCCGGGACCGCTTCTTCGGCGGATGTTTCTGCTGCCTTCGAATCTGCAGAGAGAGTCTCTTCTTCAGGAGCTGTTTCCGAAGTTTCCGGAAGGAGCACCTCTTCGATGGCGGCTCCGGCGGCTTCGGTATCTTCTACTGCTGCAGGATCAGATGCCTCTGCCTCTGCAGCGCTTACGCTTCTGCCGCCTGCGCAGAATACGAGAAGAAACAGTGACAGAATTCCTATGAAACGTGCGATAAGATTCCACTCTTTCCTCATGTATCCCCACCTCGATTCAAACCAGCCAAACAGACTGCCATACCATGTCAGAAGTAAATATTCTGACTCATATATGGTAACACTCTTATGGCCGGACTACAATGTGGTTTCGCGGTAAGTAACAGGTTATATTTATATTTTTTTAATATTTTTTATCTATTTGTTTATGAATGTTTCAGTGGAAGTTAAACGTGCCTGTCACGATAAAGTTTTACTTTATCGTGACAGGCACAATGAACAAACAATAAATAAACAATAAACAATTAATAATTAGATCAGTCTCAGGTTTGCATCCAGCTCGTTGTGGAGTTTCTTCATGACCTGGCCGGCTGCTTTTTCGATCTCCTGGGAGGTCAGTGTCTTCTCGGGGGAGCCGATGGTCAGGCGGATGGTCACGGATTTCTTTCCGGCAGGGATCTGCTTTCCTCTGTACTCGTCAACGAAGGCGATCTTCTTGAGGAGGGCGCTGGCCTTCTTCTTTCCGTAGATGGCTGCGGTGATCTGGTCCCAGGTGACGTTGTGGTCGAAGAGCATGGAGATGTCGTAATCGGTCTCCGGATACTCTGCGGTGTGCTCAAAGCGGTTGGTCCTGGAGGTGAAGGGCTGCAGCTTTGTCACGTCGAACTCGAAGAGCATGACCTGGAGGTTCTTGATGCCGCATTCCAGGGAAGCTTTCTTTGCAAGGAGGCCGAGGTCACCGATCTTCTCTTCGCCGAGGTAGATGTTCATCCATACGACGTTGTCGGCCCAGACAGGCTTCTCGTTCTTACGGAAGGTAAAGCCTTCCATGTGGGTGTAGCGGGGCATGAACTCGAGAACGCCCTTTGCCTTGCGGAAGAGTTCGTTCACGGTGCCGGTGCCCGCAAAAGCAGCCGCGATGTGGCGCTTCTGCTCGGGAAGCTTTTCGGTGGGATCATACGGGGACGTATAATTCCTGTCGAAGAATACCTGTGCCTCTTCGAAGATGGAGAATTCGGTAAAATAGCGCTCGTTCTTTACCACTGCTTCGCAGAGGTTGGGAAGGAGGGAGCTTCTGATGTAGGAAAGGTCCGGTGCCGGAGGCATGGAAAGCTTCAGGATGCCTTCGGTGCTTCCGAGGACGGCGTTTACATATACGTCGTTCATCCAGGGATAGGTATAGACTTCCTGCATATGGCAGCGGATCGCGAGGTATTCCTTGATCCTGCGGAGAAGATCCTGGTCCAGCTGGTTAATGGCGCCTTCGAAGGAGGTCGTGATCGGTGTTGCTTCGAAGTGGTCGTAGCCGTGCATACGGGCGACTTCTTCCATGACGTCATCCTTGATGGAGATGTCGCCGGTGGAACGCCATGTAGGCGCGGTCACGTGCATGGAGGTGCCGTCGATGGCAACGTCAAAACCGAGGACTTCCAGCTTCTTTGTGATGTATTCGTTGGAGAGATGTTTTCCCAGACGCTTTTCCAGCCAGTCAAGGTCGACATCGATCTCGGCTCTCCTGAGTTTGTTGGGATAGCGGTCGCACCAGCCCGTGATGGCAAGCTCCGGATAGAACTCCTTAAAATAATGGAGTGCCATGGAAACGGCCTGGTCGCAGCGCTCGGGATCGACGGCCTTCTCATAGCGGGCGGAAGCTTCCGTACGGTTGTCATAGCGAAGCGCTGTCCTGCGGATGCCGGTGGCCTCGAAGTTCGCGACTTCCAGGATGACGCGCTCTGTTTTGTCAAGGATGGAATCCTTGGCACCGCCCATGACGCCGGCCAGGGCGACCGGACCTTCGGAATCGGTGATGACAAGGTCATCGTCTGTAAGCGCCAGGTCCTTGTCGTTCAGAAGAAGGAGCTTCTCGCCTTCCTGTGCCCTGCGGACAACGATGTGGCCGGAAATATTGTCGGCGTCAAACGCATGGGTCGGGTTGCCCGTTGCCAGCATGACGTAGTTGGTGATGTCGACCAGGGCGTTGATCGGGCGCATGCCGACCTTCCAGATCCTGCTCTGCATCTGATAGGAAGAAGGCTTTACGCAGACGCCGGACATCTCCACGCCGATATAGCGGGGGCACCGCTCCGGATCGTCGATCTCCACATGGAAATCGGAATCGACATTCATCTCGACCTTCTCAATGGGCTTTAAGGGCAGTCCGTAGATCGCGGAAAGCTCTCTTGCGATGCCGTAGTGGCCCCAGAGGTCAGGACGGTTCGTCATGGACTTGTTGTCGATCTCCAGGATGTAATCGTTCATGTCGAGGGCATCTGCAAGGGGCGTGCCTGCAGGTGCGTCAAAAGCGGAAAGATCCACGATCTCCGCTTCTTCTTTTGCCGGGAAAAGATCCGCAAGGCCGATCTCCTCGGACGCACAGATCATGCCGTAGGATTCCACGCCGCGGAGCTTGGAGTTCTTGATGACGACCGGCTCGCCCTCGCCGTGCCATTTGACGACGGCGCCGGGGCAGGATACGGCGACCTTCATGCCGGCGGCAAGATTGCTTCCGCCGCAGACGATGTCCTTGATCTCGCCGTTTCCGATGTCCACCTTGCAGACACGGAGCTTATCCGCATTGGGGTGCGGAAGGACTTCCAGGATCTGGCCGACGACCATCTTGTCAAAACGGCGTGCCAGCTCTTCCATGCCTTCCACCTCGACGGTGTCCATGGTGAGGTCATAGGCAAGCTTCTTCAGTTCGATATCTTCAGGGAGGTCAACATAATCCCTGATCCAATTTAATGATAATTTCATATGTTTTTCTCTCCTCTATTACCTGAACTGGTTCAGGAATCTCAGATCGGCGCTGTGGAAAAGCCTGACGTCATCTACGCCGTAGCGCATCATGACAAGTCTGTCGAGGCCGATGTTGACGTAGAAACCGGTGTACTCATCCGGATCCAGGCCTGCTGCCCGAAGGACATTCGGGTGAGGCGTACCGCCGGGCATGACTTCGATCCAGCCGACATGCTTGCAGACGCTGCAGCCCTTG
>CAMNCY010000189.1 GCA_946534785.1 uncultured Lachnospiraceae bacterium | reverse complement strand
GACCTCCGGCGGCGTTGCCAATGCGGTCATCGAATGCATGAAGGAAAGAGGAGAGGATACTTCCGTGATCCGCCTCAAGCAGGCAGCGGGCGGCGCAGAGTGCAAAACAGCGCTCACGCTCCTGAAATCCGGCAGGATGCCGGAGGATTTCCTGGAAGGCATGGTCTGCCCCGGCGGCTGTGTCGGCGGCCCTTCCAAGCACCGTACCGAAATGGAGATCAAGAGAGCAAGAGAAGGCCTTCTTGCAAAGGCGGACGGCCGTAAGATCCTCGAGAACCTGAAAAACTACCCGATGGACCGGTTCTCCATGCACCGGGACGGCCATATGGACGAAAAGGTCCTGGACCGCTGACGGTAAGGGTTTGCAATATATTCAGTACCTGTGTTATAATCAGTAATCGTGTCGATTCAGACGTTTTCGGTTCAGGACTGCGCTCAGGAATGCGTTTTTTACCCTGAATGCGGTTCTGAATCGTTGTGTAATAATTCAGATTTCATAAAGTTCAGGAGGATGCCAGTAATGAGCGTTAGTGTTGAGAAACTCGAGAAGAGCATGGCCGTGCTTACCATCGAGGTAGCAGTTGAGGAATTTGAGAAGGCGGTTCAGAAAGTCTACCTGAAGCAGAAGGGCCAGATCTCCATTCCCGGTTTCCGTAAGGGAAAAGCTCCCAGGAAGATCATCGAGAAGATCTACGGTCCCTATGTGTTTTTCCAGGAGGCTGCAAACGATGTGATCAATTCGACCTATCCGGGCGAAGCAAGATCATGCGGAGAAGAGATCGTATCCAATCCCGAGATCGACGTAACGCAGATGGAACCCGGCAAGCCTTTCATCTATACGGCAAAGGTCGCCCTGAAGCCTCCGGTAAGCCTTGGAAAGTACAAGGGCGTCGAGATCCCGAAGCAGGCCGCTGTGGAAGTTACGGATGCGGAAGTGGAAGCAGAGCTTAAGCGCCAGCAGGATGCCAATGCCAAGATCGTGGATATCACCGACAGGGCTGTCAAGGACGGCGACCAGATCGTTCTTGATTTTGCAGGCTCCGTTGACGGTGATGCCTTTGACGGCGGCACAGGCACCGACTATCCCCTTACGATCGGTTCCGGCTCCTTCATTCCCGGCTTTGAAGAGCAGCTCGTCGGATTCGAGATCGGCCAGGAAGGCGATGTGAACGTTACTTTCCCCGAGGACTACCATGCAGCGGATCTTGCCGGCAAGGCAGCCGTCTTCAAGTGCACGGTCAAGTCCATCAAGGAGAAGCAGCTTCCCGAGCTGAATGACGAATTCGCGGATGAAGTCTCCGAGTTCTCCACGATCGAGGAATACAAGGCCGATATCATCAAGAACCTGAAGGAGAAGAAGGAAGCTTCCGCAAGGACCGACAGGGAGAACGCCGCAGTAGATGCCGCCATGGCAGATGCTAAGATCGAGATCCCGGATCCGATGCTCATGACACAGCAGGAGCAGCTTGCAAGCGAGTTCGCCCAGAACATGCAGATGCAGGGCCTTCGTTTTGAGGACTATCTGAAATATGCCGGCCTGACCGAGGAACAGTTCCTTGAGCAGATGAAGCCGCAGGCGGATAAGAGGATCCGTACGCGCCTTGTTCTGGAACAGGTCGTCAAGGAAGAGAACATTACCGTGACTGACGAGGATTTTGAAGCCGAGATGGCAAAGATGGCCGCTCAGTACAATATGCCCGTCGAGAACGTCAAGAAAGTATTTGAAGAAGACCAGGCCAAGGAAGACCTGAAGAAGGATATCGCGGTCCAGAAGGCCGTGACCCTCATTGCGGACAACGCGGTCGAGGTCGAGAAGAAGGAGGAGCCTGCAGCAGAGGACGCTGCGCAGGAGTGATCCTTTCCGATTTCATAAAGGAGTAGCAGAATATGGCAAATTATGTACCTGTAGTCGTTGAACAGACCGGAAACGGCGAGCGTTCTTATGATATCTATTCCAGACTTCTGAAGGAACGTATCGTTATGCTGGGCGGCGAGGTGACGGATATAAGCGCCGAACTGATCGTGGCACAGCTCCTGTTCCTGGAGGGAGAAGACCCGGAGAAGGACATCCAGTTCTATATCAACAGCCCCGGCGGATCCGTAACGGCAGGAATGGCCATTTATGATACGATGAATTTCATCAAGTGTGATGTTTCCACGATCTGCGTGGGCATGGCAGCCAGCATGGGGTCCTTCCTGCTGGCGGGCGGAACGAAGGGCAAGCGCTATGCGCTCCCGAATTCCGAGATCCTGATCCATCAGCCTCTTGGCGGGACACAGGGCCAGGCCAGCGACATGATCATTGCGGCCGAGCATATCAAAAAGACCAGGGAAAGACTGAATTCCATCCTGGCAAAGAACACCGGCAGGACCTACGAAGAACTCGCAAGAGATACGGACAGGGATAACTGGATGACAGCGGAAGAAGCCCTGGAGTACGGCCTGATCGATCATATCTATACCAGCAGGGAAGAAATGCTGGGCGCTTCGGAAAACTGATCATGAACAGCAATGCCGATCCCGGAAAGCGCGGTGATACCGCGCCCCGGAAGATCGGCCGGAAATACCGCGCAGACCGTCAGAACGGACTGTGCGGTAGTTTCATACATAAGAAGGATTCAATTTAGAACGGAGAAAACAGCCAAATGGCAAACGATAAAAGAATGACGCCTCCCAGAAGATGCTCTTTCTGCGGGAGAACAGAAAGCCAGGTCGGCAAGCTCATTGCGGGACCGAACGGCGTCTACATCTGTGACGAGTGTGTCGGGATCTGCAGCGAGCTGATCGGCGAGACACAGCCCGATGATTACGGAATGGAAGAGGAAGCAGGCGGCGGTGAAACGATCGTCAACCTGATGAAGCCCGTGGAAATCAAAAACTTCCTGGACGAATATGTCATCGGACAGGATGAGGCCAAAAAGGTCCTCGCCGTTTCAGTCTATAACCACTACAAACGTGTCCTTGCCATGAACGAGAGGAAAAAGGACGACATCGAGCTGCAGAAGAGCAATATCCTTCTTCTTGGACCTACGGGATCCGGCAAGACCTATCTTGCCCAGACACTGGCCAAGCTCCTCAATGTTCCCTTTGCCATTGCGGACGCAACGACGCTGACGGAAGCCGGCTATGTCGGTGAGGACGTGGAGAACATCCTGCTCAAGCTCATCCAGGCGGCGGATTACAATATCGAGCGGGCCCAGCTGGGCATCATCTATATCGACGAGATCGACAAGATCTCCAAGAAGGGCGAAAACGTATCGATCACCCGTGACGTATCGGGCGAGGGCGTCCAGCAGGCGCTTCTGAAGATCATCGAAGGGACCAATGCCTCCGTACCGCCCCAGGGCGGCCGCAAGCATCCCCAGCAGGAGCTGATCCAGATCGATACGACCAATATCCTCTTCATCTGCGGCGGTGCCTTTGACGGTCTGGAGAAGATCATCCAT
>CAMNCY010000188.1 GCA_946534785.1 uncultured Lachnospiraceae bacterium | reverse complement strand
CGGCGAATATGCGATGGTAAAGGCGGCGGCGCAGAACGGATGGATCGATGAGAAGCGGATCGTCATGGAAAACATGATTGCCATGAAGCGGGCGGGCGCAGACCGGATCATCACTTATCATGCACTGGACGTGGCCAGGTGGCTTTCCGACGGTGAATGAAGGGCGACCGCATTTGCCGGGGCGGAGAAAAGGCCGTTCCGCAGAAGAAAACAAATCATAAAATGAGAAAGTGGATAGGAGAAAATGGAGACAAAGAGGTCTGAAGCAGCTTTTTCCGAAGCAAAGCAGTACATTCCGGGCGGCGTGAACAGCCCTGTCCGTGCATTCCGCAGTGTCGGTCTGACGCCGCATTTTATCGAGCGGGCGAAAGGTTCCCGAATTTGGGATATTGACGGAAACGAGTATATCGATTACGTGTGTTCCTGGGGCCCGTGTATTCTGGGGCATGCGCATGAGCAGGTGGTCAAAGCCGTGCAGGAGGCCTGCACGTACGGACTCTCCTACGGTGCTCCGACAGAAAAAGAAACCGAGCTGGCGAAAGAGATCATAGAAGCGGTTCCGGCGATCGAGAAGGTTCGTCTGGTCTCCAGCGGGACCGAGGCGGTCATGAGTGCGATCCGGGCAGCCAGAGGCTATACCGGCAGGAGTAAGATCATCAAATTTGCCGGAAACTACCACGGACACAGCGACGGACTCCTGGTCAAAGCCGGCAGCGGTCTGATGACGGAGAGCATTCCGGACAGCGCCGGTGTTCCGGCGGAATATGCCTCCTGTACGCTGACCGCGCAGTATAACGATCCGGCATCGGTTGAAAAATTATTTGAAGAAGAAAAAGATGCAATCGCGGCCGTGATCGTCGAACCGGTGGCCGCCAACATGGGTGTCGTGCCGCCGGCACCGGGATTTCTGGAATTCCTGCGTGACATTACGGAGCAGAACGGAGCCGTGCTGATCTTTGACGAGGTGATCACGGGATTCCGTCTGGCTTACGGCGGCGCCGGAGAATACTTCGGCGTGAAACCGGATATGGTCACGCTGGGCAAGATCGTCGGCGGCGGCATGCCGCTGGCTGCGTACGGCGGAAAGGCAGAGATCATGCAGGTCATTGCACCGGAAGGGCCGGTCTATCAGGCGGGCACACTTTCGGGCAATCCGCTTGCCGTCACGGCAGGTCTGGAGACGCTGCGGATCCTGAAGAAGCATCCGGAAATCTATGCGGAGCTCGATCGGAAGGGGCAGAAACTGGAAGAAGCCTTCCGGGCAGCGGGCAGAAATGTGAATCGCGCCGGCTCTCTTCTGTCGGCTTTCTTCACGGAGCAGCCGGTGACAGATTACCGTTCTGCGCAGACGGCTGACACGAAGGCGTTCGCGGCGTACTTCGCCAGGATGCTGGAGCAGGGAATCTATGTGGCGCCCAGTCAGTTCGAAGCGATGTTTGTTTCCGCAGCTCACACGGATGAAGATATAGAAGCAACAGTGCAGGCAATCCTGGCCTGTGCCGGTAAATGATGTATGCCCGGGATGACCGGAAGGAAGATCCCGTCGAAAACCATCTGGTGAAGGAAGACAGAACGGGACAGATATAGGAAAAAAGCACGGAAGAGGACGGAACAGGAAAAAGTATGACAAAGCATCCGGTACAGACAGAAACATCGGCAGGCTTTCATCAGGAGAATGTGCGTCGCAGGGCGCGGTACACGCTGGTATTTCTGATCCTGATCGCGGCACTGATCGTGATCACGGTATTAAATATAACGATCGGCAATGTGTCGATTTCAGGCAGAGAGATCCTGCGCATCCTCTTTACGAGGACAGGGGAAGAGATAGCCGTGAGCATCATCTGGCTGATCCGTCTGCCTCGCGTGGCCATGGCCTGTATCCTTGGCGGCGCGCTGGCACTGGCCGGATTCCTTCTGCAGACTTTCTTTGAAAATCCGATCGCCGGACCGTTTGTTCTGGGCATTTCCTCCGGTGCGAAGATGGTCGTGGCGATCGTCATGATCCTGCTGCTCGACCGGTTTCAGTCGGTTTCTTCCTGGATTCTGGTGGCGGCGGCTTTTGCGGGCGCGCTTATGATTACGGCCTTTATCCTTGTGATCTCCCGCCGTGTGCATCATATGGCATCTCTGCTGGTATCCGGCATCATGGTCGGCTACATTTGCTCTGCTGTTTCCGAATTTGTGATCACCTTTGCAGAGGATGCGGATATTGTCAATCTGCACGGCTGGTCGCAGGGAAGCTTTTCCGGCATGAGCTGGAGCAACGTTGCAACGGCGGCCGTGATCATCGTCGTGGCGCTGGCGGCGGCGTTCTGCCTGTCCAAGCCGATCGGCGCGTACCAGATGGGTGAACAATATGCGCAGAGCATGGGCGTAAATATCCGCTCGTTCCGGATCGCATTGATCCTTCTTTCAAGTGTACTGGCTGCCACGGTGACGGCCTTTGCGGGACCGATCTCCTTTGTGGGCATCGCAGTCCCGATCATGATCCGAAAGGCACTGCACACGGCAAAGCCGCTGGTCGTGATCCCGGCGACATTCCTGGGAGGCGCCGTATTCTGCATGGCCTGCGACCTGATCGCACGGACCTTGTTTGCCCCCACCGAGCTGAATATCAGCACCGTGACGGCGGTGTTCGGCGCGCCGGTCGTGATCCTTACCCTGGTAAAAAGACAAAAAGAGCGATGGAGCTGAGCAGAGTGAGTACATACCATCTTCAACTGGATAAAGTATCGGCCGGCTATGACGGAACCCCGATCGTAAAGGATATTTCCATCGGAATCGAACCTGGGGAGATCGTTTCCCTGATCGGCCCGAACGGGTCCGGCAAATCCACGATCCTGAAGAGCATCGTGCGTCAGCTGGAACTTGTGGCCGGGACGGTGCTGCTTTCCGGAGACAACATGGCAAAAATGCGGGAGCAGGATACGGCAAAGCAGATGGCCGTTGTCCTGACGGACCGGATCAAGGCGGAACTGATGACCTGTTATGATATCGTGGCGACCGGACGCTATCCCTATACCGGCAGGTTCGGAAAACTGACTCCGGAGGACGAGGAGAAGGTTGAGGAGGCCATTCATCTGGTCCATGCCGAGGAGATTGGTCCGCGGAGCTTTCAGGCAATCAGTGACGGACAGAAGCAGCGTATTCTTCTGGCCAGAGCCATCGCACAGGATCCCAAAATCATCGTGCTCGATGAGCCGACCTCGTATCTGGACATGCGTTATAAACTGGAACTGCTGACGATTTTGAAGAACCTGTCGCGGGAAAAGAAAGTAACGATTGTCATGTCTCTGCACGAGATCGATCTTGCACAGCGTATTTCGGATAAGATTCTCTGTGTCCGGGAAAATCATGCATTTTCCTACGGGACACCGGAGGAGATCTTCCGGGGCGATCTGCTGCGGGAACTGTACGGGCTTGACAGCGCCCATATCGATCCCTGTTTTGCGGATCTGCTGGG
>CAMNCY010000187.1 GCA_946534785.1 uncultured Lachnospiraceae bacterium | reverse complement strand
CATCCTCCGTGATAAGAAGGAGCGGTGCTTTTCCGGCCCCGGACGAAGTTTCCTGAAATGCCGGCCCCACAGGTCCCATAGGTCCCATAAGGTCTTCCATCGTATAGTGCGGCATACGGACGATCGCGGCAACGCCCTGGGGCGTCTGTGTCTCCGAGATCTTTTCCATGACGTCATCGGATACGGGGACCGCATCATGCCGGAGAAGTTTTTCCCTTAAAAGGGTCTGCTCCCGGGCATCCGAAACGGTACCCTGCGAAGCATCCGGTTCCGAAAGGCGTTTCCAGAGCCGCTCCGATACGAAAACTTCCTTCAGGAAGTCCTCCGGCGTATCCAGGAAAAGACGGATCCCGTCGATCACGAAAAGGCCGGCCTCTCTTCTGTCCTTCGCCTTTTTCGTAAGGCGGACGATCCTTTTGATCCGGGAATTCTGCATGGAACGGATGACAGTATCCGCGGCATCCTGTCCCTGTCTCACCTTGAAAGCTCCATAGCCACCTGGAACTGGTATTCCGGAATGCTCTTCTGCATGGCCAGTGCTTCTTCAATATCGATATCGACGATCTCGCCTTTGCGCAGGGCAACGACGCGGTTCGTCCTGCCGGCGGCGATGATATCCGCCGCATAGGCGCCCATGATAGAAGCGTAGAAGCGGTCCTTGGTGGTCGGGGAACCGCCGCGCTGCATGTATCCCAGGATGGTCGCTCTCGTTTCAATGCCGGTCGCCGCCTCGATCCGTCTTGCCATGGAGGTCGAATGTCCGATGCCCTCGGCGTTGATGATGATGTGGTGGCGTTTGCCGTGCTTTCTGTTATTGATGATGTTATCGACGATACGCTGCTCGTTGTAGTCGTAATTCTCGGGGATCAGGATATCCTCGGCGCCGTTGGCGATACCGCACCAGAGGGCGATATAACCGGCGTTGCGGCCCATGACCTCGATGATGCTGCAGCGCTCATGGGAAGAGGAGGTATCCCTGACCTTGTCGATGGCCTGCATGGCCGTATTGATCGCCGTATCAAAGCCGATGGTGTAGTCGGTGCAGGCAATGTCCAGATCGATGGTGCCGGGAATGCCGACAGTCCTGATTCCGTGCCGGGAAAGGGCAAGGGCGCCTTTGTAGGAGCCGTCGCCGCCGATGACGACGATGCCGTCGATCCCGTGCTTATGAAGGATGTTTGCTGCTTCCTGCTGCCCTTCTTCGGTGCGCATCTCTTCACAGCGGGCCGTTCCGAGGATCGTTCCGCCTCTCTGGATGATGTCGGAGACGCTCTTTTTGTCCATATCGAAGATCTCCTCATGGAGAAGCCCCGTATATCCTCTTTCGATTCCCTTGACCTTCAGCCCGTTCACAAGGGCCTTTCTGCAGACTGCACGGATCGCCGCGTTCATGCCGGGGGCATCGCCTCCGCTCGTCAGGATTCCGATCGTCTTGATTGAATCTGCCATAACTACCTCCACCTCATTTTATCTATTGCAGACTATTGCAATGTAACATTCTCTTTCCCGTAAAGGGCCCGGAGTTTTTCCACAAAGGCCTTGTCGGCCCGAACGCCCATGCCGGGCGGAAGCTGCTTCATGCTCCTGGGATTCTCAATGAAAAGAATGACCTGGTCCCTGCCGCCGTGTTCGTCAATCAGCGCCGAAAGCTCTCCCTGCGCCGCATGGTAGGCCTGCGTATCCTTGAAGCGGATCCACAGTTTTGCCGGAACGTCATCGAACGCGGTAATGGTCTGGCAGATCAGCTTCGCATCCTTCTCATCCTCCACCGAGACCCGGCCCCGGACGAAGACCTTGCCGTCCGCCTTCAAAAGGCCGGAATAGGTCTCATAGCTCCTGGGGAAGACGATCACCTCGACCGCCCCCGTAAGGTCCTCAAGCTGCAGGAATGCCATGACCTGGTTATTCTTTGTATATTTTATCTTAACATCTGTGATCAGGCCACCTATTGTGACAGTTTCTCCGTCATTTACGGCGGTCCTGCCGGTCTCCTCGTCAAGGTAGAAATCCATGGCCTTATTGGTGATGCGGGACTTCCACCGGGCGGTATACTCCTCCAGGGGATGGCCGCTGACGTAGATCCCCAGCACTTCTTTTTCAAAGGCGAGCTTCATTTCGCGGTCGTACTCTCCCACGTCCGGATAGCGGATCTCGAAGTCGGCCCTGCTCTCCTCCGGAACGATGTCAAAGAGGCTCATCTGGCCCGCCATGTTGTTCTTCGAAGCTTCCTGCTCCTCGTCCATCATGCGGCTGTAAACGCTCATCATCTGCTTTCTCGTTGCGCCGAAGCAGTCGAATACGCCGGCCTTGATAAAGCTTTCGATGACGCGCTTGTTGACCTGCAGGCCATGGGTCCTGGAAATGAAATCCTTAAGGTCCCGGAACTTCCCGCCCCGGTTCCTTTCGATCACGATCGCGTCGATGACCGGGCGCCCGACGCCCTTGACGGCCGTCAGCGCATAGCGGATCCCGCCGCCGCTTACGGAAAAGCCCGCTTCGCCCTCATTGATGTCGGGCGGCAGGATGCGGATCTTCATGTTCCGGCAGGTCAGGATGTAGCCGGATACTTTTCCGGGGAAATCGATGACAGACGTCAGGAGGGCCGCCATGAATTCCGTCGGATAATAGTACTTCAGCCAGGCCGTCTGGTAGGTCACGACGGCGTAGCAGGCCGCGTGGGACTTGTTGAAGGCGTACTTGGCAAAATCCGTCATGGTGTCGAAGATGCGGTTGGCGACGTCCGCGCTGATCCCCTCCGCAGCGCATCCGGGGACGTTTTCCTCTTCGTTTCCGTAAACGAAGTTCTGCCGCTCCTTTGCCATGACGTCCGCTTTTTTCTTACTCATGGCGCGGCGGACAAGGTCTGCACGGCCGAGGGTATAACCGCCCAGCTCCCGCACGATCTGCATGACCTGCTCCTGGTAGACGATACAGCCGTAGGTCGAGGAAAGGATGGGCTCAAGCTCGGGCGCATCATAGCTGATGGAGCCTTTGCTGCGCTTTCCGGCGATGTATTTGGGAATGAAATCCATCGGGCCCGGGCGGTACAGGGCGATCCCGGCGATGATGTCCTCCAGGTTCCCGGGCGAGAGCTCCTTCATGAAACTCTGCATGCCGCCGGATTCCAGCTGGAAGATGCCGTCTGTTTTTCCGGTCGCAATGGAGGCAAAAACCGCCTTGTCGTCATAGTTGATCCTGTCGATGTCGATGGGGACAGGCCCCGGATTCTCGCTGATTTTTGCGGAACCCTGCATGGGCTCTCCCGGAGGATAGGCGCCGCCCGCTTCTTCAATGGAGCGGTTCGCCATCCGCACCGCGTTCTGGATGACTGTCAGGGTACGGAGTCCGAGAAAGTCCATCTTCAGAAGTCCCAGCTCTTCCACCCGCGTCATGGTGAACTGGGTCGTGATGGAACCGTCCTGGGCCCTGGAGAGGGGAATCAGTTCCTCGGCAGGCTCCGAACAGATCACGACGCCCGCCGCATGGATCGAGGTATGGCGGGGG
>CAMNCY010000186.1 GCA_946534785.1 uncultured Lachnospiraceae bacterium | reverse complement strand
TACTCCAGCACCCCGCTCGGCCGCAGGATCCCCATGCGGTTCCTGGCGAGGAGCTCGTTCACCTCTATGATTCCGCCGGGCCGCTCATTGAAGCATGCCATGATCAGGGCGTCCCGGGGATCCCTGGCATACAGTGTGTTCATGTGATACAGGCGGAGAGCCTGCTGTGCCTCCTCCAGCGTGAACTCCGCCGCATAGCAGATGCGGATGATCACATCTCTCTGCCGGGTCACCTTTTCCTCTGTCAGGAGCTTGTACCCGTATCCCTGCGAAATATCTGCCTTCAGAAGAACGTCCTGCTTATGCAGTTTTTTCTCATGAAATCTCTCATTCATGTACTTCATGAAATCACGGTCATCCGTCAGCATTTCCTCACTGTGATTGTCCAGGAATTCACTGATATTGGACGGATGTGTCTGTTCCAGCATTTCCTCAAGCTCGTCGGTCTTTTGTTTGTACATCCAATTCTTCCTTTGCTATACTGTCTTTCAGGCAGGTACTTGTGAGATGTTTGATACGAAATTGCCCGTTTCTTATTATAAAAGAATAGGGGTCCTCAACGAAGAACACGGTGTTTATATCGTCCAGCACCGGGAGAACGGCAAGGTCTTTATCGAAAAGGTCCTCCGTGTCTATGACCCCGGCGTTTATGAGCAGCTTTTCCGGCATCCTGTCAGGGGGATCCCCCGCATCTATGCCATGTATGAAGAAAGCGGCACGCTGACAGTCATTGAAGAATACATTTCCGGCGAAACGCTGGAAGAGATCCTTTCGATCTGCGGAAGGCTTCCGGAAGAGGATGTCATCGACTGTACCGTGAAGCTGTGCGATATACTGAGCAGCCTGCATTCACAGGATCCCATGATCATCCACAGGGACATCAAGCCGTCCAATGTGATCCTGACGGAGGACGGCCGCGTTGTCCTTCTGGACCTGAATGCCGCAAGAAAAGCCGCCGGTCCGAAGGAGCGCGACACCAGGCTTCTGGGAACAAAAGGCTACGCTGCTCCGGAACAGTACGGATTCGGCTCCTCCGCGCCGCAGACGGATATCTATGCAGCCGGCGTCCTGATGCGTTCGCTTCTTTTGGATGAGACACCGTCCGGAAAGCTCCGCGATGTGATCGCAAAGTGTCTCGAGATGAACCCGAAAGACCGTTATTCTTCGGCCCTGCAGCTGAAAAACGCGCTTCTTAAATGCAGGAAAAGGAGCTGACTCCCACAGCTATATATTACAGCACCTTCTTATGTTTTTTCTCCCACCACTGCGGTGGTAATACGATCCGGGATCTGATTATGAAACTGATGAACTGTCCGGTATGCGGAAAAAGAGTCTCTGCGAAGGCTCCCTTCTGCCCGGAGTGCGGATTTGACCTGAAAAAATATCTGGAGACCTCCGATCATCCCGAAGGCAGCACAAAACCGTCGGCAAAAAGGAAGTCAAAAGCACCGGCAGGCCGCCGCCGTATATGGCGGGCAGCCATCCCGGCCGTCTTTATCCTTCTCATTGCCGGAGTCTGCCTTGTCCTGTTCTCCCGCGCCCGTGCGGATCGGGAAGGCACCCCTGCGTCTTCGGCATCGGAAGGCCCGGCAGATACACCTGCTGCCGGTCCCGAAGATGCGGCCTCCGCTGCCGCCTTCCCCGGCGTGTACAGCGGCGATGACCGCGAGATCCTTGTCATCCGCGATAACGGTCTTGCCTATTATTACTGCTCGACTGCCGAATTCTCCGAGCTTGCCCGGCCGTGGACACAGACGGGCGATACGATCTCCATAGAAATGGCAAAACTGCACTGCGCGATCACGGCGCAGTACCGTCCGGATGAGCCCGATACGCTCATTTTCAGTTCTGACAGCCTGAACTGGAATACAGAAGTCTTCTCAAGACTGGATGTGGATCCGGATACCTACATCGCAAGAAAGATCACGCTGAATAATAAAAACGCCGACCAGCTTCCCGACGGCAGGATCCGGTATCTGATCGACGGGATCTCTTTCACGATCCCGGCAAACTACCGGGATTCGGAAGATCCCCTGGATGAAATGGAAAATGCCGGAAGCTTTGTGGATACAGACATGCATAAAGAGTATGTTTCCATGCTCATGTTCTTCCGGGAGGGGCCGGAACTGACCGCCGGCACCCCTGCAGGCATGGCTCCGGAAGAGAAGGCCGCCCTGTTTGCGGCCCGTTACCTTGAAGAGCTCTCCTGCGGCCCCGGAGAAGAAGCTAAGGTCGCAGGAAGGAGCGGCACTTGCGTCGCCGTCACCGGTGCCTTGAACCGGGGCTTTGCGGGTCTTACCGGCTATACCATGAAAGGAAGGGTCCTCTGCTTTCCTTCATCGGAGCCGGATTCCGATTTCTATATCCTGATGTTCTATACGGATAACCGTGACTTTACTTCGGACGCCGAATATGACCGGATCCTGGAGGAGGCGGTGCCTGCTTCACAGGCAGCGCCCGCTTCTTAAGCGCCCGCTTCATAAACTCCGGCTATAACCGGCCCGCGGACTCCGCGGCCTTGACAGCCCTTAATATTCCGCCTCTATTTCGCGGACTCTTCTGTAAAGATATTCATTTACCGGCACCGGTATGCCATGTTTTGCCGCGATCCTTCTTACCGTCCCGGCAAAAAGCTCCACTTCCGATTTCTTCCGGTTGATCCGGTCCTGCGCCATGGAAGGCATCGAATCGGGATCCAGGGTCGCCATCAGGTCCGCATATCCTTTCAGGTCTTCTTCCGTAAGAAGGATCCCCTCCGCCTGCGCCGCCAGCTTTGCCTCGCGCATGGCGGAGATCATCAGCGCGCGCGGAAGGCTTCCTTCCTCCGAGATGCCACCATACCCCGTACTGCAGACCATACACACCTGGTTGACACCGACATTGAGCATGAACTTACTCCAGATGCGGTGCCGGATATCCTGTTCCACGGTGAAAGGGATCCCCGCTTCCGTGAAAAACACGGCAAGCCTGTCCAGTTTCTCCTGCATGGAAGAATCGACGATGCCGATGCAGAATTTCCCGGGCGTACGGAAGGTGAGACTATGGTCGAAGAACGCCGCATCCATTCCCTGGGCGACAGCATGGATGACCTTGTCCGCGCCGAACCGCTCGGAGAGGATCTCTTCACTGGTCACGCCGTTAACGGCGGATACAAGGATCGTCTCTTCTCCCACAAAAGGCGCCATAGTATCGAGAGCTGCCATAAGACCGGTCGCCTTGACGGATACGATGATGAGATCCGCCGGCGCCGCCTGCTCCGGTGTAAGGATCCGGAAATCCATCTCCTTTCCGTTCACCTTATAGACTGCTTTGCTGTTCTTCTCAAACCGCTCCCGGTCCATCAGGAATGCGACGTGGTTATTTCCCAGGTTCTCCCGGATCTCATACCCGAAGAGCGTCCCGAGCGCTCCCATCCCGATGATTGCCGCGTTTTCGATCTTTTTCATGTGTATTCCCTCCGTTCCAAAGAAATATTATACCTGCCCGGAATAAGCTGATACAATATGTACGGCTGCGGCTTACTGCTGCAAAATACGGATCACAGGAGACAGGA
>CAMNCY010000185.1 GCA_946534785.1 uncultured Lachnospiraceae bacterium | reverse complement strand
CCGCCGAAGGAATGGATCATTCCGTCGAATCCGAAGTATTACGATATCGTGCATGCCTTTGATGAGCAGAAGGAGATCAACTGGAAGCAGGGCGCCGGGATCCGGAAGGGCGACACGGTCTTCCTGTATGTGGGCGCGCCGGTCTCGGCCGTTCTGTATAAATGCAAGGTAACGGAAACGGACATTCCGTATGAGTATCAGGACAGGAACCTGAAGATCAGGGCGCTGATGAAGATCCGACTGCAGAAGAGATATGCACCGGAGAAGTTCACCTTTGAAGTCCTGAAGAAAGAGTATGGAATTTATGCTGTGCGGGGGCCCAGGGGAATCCCGAACAGCCTTAGCGCCGCCCTGAAGAAATGAGGTAACGAGAACAATGGCTCTTTATGCAATAGGAGATCTTCACCTGCACTACCAGTCGGTGCTGAAGGCGCCGGGGCAGCTGAAGGACCGGGTCTGGAAGAACCATGAGGAAAAATTTAAGAAGAACTGCGAGAAGCTTCTTTCACCTGAGGATACGCTGGTCCTGATGGGGGACCACAGCTGGGGGAAGAACCTTGCGGAATGCGAAAAGGACCTGGAATATATCTGTGATCTTCCGGGGCGGAAGATCCTGACAAGAGGCAATCACGACATGTTCTGGGATGCTAAGAAGACGGCGCAGCTGAATGAACTCTACCGGCAGCGTCTTGTTTTTCTGCAGGACAGTTATGAAACATACCGGGACTATGCGCTTGTGGGGACCAAGGGATATACCTTCGAGGGCCCTTTCCTGGTCGACCGCCGCGGCCGGGTCGTTGACTGGGACGAGGCGGAAGAGGCGCATGCGAAGAAGCTGGTGAACCGGGAGCTTTCGCGCCTTCGGACTTCCTTTGAACTGGCAAAGGCGGACGGATACCGGAAGTTCATCATGTTTTTACATTATCCGCCGACGAATATCCTGGAGGAGCGGAGCGGTTTTACCGATATGGCCGAGGAGTACGGCGCGGAGCAGGTGATCTATGCGCACTGCCACGGAGAAAGCCGCTTCCACGACAGCATTCAGGGAGAGTTCCGGGGACGGCTGTACCGGCTTGCTTCCGGGGACTTTCTGAAGTGGCAGCCGCTGCAGATATTGGAGTAAGATCCGCTGCAGATATTGGAGTAAGATCCGCTGTAGATTTTGGAGTAAGACCTATGGTTTTTCTGGAGGAGTTCCGGTTCGCGCCGGTCGAGCAGGAAGAGCAGTTCCTGAATTACATACGGCCCACCTGCTACGACACCTTTTATCCGTTCGGCGTCCTGAGCAGCCGGGGATTCCGAAGCATCAGCTTTGAGCCGATGACGATCCTGTACGGCGGAAACGGCTCGGGCAAGTCCACGGCCCTCAACATCATTGCGGAGAAGCTCGGGGCGAAGAGGGATTCGCTGTACAACTGGTCGAGTTTTTACGGGGAGTATCTCGGGATGTGCCGGTATACACAGGGGCAGGGAAAAGCAGAGGAGATCCGGATCATCACCAGCGATGATGTGTTTGATTTCATGCTGAACCTGCGGAGCCTGAACGAGGGCCTGGATGAGCGGCGCCGGGAGCTTTTCCGGGAGTACACGGAGGCAAAATACGCGCACTTTACGATGCATTCCCTGGAGGACTACGACGAGCTGAAAAAGGTCGTGGAAGCCAGGAGAAAGTCCGGCTCCGCATCGAAACATGTCCGGAACAACATGATGGGCAATGTCCGGGAGCATTCGAACGGGGAAAGCGCGTTTTTGTATTTTACCGACAGGATCAGGGAAAACGGGATCTATCTCCTGGACGAGCCGGAGAACAGTCTTTCGCCGGAGCGGCAGACGGAACTTGCCGGATACCTGGAAAACAGCGTCCGGTTCTTTCACTGCCAGATCATCATGGCGACCCATTCGCCGTTCCTGCTTTCCCTGAAGGGGGCCAGGATCTATGACCTGGACGAGGTCCCGGTCGATGTGAAGCGATGGACCGAGCTGCCGAACGTGCGGGCGTATTATGCGTTTTTCCAAAGGCATGAAAACGAGTTCTGAAGCGGATCCGGTAATTGTCGCCCGGTGCGCGACCTCCGCTTTCTCATGAAAGAATATACTGGGATCATCAAGAGAAAAGGAGGTACGGAATATGTACGGAGCGATACTTGGAGATATGATCGGAGCCCCTTATGAGTTTGACAGGGGCGGAAAAACAAAGGACTTCCCGCTGTTTTCGCACGGGAGCCATTTCACGGATGACACGGCCATGACGATCGCGGTCGCCGATGCTTTGCTGGAGGCCGGGGAAGCGGCGGAACGGGATGGCGCCGCGAAAGATGCGGGCACAGGCAGTGCTGCGGATGATGTGATCCGAAAGGCCCTGGTCCGTTCGATGCACCGCTGGGGCGAGCGGTATCCGGATGCCGGATACGGCGGGCGGTTCTACGGGTGGCTGTTCTCGGGCAGCACGGAGCCCTACGGAAGCTACGGCAACGGGTCCGCCATGCGGGTATCCTCCGCGGGCTGGCTGTATGATACGCTGGAGGAAACGCGCAGAGTCGCCCGGCTTACGGCGGATGTTACGCACAATCATCCGGAGGGCATCAGGGGCGCGGAGGCTGCGGCCAGCGCGATCTTCCTGGCAAGGTGCGGCAGCAGCAAGGAGGAGATCAGAGAGTACATCATCCGGGAATTCGGCTATGACCTGTCCCGGACCTGTGATGAGATCAGGCCCTTCTATCATCATGTGGAAAGCTGCCAGGAGACCGTGCCGGAAGCCATCACGGCATTCCTGGAAGGAACGGATTTCGAGGACGTGATCCGGACGGCGGTCTCTCTGGGCGGTGACTGCGACACGCTGACCTGCATTGCCGGCGGCATCGCGGAAGCGTTCTACGGGGTGCCGGAGGAGATGAAGGCAGAGTGCAGAAAGCGCCTGCCAAAGGACATGCTGGAGGTGCTGGACCGCTTCGAGGAAAAGAGGCGGCCGGGGCGGACGGAAGCCGCGCCGGAAGATCCTTTTCTGGAAGGGAATGAAATGATCGAAGAGGCGATCCGGGCCTACTACGCGGAATCCACGGACGAAACGCTCCGCGGCGTCCTGGAAGCGGTGCGGGAGAGAATGCACAAGGACGGTCACCTGCTGCTTCCGGTCGTTACGAACGAAGACGGAACGCAGTTCACCTTCCGGACGATACAGACGAACGACGGAAAACAGTGGCTTGCGGCCTTTACGTCCCATGCGGAATATGAAAAAGGCCAGCCCAGCAGGATCCTTTCCGGCTTCATCGATGCCGCGATGAAGTACTGCGGGGAAGCAAAGGCGCCCGGCATCATCATCAATCCCTGGGGGCAGTCCTTCATGCTGGCGGCGGACCTCATCGAGATGATCTTCAAAGCGGACGGCGGCGTGGAATACACCGTGCCGGAGGATGAGCTCACACCGGAACTTCTCGAGGACGGATCCTTTTTGAAGCGCGCCATTGAGATCTGCAGCCGCAACAGGACGCAGATGAACCTGCTCAAGGTCCTCAGGATCCTGCGGGACAGCGTGGTATGGGTCCCCTGCAATGCCATCATGAGCGATGCGGATTATGCGAGGCTGGAGAACATGGTAAAGGGTGCCGGAAACAA
>CAMNCY010000184.1 GCA_946534785.1 uncultured Lachnospiraceae bacterium | reverse complement strand
ACGGGGACAGGTACGCTGACTCGCCCGATGAAGTAAAAAGGCCACGAAGTCCGATTTACCGGACTTCGTGGCTGTTTCATTGTGCAAAACGAGTCAGCGTACCTGTCCCCGTGACTCACTTGTAGCTGTGCAGTCCGCTCATAAGTGTGTTGACGCCGACATAGGTGAAGATGACGCAGATAAAGCCGATCAGGGCAAAGATGGCGGCCTTCCGGCCGTTCATGCCTTTGTTCAGGCGAAGGTGGAGGAAGATGGCGTAAACGAACCAGGTGATCAGGCTCCATGTCTCCTTCGGGTCCCAGCTCCAGTAGCTGCCCCAGGCGCGGTTCGCCCATACGGCGCCGGTGATCATGCACAGGGTCAGGAACAGGAAACCGAGCGCCACAGCCCTGTAGATGATATTATCCAGAACTTCCTTGTCCGGGATCCGGGAGGCAGCTCCGGAAGCTGTGGTGCGGGATGCATCTGAAGCTCCGTCTTTCCGGTCTTTTACAAGGTAGGCGCCCGCCACGCCGAACGCGACGCCGAAAGCCCCGTAGGCAATGATGGCCGTACTTACGTGGAAGCCAAGCCATCCGGACTGCAAAGCCGGCATCAGGGCGTGGATATCCCGGCTCTGCATGGCAGCATAACCGATCACCAGGAAGATGACGGGCACGATGAAGGTGCCCAGGATGTCGAAATGGTAAATGCGGGTGAAGATCAGGAAGACGATCGCGATCCCGCAGGCAAAACTTGTCGCGAATTCAAACTGATTGGTCAGAGGAAGCCTTCCGGCATGGATGCCGCGGGTAATGATACTGACGAGATGAAAGCAGACGCCGGCCGTCGTAACAAGACGTCCCGGCCGGGCAGTCTTTTCTTTACCGGTGCTTCCGTAGATCAGATAGGATACCGTTCCCAGGAAATACAGGATGAGGGTTGCGGTAAAAGTGATCCGTTCAATTGAATCCAGCATATTTTTTCTCCTCCAGAGGTTTTATATAAAAAGAAATAAAGAGACCGGCAAGGATCAGGAGAGCCGCCGCCGCTACAAAGGAAATGGTCGGATCTCTCTTGATGACCAGGAGTGTGTATTCTGTCGGGTCCCGGAAGGCAAAAGAAAACTCGTTCACCGGAATCAGTGCGCCCTCTTTTACCATATTCATGTCGATCATCCGGTTATTAAAGTAGATTGCATATAGGAGAGACGGATTATTCAGAAGGGGCGTGCGGGAATAATATTTTCCGTCCGCGTCCGTGGCCAGGTCGGGGTAGAAATTGTAGAGCTGGCAGACCAGTCCCGGCATTTCATCCGTGCCTGTGTATTCGCCCACACACAGAAGATCCGAACCAAGCAGCGTATCTTTTTTATAGATATCCACATAAGATGCCCAGCCGGTGCTGTCCTGGTAAAAGCTGTAGCCGAAGGCATTCAGGGGATGGTTGACACTGGCAAAACCGCTCTCTTTGCGGCCGCTTTGGTCTGTCACCGTTATGCCTGCCGTATACTGTTCCACGGTAAAGTCGTCGCGCAGATCCACATCAAAACTGTCGATGGTAAGCGTCATGCCGGTATCCTCAATGGGCTGTGTGCTTCCCGCTATGCCGTAGAGTGTGTATTCTTCGGATAATATCCTGCCCGCCGCAAAACCGATGATAAGGAAAAGGATCCCCAGATGGGTGATCCAGCTGCCGTAGATGCCGATCGGGAAATGCCCGTTTTTTTCTTTCAGGAGACGGCTCCGTTTCAGAAGGGACGGGAAGCGGGAAATGCTGCAGAGGACCAGGTTAAAGGAAAGCAGCGCCGTCAGTACTACGAACAGAGGGCATTCAAATATATTGCCGAAGCCGAGGCCGAAGATAAGGGAACCGGGGCCTTCTCCGTACAGGCGCATGTATGCGCCGAGAGTCTCTCCCTGGGGAATGACGCTTCCTGCAATACAGCAGGCTATGATGAGAAACAGCAGGATAAAACTGAACTGCATGCTTTTTAAGAAAAACAGGATCTTTTTCACGGACATGGAATTATTTTCCTAAATAGTAAAGCCTGGTACTGATCTAAGCGTTGAACAGAACAAGTGCCCTGATATCGATCAGGGCACTTGACGGTGTGATGCATTGTCTCAGGCAAAGAGCCTGTCAGCGGGATTCACAGCTTTGTAAGCGCCTGGTTGGCAAGATCTTCCGCTTTGTTCAGGCATTCCCTGCTGAGCGCGGAGTTGTGTGCGCCTTCGCTGTTTTCAACATAGACGAAATCCCAGTAGAATTGTGCGCTGCGGTCCAGCATGCGAAGCTCTTCCAGTTCTTCTTCGCTGAGCTGTCCGGAAGCAACGGCTTCCGCCAGCTTCGAATTCAGTTCGACCAGAAGCATACCGACTTCTGTCTCGCGGGCGGTGATCTCTTCCTGGATCGCCCTGACCTGGGATTTCAGATCAGAATGGCACATGCTGCAGTTGCTTGCCAGAAGCTCGGGATTGTCCAGAGGGCTTGTGAACTCATGGTTTACATAAGGATAACCCTTTTTGTCATAGGCAACGCCCATATGGCAGTCTGCGCAGTTGTACATCCCGGCGTGCTGGCTTCCGGCACCGGTGTAGGTCTCAAATTCCGGATGCTGTACCTTGATCATGCCGACGCCCGTGTTTTCATTCGTGAAATCCACAAAGCCCATCTCGTTGTAGAAGGCCAGGATGGAATCGGGATCCATGTTCTCGGGACCGGTATAGGGAACATCCGTCTGTTTGGTATCCGGGCGGAAGTAATACTCGATATGGCACTGGGCACAGGCGGCGTTGGCGGGATCCACTTTGCCCGCTTCAATATCATCCGAAACTGCCCTTGCCATGTAGTCGTGGGTCAGGACCAGTGTTCCGGGCGTATTCTCGTGGCAGTTATAGCAGCTGACCGGCTCGGAGACCATCGCCTGGACCTCTTCAAAGTCCATGCTGTAAGCTTCCGGACCGAGTTCGTTGACGAGAGCCGTAAAGTCCGGCGTCTTGCAGGTGAGACAGTTCGCCAGTTTATGCGGACGCTCCGTCTTCGCAATATCATCCAGAGTATAACTGTGGCCGATCGCTTCAGTGTAATCAAAAGCAAAGCCGATGCCCTGGTAAAGTGTGCTGATATAAGGATCCGTTTCCGTATAGGCGGTCCTTCCGTCCGTATTTCCGGTGTTCTCACCGTTTTTCATATGGCTCGTATAGATCTCCGGATAGTAGGAGGACCATTCTTCTGCCGATATGACATTGTAAGGACGGGAGGTCGAGATCTGCGGCACCTCCGGCACCGTGATCTCGGAAATGGAGCTTACCTTCCGGGAATCTTTTATAGTTTTGACTCCTGACTGATACAGGCTGACGACACAGGCAGCTACGGAAAGAACCGTAAGACAGGTCATCAGAGTATCGGAGCCGGCTGACTTCTTCATGATGCAGACCTCCGATAAAGCAGATAAAGATTCAGCTGGTGCTGACCCTGCAAAAATACATTATAATTATAACTGAAAGCGGCTGTTTTCGCAATGCTTGAGCCACGGGGACAGGTACGCTGACTCATCGCGCACAATCAAAAAGCCACGAAGCCGGTATAAAACCGCGCTTCGTGGCTTGTTCTTTCTACCCAGCCGAGTCAGCGTACCTGTCCCCCTGACTCAGAGCCCC
>CAMNCY010000183.1 GCA_946534785.1 uncultured Lachnospiraceae bacterium | reverse complement strand
CAGTGGATATATTTCGGCACTTCCCAGCCGAAGGCCTCATACAGGCGGTTGTACTTCGGGGAGGAGGAAATATATTCGTTTCCGCGCACGACGTGGGTGATCCCCATCAGATGGTCGTCGATGACGTTGGCAAAATTGTAGGTAGGATAGCCGTCGGACTTGATCAGGATCATATCGTCCAGCTCGCTGTTGTCCACCGTGATATCTCCGTAGAGCTCGTCATGGAAGGTCGTGGAGCCCTCGGTCGGGTTGTTCTGGCGGATGACGAAGGGCATGCCCGCATCCAGGTTGGCACGGATCTCTTCTTCCGAAAGACCGAGGCAGTGCTTGTCATACACGCTGATGGTGACGCCGTCCTCTCCGACGCTCGTCTTCAGGGAAGCAAGCCTCTCCGGTGTGCAGAAGCAGTAATAGGCTTCCTTCTTTTCCACGAGCTGCATGGCATACTTCATATAGATGCCCGATGCCATTCTCTCCGACTGGACATAGGGGCCTACAGGGCCGCCGAGATCCGGGGATTCATCCGGGATCAGGCCGGTATCCTTCATGGTCCGGTTGATGATGTCCACAGCTCCTTCCACATATCTTTCCTGATCGGTGTCCTCGATACGCAGGATGAAATCACCGTTTTCATGCTTGGAGATAAGATATGCGTAAAGCGCGGTGCGCAGGTTCCCCACATGCATCCTGCCCGTCGGGCTCGGCGCGTATCTGGTTCTGATCTTGAGTGCCATAAATCGTTGTCCTTTCTTGCTTTTAAAATATTACATCGTCCTCATCGCCGGAGCGTTTTGCCAGGGAGGCCTTCAGCCTTTTGTACATGCCGGCCTTGGACATGCCGAGCGTTCTTGCGGCGTTTTCGGCGCCCTGCCCGTCAATGAGTGATTTTACCATATTTACCGTCACAGGGGACTCTTTTCCGTCCAAAGTCAGGAAGATCTCGTTTTTTGTCCTCCCGGCGTACCGTGTACGGATGTTTTTTACGTTGTTTTCCCGCACGTTGATCTTAAGATAATGCAGGGTATATCCCTCTTCCTCGACCCGGGATAAGGAAAAACGGACGCCGACGCCGCCAAGGAGTCGGTTCAGCTCTTCTACGGCATAACGGTTGGAATCATCGTCGTTATCCAGGTAAAACAGGAAATTCCGTCCGTATTCGGAGCGCAGGAGTTCCTTCCGCTCTTCCGAGATCCTTCTTTTCTGTGCTTTGTCAAATTCATTCTGGTCCATGTCCGGTCACCAAACGGCCGCCAGGCGGCCCTGTTCATGATATTCTCCGCTTCTGTCCGGCCTTTTGCATGTGCGGCTCAGAATCGGTGGCTTCCGCCTCCGGAGGAATGTCCTCCGCCTCCGCCGCTTCTTCCGCCGCCGCCTCCGATTCCGCCGCCTCCGGTGGATCTGACGATCTTACGGGTGTGCAGAAGCTTCATGGTCTGCCGGCCCACCGCAACGCTGGATGCAATGACGGCGGCCTTTTCCAGATCTGTTGCAGGCACGTTCCTCGCGGCCCGCCAGATGAGGAAATAATTGAAAAGGAGCGAGAGGATCAGGGCGATCAGGGCGTTGCAGATGTATTTCATCGGCTGTGCGATCCTGCCGCCTTCCAGGAGCTGTCCTGCCTGGTAGAAGGCTTCCGACGCGCACTGGTAATATTTTCCCGCGCCTGCATAGCGGTAGACATTGTCGCAGATGGAATCCGCATGGCCGTTCGTGATAACGCGCTTAATGCCGTCCACCGTCTGCAGGTGAAGCTCCCTGGGCTCCATGTCGATAAAGAAGATCAGGCTGTCCTTTTCGTAGAACCGCGCAAGCGTCCTTTTCAGGTAGCGCACGGGATCCTCCGAATAGGAACGGGCACTGATGAATACGGCGTTTCCGTACTGCGTAACGGGCTGCATGTCTCCGGCAAGAAGCCCCTCTTCGGTATCGCTTAACAGATCTTCCTCATCAAAGATGTAGACGCCGCACCCGGTCTCTTCGTTCATAAAGACGTAGTCATCGCCCGTATAGGCCCTTGTGTCCAGGGGCCCGAAAAGAAGCGGGATGAGAAGCCCCGCGATAAGAAGGAACGCGGTCGCGGTTCCCCGCTCCGCCCTTCCGTGATAGTCCGGGATCGGTCTTGTGGCGCGCAGGTTGTACCTTCGGATCAGCGTAAGGAGCGTCAGGCAGATGATGGCAAGGGCTGCCGCGGTACTGAAATAATAATATTTGTCCTCGACGGGATCGAGGACCAGCGTCGCGATGACGATCACGGCGGGAAGGAGCGAAAGGAGCGTCTCCGGTAGGATCGGATCCCCTTTCTGCCGGCCGGAAAGCTTAAGGCCCTTTAGGAGGACCGGCAGAGAAAGCGCGGTCAGCGCTGCGCCCACGACAATGCGGCTTCCCAGAAGGAACTTCACCAGCGTGAACGGCAGAAGGACGCCTTCGTCCAGGATGTATTCCAGGCACATCACCAGCACGATCCACAGGATATAGCTGTAACCTGCGGGGATGCTGAGAATGGACTTCTTCTTTCCCTTCACGAAGGATTCGGAGGCGACGGAGTCCTCATAGGGCGTGTCGCTGTCCTCATGGATATAGAGGTATCCCTTGTCCTTTTCGTGGGTATCCCGCGTCACCATGACCTCGGTGGTCCGGATATGGATCCAGGCCGTCAGCGCGGCAAGAAGGCCGCCTATTGCCATGGTAACGGGCGCCGTGACGGTAAAGAACAGGTTCAGCAGGATAAAGAACGGGATGGCCATGAGGAGGGAAAACAGAAGGTACCGCTTCGGATCCACCGGGATGTCGGCCGTAAGCTTTCCCGTCTCTCCGTTCACAATGGCATAGGCCACCCTGTCCCGGTGCCGCCAGGTCAGGAACCAGACGGGATACAGGGACCGCTCAATACTTTTGATCTCCGAATGGAAAAGATCCTTTCCGCTTCCCGGAATGGAGCTGATCGAAAGATTGTTCGCCTTCTCCTTTTCGATGACCCTGGCTTTGGTCCTTTCATTGGCGAATTCAATGGCGTCCGGATCGTACAGGTCCTTCGGGATATCCGCGGTATCGGCATAAAATCCCGCAAGATACCCGGGAACGAAGTCCACGGACTTGTCGGAATGGAAGGGCGCGATCTCTTCGCTGATGGAATCGTCAAAGGTCGAAGAAGCATCGAAGGTAATGCCCTTGTAATCCGCTTCCACGTTCAGCTTCACATCGAAGGTCTTGATGTAATCGCCCGATTGCTGCTCCGCCCTGACCGGAAGGTCCTGACACTTCTGGGTGACGTCATAGGTCCAGTAAGGCAGATAGATGCCCCGGAAGCCCTCCAGATGGGAAGGATCGGTCAGCTCCTTCGGCGCGTAATACATCTTCTTCAGCCGCTCTGCATAGATCGTCTTGCAGTCCTCTTTGGTCTTCAGGAAAGGGATGATCCTGCGCGGTCTCTTTTCGTTGGCGATCCGGCTCTCGAATACGTTCTCCGAACCGCAGAAGGGGCATTTCCCGGTGATCTCGTTTTCCGTGGAGGTGATCTCGCCGCCGCAGGCCGGGCAGGTAAAGACCGTCACCTCATAGGAGTCGAAGTCAAAGACATGCTCTCCTGCCTGTTTTTCGCCCGTATACTCCTCCGGCCTGCAGCTGTTGCCGCAGTAATCGCAGACGAGCTTTTGTGAAGCAATATCATAAT
>CAMNCY010000182.1 GCA_946534785.1 uncultured Lachnospiraceae bacterium | reverse complement strand
GCATCAACTTTGTCTTTCATCTTGTCGAGTTCCTTGTAGACGGCGTCGTTGAGGACCTTGATGTAGGTTCCCTTCATGCCGGAGGAACGGGACTCGATGACGCCCGCGGATTCGAACTTGCGCAGCGCGTTCACGATGACGGAACGGGTGATGCCCGCCTTGTCCGCGATCTTGCTGGCAACCAGGATTCCTTCCTTCTTGCCGTCCATCTCTTCGAAGATGTGCAGGATCGCCTGGATCTCGGTATAGCTGAGGGTCGAGATCGCGGATTTCACAATGGCTGTCTTGCGGTTCTCTTCTGCCGACTCTTCGGAAACGGCGCGCAGCATCTCCAGGCCGACAACGGTCGTGCCGTATTCGCAGATGATGATGTCGTCGATGCCGTAAGGCTTGTTCTGGTTATAGATGAAAACAGTGCCGAGTCTTTCCCCTGCGATCTCGATGGGGCTGATGATCGCGTTGTGGTCGGCGTCCTCGGAATCAAAGCCGAGGGTGGAGAGCATCACGTTCTCATTGGTCGAAAGGATGCTCAGGAGTCTTTCGTTGAGAGAAGGATCGATCACATCGCCGATCCTGTCCTTCATCATGCTCTTGATGGGGCGGATGACGTCTTCGCTCTTCTCCGCTACCCCCAGGACCTTTCCCTTGCGGGAAAGCACAAGAACGTCGGATGCGAGGATCTCGCCCAGCACGGCGCAGATGTCGTTGAATACGACTTTGCCGGTGCTGTTATTGTGCAGGAGCTTTTCGATCTTTCTTGTCTTGTCAAGTAACTGTACATTATTCATGCTTTTGCTCATGATCTACCTCATTTCTGTTTACGATATATCCGCATTCCGGATCATAACAGACCAGCTTGTTTCCCTTCTCCAGAAGAACGCTCCCGCACTTGGGGCAGGTGTATCCGGAGGGTTTCTGCCATGACATGAAATCGCATTCGGGGTTTCCCAGGCACCCGTAATACTTTCTTCCCTTCATGGTCTTCTTGATAACGATGTCCTTGCCGCACTTGGGACAGGAAACACCTGTTTTTTCAAAATACGGCTTCGTGTTGCGGCATTCCGGGAATCCGGGGCAGGCAAGGAACTTGCCGTGCGGGCCATAGCGGATCACCATGTTCCGGCCGCATTTCTCGCAGATCTCATCCGTCTTTTCATCCTCGATATGGACTTTCTCCAGGTTCTCTTCTGCTTTCTGTACTGCTTTGTCGAGATCCGGGTAGAAATTCTCGACGAGGGTCTTCCACTTCACATTTCCGTCGGCCACGCCGTCCAGGAGGTTCTCCAGGTTCGCCGTAAAGGCCGGGTCCACGATCTCGGGGAAGGACGTCTTCATGATGCCGTTGACGGCTTCGCCCAGCTCCGTCATGTAGAGATTCCTGTTCTCTTTTGTGATGTAATGCCTTGCGAGGATCGTCGTAATGGTCGGCGCATAGGTGCTGGGCCTTCCGATCCCCTGCTCTTCCAGGGCATGCACCAGGGAAGCTTCCGTAAAGTGCGGAACGGGCTGTGTGAAATGCTGCTTCGGCTCCAGCTCATGAAGGGAAAGCTTCGTGCTTTCGCTGAGGCCTTTGACAAGAGAGCCTTCCACCTTTTCCTCATCTGCGGAGGAGTAGACCTTCAGGTAACCGTCAAAGACGATCCTTGAACACGGCATGGTGAAAAGATGCTTCTCTTTCTTCTTGCCGCTCCCTGCCAGGATCCGCACCTGGGTCTGTTCGATCTTCGCACCCGCCATGCGGCTTGCCGTAAAGCGGTTCCAGATCAGTTTGTAGAGACGGTACTGGTCCCTGTCCAGGGAATCCCTGATGGACTCGGGCGTCCGCAGGATATCCGTGGGACGGATCGCTTCATGGGCGTCCTGGATCTTGCCGCCGTTCTTCTTCTGGATCTTTGCGGCCCTGTACTCCTCACCGAACTTCTCACCGATATACTGTGCCGCAGCATCGATGGCTTCATCGGAGATACGTGTGGAATCCGTACGCAGGTAGGTGATGATACCGACCTGTCCGCTTCCCTTGATATCCACGCCTTCATAAAGCTGCTGCGCGATCCGCATGGTCTTCTGTGTGGAAAAATTCAGTGCCTTGCTCGCTTCCTGCTGCAGGGTCGAAGTCGTGAACGGGAGCGGTGCTTTCCTTTCACGGACCGACTTGCGGATCTCGTCGATGGAATAGGACGCCTTTTCCAGTTCCTTTACGATGGCACCGGCTTCATCCGCGTTTTGGATGGATGCTTTGGTCTCCTGACCGTCCGCCCCGATGGGGCCGTAATAATGCGCGGTCAGAGGTTTCTTCTCGCCGGCTGCGTCCAGCACGGCATCGATCGTCCAGTATTCTTCCTGGATGAAACTGTTGATCTCGTCTTCCCGGTCGCCGATCATGCGCAGCGCAACGGACTGCACACGTCCCGCGGAAAGACCTCTTTTCACTTTCGCCCACAGAAGCGGGGAGATCCTGTAGCCCACCATCCTGTCCAGGATGCGGCGCGCCTGCTGGGCGTCCACAAGATCCATATCGATCTCGCGCGGGTGCTTGAAGGATTCCGTTACCGCTTTCTTTGTGATCTCGTTGAAGGTGACTCTGCTTACTTTCTTCTCGTCCAGTCCCAGCGCCGCCACCAGGTGCCAGGAAATGGCTTCTCCCTCCCGGTCAGGGTCGGTCGCGAGATAGACTTTGTCCGCTTTCTTTGCTCTTTTCCGAAGGTCGGCAAGAAGGTCTCCCTTGCCGCGGATCGTTATATACTTCGGTTCGTAATCGTGTTCAATGTCGATTCCCATCTGGGATTTGGGCAGGTCCCTGACGTGTCCCTGGCTTGCCGCCACGTCATACCTGCTGCCTAAAAACTTCCGGATCGTCTTGACCTTTGCAGGCGATTCCACAATAACAAGGTACTTAGCCATGTTAGATCAACTGACTCCTTAAAAAATTTAATTTATTGCGGTAGTGACTATAACCCATAAAATGAAAATAAGCAAGACTTAATTTGCAGAATATTTATTAAAATTAAAGAAAATTGAGGGTATTATATAGAAAAAGGAGCTGCCGCGTGCGGCAGCCCCTGTTCCTCTCACTTTGAAAACAGCTTTTTCTTTCTTCCGATCATTTCCCCGATGTTGTCCAGATAGGTCGTGATGTCCTTGGCGTTGTCGCATCGCTCGATGCGGACGCCGCCGCCCGGATTCTCGTCTCCGGAGAAGACCCGTTTGGAAATGGAGCCCGCGCCGAGGGCCATGATGGTCTGCACCTCCTCCATGATGAGGATGTTGTAGATGCCGTATTTTCCCTCCGCGGCATAGCCGACATTCTCGAAATTGCCGGACATGTTCTTCTGGCGGTAGAGGTAGTAGGGCTTCATGCCCATGGAAGCTGCGCCGTCAGCCGCGATCTGCATGCATTCGTCCGTGTTGTTCATGGAGGAGTATCCGTTCTCCTCGATGTATTTCTGCAGGCGCGAGCCGCGTTTTACCGCAAGGGAATGGACGGTCAGGGAATCCGGACCGAGCTTTTTGATCTCTTCGATGGTGCGGGCAACGTCCTCCTTCGTCTCTTCGGGAAGGCCCAGGATGATATCCATGTTGATGTTGTCAAAACCGCACTCTCTTGCCAGATAAAAGGCCCGCTTCGTATCTTCCGCGGTGTGCCTTCTTCCGATCAGGCGGAGCGTCTCCTCCTTCATGGTCTGGGGATTGACGCTGATCCTGGTGACGCCGTGTTTTTTCAGGACTTCGAGTTTCTCCCTTGTGATACTGT
>CAMNCY010000181.1 GCA_946534785.1 uncultured Lachnospiraceae bacterium | reverse complement strand
CAGGAAAGAAGATGAAGCAGTATAAGTACACGGAAGAATAAGGGGCGTGCCGTATGCTTCCTGATCAATGGACAGCAGTATGATTCCGAGTACGGTATGATCAATTATACAAATCATACTCAGGGGGCATTACCAAAAAACGAAAGGAGATAATGAGAACAACGAGAATAGCCTGGTTCTGTATTCCGGCCCACGGCCATACCAATCCGACGCTCGGACTTGTCAGGGCTCTTTCGGAGGCAGGGCACCGTATCTTTTATTTTTCCTTCGAGATGTTCAGGGAAAAAATAGAAGATGCCGGTGCGGTCTTCATTCCGTGCGATGGATATGACTTCGAAATGGAAGATAAGGAGAATGCCGACCGGGTCGGTAAAGATCAGGCCTTTGCGGTCGAACTCCTTGTTTCCTCAACACTGGCGCTGGATGAGATGGTCACGGAAAAGATCGCCGGGATCCGGCCGGATGTCATTGTGGCGGATTCCGTTGCCTATTGGGGGAAACTCGCTGCGATGAAGCATGGTATTCCGTTTATTTCATCCACGACGACCTTTGCATTTAACAGGTACTCCGCCCGGTATATGAAGCACGGGATCGGGGAAACGCTGAGAATGCTCTTATCCATGCCCAGGGTGAATAAACAGATCAGGCGGCTCCGGGAAAACGGGTATCCGGTGAAGGGGATCCTGGATATCGTACAGAATGATAATGACACGAATACGATCGTGTATACTTCCCGATATTTCCAGCCGTGTTCGGATACATTCTCGGAAAAATATCATTTCATCGGCCCGTCGATCCGTCCGGTAAAAGATCCCTTCGAGAAGAAGGCGGAAAAGACCGTTTACATTTCCATGGGCACGGTAAACCGGAACAGGGAGTTTTACCGCAACTGCATCGAAGCTTTCGGCAAAACAGACTATCAGGTCATCATCTCGATGGGGACCAATACGGATCATTTCGATACTGTGCCGGAGAATATTGAAATTCATGAGAGTGTGGACCAGATGGCGGTGCTGCGGATCGCGGATGTTTTCATTACGCACTGCGGAATGAATTCGGCTTCGGAGGGACTTTATTTCGGAATCCCGCTGGTCCTGTTCCCGCAGACACCGGAGCAGGATGCGGTGGCAAGAAGAACGGAAGAGCTGGGGGCCGGGCTGAGACTGCCGTCTATAAGTGAAGATGATATTCTGAAGGCGGTAACAAGGGTCATTGGCGAAAAGAGATTTAAGCAGTCCGCTGAAAAAATATCCGAAAGCTTTAAGAACAGCGGCGGCATCAAAGAAGCAGTTGCATTTATTGAGTCTGTAGCACTTGACACACGTGGTTTATCAGAATAAACTAATTACAGGTTTATCGATATAAACCAACAGCCGGGAGGTTATATCATGAGTGATATTGAGCTTGGAGCCGTACAGGAGAGGTTCGCGGATATTGTGTGGAAGTATGAACCGGTCGGTTCGGGAGAGCTGGTAAAGATATGCGAGAAGGAGCTGCACTGGAAGAAGCCGACGACCTACACCGTGCTCCGGAAGCTCTGCGAGAAGGGCCTTCTTCAGAATGAGAACGGCATTGTCACATCGCGGATGACACGCGAAGATTTCTACGCTTCCAAGAGCGAACAGATCATAGAGGAGTCCTATCAGGGATCGCTCCCTGCATTCATAGCGGCGTTTACCTCCAGGAAAAAGCTTTCCGCCCGGGAGGCGGAAGAGATCCGGAGGATGATCGATTCATTCGAAAAGGAGTAAGTATGAGCGCATTATTCCTCAGAATACTGAATATGAGCATTACAGCCGGCTGGCTTATCATTGCCGTGATCATTGCGCGGCAGCTTCTTAAAGCCGCACCGAAATGGATCGCCTGCCTGCTCTGGGGAATGGTCGCTTTAAGGCTGATCTGTCCGTTTTCCGTGGAGAGTGCATTCAGCCTGATTCCGAGTGCAGGAACGATCCCGGCCGGGATCGCGGATCAGGGCAGGCCTTCCGTTGATACCGGGATCGCACTGGTAAATGATGCCGTCAATCCCGTGGTCTCGGCGTCTTTTTCGCCGGATCCGGCGAACAGCGCCAATCCGCTCCAGATCATCATTCCGGTCGCAGCGGCCGTATGGATCGCCGGAATTTTCATACTGCTTGCCTATGCGCTGATCAGTTACATGAAACTCAGGAAAACGGTCGCCGTATGCCTGCCCGCCGGCGAAAATGTCTTTGCCTGCGATGAGATCAGTACACCGTTCATCCTTGGAATATTCAGGCCTGAGATCTATGTGCCGTCTTCCATGAGCGGAGAAACGCTGGAACTGGTGCTGTTACATGAAAATGCGCACCTGCAGCGTCATGATCACTGGTGGAAGCCCCTGGGGTTTCTTCTGATGTCTGTCTACTGGTTCAATCCCCTGTGCTGGATCGCATATGTCCTGCTTTGCCGGGATATTGAGATGGCCTGTGATGAAAAGGTCATCCGGAAGATGGACAGAACTGCCAGGGCGGCATATTCCCGGGCGATCCTGGACTGCAGCTTTTCGAGAAGGCGGATCGCAGCCTGCCCCCTTGCCTTTGGAGAGGTGGGGGTAAAGGAGCGGGTAAAAGGAGTGCTCCACTATAAGAGACCGGCATTCTTGCTGATGTGCGCAGCCGCCGTGATCTGCCTGGCCGTTGCGGCCTGTTTCCTGACAGATCCAAAACATGAGAAACAGAATCAGCCTTCCGCCGAAGTTCCGGAAAGCTCTGCCGAAGTTCCGGAAAGCTCCGCTGCAGCTCCGGAAAGCTTTGCCGGGACGCCGGAAACAGCACCGGTTCGGACAGAGTATATCGGCAATGCACCGGAGGTAGCCGGTATTGCACAGCATCTTCCGTATCCCGGTGATTATTCCTATGATCATATTGAGATTCAGTCGGACCATGAGCCATACGAACTGACGGTTTACCTGAATGGGAAGGATGACCTTGGACAGTCCGATTTTGAAGAGGCATCACGCCTTGCCTTTGACCAGATCGGGAACATGGGCGTGATCCGGTTCTGCAGGGTGAAAGACGGGGAAGTGATCGCTCTTATCAGCCGCCCGGAACTTTCAGATCCCGATGCACAGGTGACTGCAGGGGATCAGTGGCAGTGGCCCCTGGAAAAAACACATGTGATCGGCGATTCTTTTGGAACACGAGTTCATCCGGTGACAGGAGAAGAGCGCATGCATGATCACATGAATCTCAGGGCCGAGGAAGGTGAATGGGTATTTGCGGCTGTCGGAGGGACCATAAAGGATATCCGGTATGACCCCGAGATGGGCAATACGGTCACCGTAGATGCCGGCAGCGGGATAGAGGTCGAGTATGGGCACCTGGCCAAAGTCGGCGTTACGGCAGTCGGTGAGTCGATAGGTACCGGTGACGTGATCGGGACAGCCGGAAGAACAGGCACAGCAACAGGGACAAATCTTTCCTTTAAGGTGACGGTCGACGGGGAGCCTGTTGATCCCGCAGGATTCCTTAACTTTTTCCATTTTCCGTAAAAGATTTCCGTAATACAATGGTAATATGAAGGGTTTACGAAGTTGGATAAGGAGGATAAGACAATGTCCGGACAGACTGTTCTGGAAAACGAAAAGATCCGTGTCACCGTATCGGCGCATGGTGCGGAGCTGTGCGGCATTTTCGATAAAACACGGGGGCATGAGGTGATCTGGCAGGCGGATCCGAAGTACTGGAACCGTCACGCACCGGTCCTGTTCCCGTTCGTCGGCAAGGTAAACGGCGGGTATTACAAGT
>CAMNCY010000180.1 GCA_946534785.1 uncultured Lachnospiraceae bacterium | reverse complement strand
GCATGTATCTTTCATAATCCGCAAAGTAATCGACCACTTCCACCTCTGTTTCATCCGTGATCCACTCCTTTACGGCCTTTTCCAGATCCTCCGTTTCCTGAAAAACAACGTTCTCGATATAAACCTCTTCTCCTTCGACGCGGATGGACACCTTCTCCTTTGCGCGGACCGCATTCTCCGCAGCCTGCAGCTGCTCCGGCGTAAGGTCGTTGAAAAAGCTTATTTTTTCATCCTTCCCGAACTCCCAGCTGATGCCCGTCTCATCGGTAAGACCGATCCCCGAGCCGTCGCCGGCACCGATCCCGTGTCCGTCCCCGTTGGAAAAAGAAAGGATCGTGACGATGATCCCGGCAAGCAGAAGTCCCCTTGCCGCCCATTTCGCCTTTTTGGACCGGATCAGGCCGATCCTGAAGAACAGTCCCGCGAACAGGGCGCAGAAGATCAGGCCGACTCCCAGATTGAAGCGCATCCTGCTCCGGTTCGCGATCATATTGCCGATGGCCCCCAGCCACCGGATTTTCCCGGCAAGTTCAGTAAACATAGTCATACCGCTCTGTCAGTGCATACAGGATATCCTCGATGGCCAGCCGGTCCTGGCGAAGGATATCGGAACGGTTCAGTGTCAGAACGATCACGGCGTCGTCATGTGCCTCTATATAGCCGCTCAGTATTCCCGCAAGGCTGCGGATCACTTCCCTCTGGTTCTCAGGATCCAGCTTCATGGGATCAAATTCCGCAAGAGGCGCGGAGATCCTGAGCGTCCGCTTCTTATAATCCTGCCGGTCATAGGTGCAGTAGATGGTGACGGGCAGGACCTTGCCGCCCGCGATCGGCGTCTCCAGGACTTCCAGAGTCTCACTGTAGAGGCCCTCCACGGCGTCCTGATCCATCAGCTGGAGGCCGAGCTCTTCTTTTTCCTTCTGAAGCGCTTCGATTTCCTCATTCAGCCCTTCGATGACCTCCTCGCGCTCCCGCACTGCTTTATCGGAAGCCTCCACGGCTTCCCTCGTCAGCTGTGCGCAGCCCATGATGGCAACAAAAAGGAACAGGAACAGAACGTCCATCAGGGGCGTAAAGTCGATCTGCGTGTTTCCTGCGGATGAAATTTTGGAATGCCTGCTGCCGAAGTGTCCTGCTGCCATGGAATACTCCCGTACCTGTATTTACTCTTCCGCCTCAATGCTCCTGTAGGCGGCTTCCTCGATCGTCCGGATCAGGGTCTCCTTTTCGATCGCCGTATCCGCCTCCGTGAACTTCTGGTCCACGATCACGACCTGCTTGCCGAAGATGGCGGCATCCAGGAATTTCAGGACGATCGAGCACACAAGTCCTGACAGCGTCGTATACAGCGCCATGGAAAAACCTGACAGAAGCACCTGGATATCCTGTGCGGTGCTCTTTCCCGCAAGGCCCAGGACCGTTCCCAGGATCCCGAGAAGAGGAAAGATCGGGATCATCTGGATGTATTCGTTATACTGGGGATACAGCCGGTCCCATTCCTTCCGCAGCCTGTCCAGCTCCGCGCGGTCAAAGGACTCGATCTCGCTTCCCCGGTACACAAAGGGCGAGCCGTCGTCCCCGATGCCCGAATGAAAGGCCCGGTCCCGGACGAGCTTGCGGACCTTTTTTTCGAACTGGTCCTCCACGCCCTTTAACTCCCTGTAGATCGAATGCAGCTTCAGCCCCGTAAAAACACCGAAGGCGGCAATTAATAAAGAAAGAACAAGACTGACCGTTGTCATAACCGATTCTCCTTCCGATACCCTGCCGGAATGCACCTGTGCAAAACAGAATCAGACAAATACATATTTTACCAGCCGCTCCATGGCCTCTTCCACGAGGCTCCGGGGCAGGGCAAAATTCATGCGGATCCCCCAGGGATCATGGAAGGGTGCGCCCTGCTGCCAGGCAACGCCCACATCCCAGCCTGCCTTGATCAGCTCATCGATGGTGATGCCCCTCTTTCTGCAATAGTCCTCGCAGTGGAGCAGCATCATATAGGTCCCTTCCGGCTTTGCCGTCGTGACACCGTCAAAGTGCCTGCAGATCACATCGTAGGCATAGTTGATATTCCCGGAAAGCACCTCGCACAGCTCATCCGCCCAGATCTGCCCTTCCGGGCAATAGGCGCCTGTCAGGGCATGCATGGACAGGACGTTCATGGCATTGTAATGAGAAACGGCGCTCATCCTGCGGACGCGGTCCCTCAGATACCGGTCATAGATCACGTGGTAGCTTCCGATCAGCCCTGCCAGATTGAAGGTCTTGCTGGGCGCATATACGGCGATGGTCCTTTTCTTCGCGTCCTCACTGACGCTCTGGGTCGGCGTATGCCGGTGCCCGTTCAGGAGAATGTCGGACCAGATCTCATCGGAGACGACGATGCACTCATTCTTCCGGAAGACCTCCATCGCTTTTTCGATCTCCTCCTTCTCCCAGACACGCCCGCAGGGGTTGTGGGGGCTGCAGAAGATTGCAAGATGGATCCGGTTCTCCCGAAGGCGCCGGTCCATATCCGCATAATCCATCCGCCAGATACCGTTCTCATCCTTCACCAGGGGACTGAGCTCCGCCGTCCTTCCCGTATCCTCCAGCACATGGGTAAAGCCGATATAGGTCGGACTGTGCAGAAGGACCTTCTCCCCGGGCGCCGTAAAAGCCTGTACGGCGCTGGAGACACAGCCGAGCACCCCGTTCTCGTATCCGATATGTTCCTTTGAAAGCCCGCTCACGCCGTTCCGCTCCTTCTGCCAGGAGATGATGGCGTTAAAATATTCGTCAGACGGTGCAAAATATCCGAAGGCCGGATGCCGCATCCTCTCGATCACCGCCTCCTGTATCCCCGGAAAAACAGGAAAATTCATGTCCGCCACCCACATCGGAATGGCGGAAAAGCCTTCCTTAGGCGCCTCCGGCGCCTTCGCCCAGGGGACATTCCGGCCGATCGCATCCACCGCAATGGCATCGTGCCCTCTTCTGTCCATGATCGTCGAAAAATCGTATTTCACTGTTTCATTACTCCCCGCAAATCATTAATCATTCTGCGACAAATTCATCACAGCGCCCCGGAGGGTGCTTCATTTTTCATGTAAAACGCAATGCGGCGGAGCACCTCTTCCGTGCAGGGGAAGGGCGCAACGGCAAGGCGGGCCGTATCCGCCGACAGCTTCTGCAGGTCTTCTTCGAGGAAATCATCCTCTACATCAACACTTCCGCAGAGGCGCAGGAACTTATCCTGAAAATCAGAAAGAGAGGTAAATCCTGCCTCCGAAAGGAGAAATTCCCGATCCTCCTCTGGCGCGCAGGCAAGGTATCCCGCCGTAAAATATCCCACGGCCTTTCCGTGCGGGACATTCTTATAGGTCGTAAGGGCATAGCTTAAAGCATGCGGGACGGAGGTGCCGGTCTGTGCGATCGCGACGCCGCCGTACATGGACGCGTTCATCATGTTCCGGAAGTCCTCCGCTTCTGCCGGCCGCTCGCCCAGAAGGACCGGAAGGCTCTTCTTCCAGATCCGCAGTCCTTCTTTTACAAAGGTCCTGCTGTAGAGGGTGGCGCCGGAATTGAGCCAGCTCTCATACATGTGCGTCAGGGCATCCACCGCCGTATTGGCCAGCGTTTTTGCCGAAGCGGTCTTCAGGTATTTTCCGTCGATCAGGGCAAGATCCGCATAGATCTTTGCGGGGATCGACTTTTTGGTCATGATGTTTTTCCTTGTCAGGACGGAAACCCCCGTGACCTCGGATCCCGTTCCGCAGGTCGTGGGGA
>CAMNCY010000179.1 GCA_946534785.1 uncultured Lachnospiraceae bacterium | reverse complement strand
GTTCAATCTTCCTCCAGATACGCCGCGCAATAATCCCAGAAGTCCCCCAGATTTTCCAGCTCATAGGTATGGGGCGTGGAATGAATCCAGTATTCAAGCTTATCCAGGTTTATGCTGATACCCGTGTAGGATCCGTCGGCCCAGGTCAGTCCGATTCCGTTGTAATTATCCGTGACCCACTCGCCGGATTCCTCTCCGATTCGGATTTCACAGAACAATTCGAGCGCCCGCTCGAAGGCTTCTCCCTCTGTGAACCGCGCAGTTCTTCCGTAGCCGCCCTGATCTACATGAAATGTAAGCTCTGCCGGCGGATCCGCTTTGATATTGGCCAGCTTCTCGTTTCCGAGAGCCTGGTACAGGTACTCTCCTTCCTGCGGTACATGCGCCGGCGGAAGTTCCGTCTCTGTTTTTACATATGAAATCCCGATCTCCACGGCTGCCGGAATAGACTGTTTTCCCCATTTGATATCATCGTAGAAAAATTCAGTTTCCGCATGCGGCTCCAGTGCCTTATCTTCCCCGTCATACGTGATTCCGAAGGAGCGGAATTCTTCCCCGTTCTCATCGATCAGGGCGAAGGTGTACAGCACCTGCATGATGCCTTCCTCCGTATCGTTTCTCAAAGTGCCGCCAAGCGTGTACACGAAACCGCCATTTTCCGGATTTCTGCATGCCGTGGCCTGTTCCAGAGTGACCGTTATCCCGTCCAATGTCACCGGACTGTTCCGGATCTCGAGGGGCCTCTCTTCCGCTTCATACGGTGTGTAATCTTCCATTTCATCCGGGAGCGACCGTTTCAGATCTTCATAATCTTCCGCCGCCTGTGCCAAAAGCTCGGCATCCCCGCAGCTGTAAAAGGCTCCGTCTGCCGTTTCCACATCACCGCACAGGAAAACTTTTTTCATATCCCGGCAGTATTCAAATGCATTCTCTTCAAGCCGGCTTCCGGCAGCACATACGGCTGCAGCCAGATCATCGCAGTAGCCAAAGGCCCGCCCTTTGAGGGTAACACCCGCATCGATACAGACCACCTTCAATTCCTCACAGTAACTGAAAGCGCATTCTTCAATCGTACTTCCTGCCGGGATGACCACAACGGAAGGCAGCACGGCATAGCTGAAGGCATCCTCCGAAATGATGATGTTTTCCGGGAGCTGCAGCGAATCGGTTATTTCGCAGTACTCAAAGGCCTGCTTTCCTATACGGCTGATGCTGTCGGGGACTACAACACTCTTCAGCTTCCGATACTGGAATGCCTCGGGCCCGATTGCAGTCACCGGATATTCATTGATCTCTGAAGGCACCGTAACTTTCCCCGAATCGCCGGTATACTTTACAACGGAGGCCACCCCGTCACGGATCTGAAAATCGTAACCGCCGGCGGAGATGGTCTTTGGAGCATCTTCTTTCTGAGGAGCATCGTCCTTTCGTGGAAGATCATCCTTCCCGGGCGCATTTTCCTTCAGGACTTTTCCTATATCCCCGAAATGGAAACCATCAGCCTCCGGAAATACGGCAAGTGTAACCGCATCGTCCGCGACGATCTCCGGATCGTTGCAGAACAGGAATGCATCCTCTTCGATCTCCACCGTACCGCCGGCGAAGACTCTGGTAAGCTCCGCGCAGTATTCAAAGGCCTTCTTTTCCAGATGGCTGCCTTCCCCGCAGAAGACCTCCTGCAGGCCGTCACAATAGATAAAAGCACGGCTCCTGACCAGCACGCCCGGGCCGATAACTGCCTTTGTTATGGTATCGCAATAGCTGAAAGCCTCTTCTTCGACCACCGCCCCGGCCGGGATCGTGATCGTCTCCGGCAGCCCTCTCGCATCGCTGAACGCCTCATACGCAATTGTGATGTTTTCAGGCAATACAAGGCTGTCCGTTATTTTACAGTATTCGAACGCCCGCTCTCCGATCCTGGTGATGCTGGTGGGGATGATCAGGTCCTTCGTCTCCTTCCCCCAGAAGGCCGCTGCCCCGATCTCAGTCACCGGATAGCCGTCGATTTCCGACGGGATCTCGATTTCCCCGTTACTTCCATTGTATTTCACAATGGCGGCCGTACCATCATGGACTGAATAATAATAGTCCCCGGATGTGAAATACGCCGTTGGATCCTGCTCGGATTTTTCCGCCTCATGGAGTTCTCTGTACTTCTCACTTCCCTTGATCAAGACACCGGCCAGTACATCCTCCACACTGCTGAAGAGTTCATCATATTCCGTGCGAATCTTTTCATCCCCCGCATAGGCCTGGTAATCCGTCGGGAGACTCGCATAATAGTTCATCGCCTCTTCTTCATCAAAGCCAAGAAAGACAACGTCGGGAAGGTCCTGAAAGTCCGTATTCACAGACGCGCCGATCGTAAAGAGAAGACCCCCGGTCATCCCTTCCTTTTCAAAGGCACGGTAACTTGCCCTATGATAGAAAGACGCCGTCATCCCTCCCTCGCTCAGAACGACCTTCGTATTCCTGTACCAGGTTTTATCGATCGCTACCTTGATTCGAGGGAAGCCATAGGCAAATGACCCGTCTTCCTGCTGAAAATCCCAATAGCCGTCAAACGTGCCGGCCTGGGCACATATGCCCGCCATCATCGTAACAGCGATTGCCAACAAAAAAACCGCCCATATTTTCTTCATAATAACTTCCTCCCTCGGGGACCTGTCCCCATAACGCATCTCCCCGAAACACATCCTGCGTCGCGGGACCTGTCCCCCAAAACCCCAAAACTCCACTTAATTTTTGATCGGGCACTCGTAGAACTGCACCTCATCGGGATCGATCTCGCGGATCTCGCCGCTGTCGAACACGATCTTGTGAATGCCGACGTAAACGGAATAGGTTTGTGCAAAAGGTGTGACCGCGAAAGGCGTGGCATACACATGATAGCCGGGTTTGATGGTCTGCTGCGAGGAAAGAGGATACAGCCATGCATCATGTCCCGGCACCTTTATGATCTCCCCCCACATGTCCGTCTGGTAATAATAAAGCTCATAGCCCCGGACTGTGTTGTCAGGGTCCCGGTTGACCAGCTGAACATAAAACCATCCGATATCCTGGGAGGCACTTGTCGGGTTATCCCACTTGTAATTAGGCCCGATGATCAGCGGAATATACGGCTTCACATAGTACTCGGCATAGGAGGAATACAGAAGCTGCTGCATTTCCGGTGTCGCCGCACCCTGAATATAGAGACCGTGCTGTGTACAGAAGGACATGACGGCCGTCGCCGTGTTCTGGCCATAGACACCATCCACCTTGTCGTTCAGGAAACCCAGATCGGTGAGGCGCTGCTGCAGATCCCGCACGGCCTGCCCGCTGCTGCCCTGGTCGAGAGTCTGGAAATTGGAGGAAGCCGGCGTGTACGCGGGCGCGGTCGGATTGCCGACAGGCACCGGCGTTGTATCCGTTGTCGTCACGCTGGGTTCCGTCTCCTGGGTGGCAGGCGGTTCCTCTTTCGGAAGATTACGGGTGCCCTCCACATCGTACTGCAGATCGATGGATACGGACCGGGAAAGAAGTACATCATCCGTCGTACTGTCCTTTACAACCAGGGTGCCGTCGAGCATCCAGGCACCTGCGATCGCTTCGTATCCCTCTTCTTTGGATTCTGACGGTGCGAAGACATAAAAGTTTTTCGGGTCCTCCGTGCCGCTGTCCGAATGGGGCTCGATACCGAGAATGGGGGAGACGACAACGGGCGTGCCGTCGATCAAAGCGTCCTCGATCCACACAGAGAGCTCCTGGTTTGTGTTGTTGACGATCCGGGCAAACA
>CAMNCY010000178.1 GCA_946534785.1 uncultured Lachnospiraceae bacterium | reverse complement strand
TATTTGCAGGGACCCTCGAAGGAAGAGAGATCATTGAATATCTTTGCGGACAGGATGCCGAGGTAAGCGCCTTTGTCGCAACGGACTACGCCGTATCGCTCCTTCCGGAAAAAGCATGTCTCACAGTCTCCCGGGGACGTCTCTCCGGGGAAGAGATCACGGAAATTCTGGGGAAAGAGCAGTTCGATCTTGTGATCGATGCGACCCATCCCTATGCCGTCGCCGTTACGGAAAATGTACGGTCGGCCTGCCAAAGGACAGGAACAGAATACCTCCGGCTCCTTCGTCCCGCAGATGCGTGCCCGGAGGATGCAGTCCTGACAGAAAGCGCCGAAGAAGCCGCCGCCTATCTTGCCGGAACGAAGGGGAACATCCTGCTGACGACCGGCGCGGGGCACCTTTCCGCCTTTGCCGGGATCCCGGACTTTTCCGAAAGAGTTTACGCCCGCATCCTTCCCCAGGAAGAATCTCTCCTCCAATGCCGGCAGGCAGGCCTTACGCCATCCCGTATCATTGCAATGCAGGGACCCTTTTCCGCGGAGATGAATGAGGCACTGATCCGCTGCACGAACGCCCGCTATCTCGTAAGCAAGATGAGCGGAACGCCCGGCGGTTTTGAAGAGAAGGTCCTTGCTGCACGGGCTGCCGGCGCAAAGCTCGTCCTGATAGGACGCCCCTCCGAAGAGGAAGGCTATACGCTGGAGGAGACGCTCCTTTTCCTGAAGGAGAAATTCGGTCTGCAGCCTGCCCCGGACACCGGGACAGAGGCCGGAGTCGTAAACGGAACCGGCTCCGGAACAGGAACCGGCGAACCGCTTCCTCCTCCCTCCCCTGTCATCGTTCCGGGGCTTCCGGATGAATGCTTCCTTCGGAAAGAAGGCATTCCCATGACCAAAAGCGAGATCCGGGCGGTCCTTTTATCAAAACTGCATCTTATCGAAAACGGTATCTTCTGGGATATCGGCGCAGGGACAGGCTCTGTTGCCATAGAGATGGCAAGGCTTGCGCCGAAGAGCCGGGTCTTTGCCGTGGAGATGCGGGAAGATGCGGCGGAGCTCATCCGGCAGAATGCGGCGCGCCTTGGCGTATCCAACATCGAGGTCATAACAGGAGAAGCTCCGGCGGCGCTGGAAGGTCTCCCCGCCCCTACCCATGTGTTCATCGGCGGATCCTCAGGAAATCTCAGGGAGATCCTCCGGACTGTCCGCGGCAGGGCGCCCGAAGCCGTCATCGCGGCAACTGCAGTGACCCTGGAGACTCAGGCACAGCTTACGGCCTTTCTTGATACACATGGCAGCGATGATGACGAGATTCTCTCCATCCAGGTATCAAGAAGTACCAAAGCCGGATCCCTTCACCTTATGCGTGCACAGAACCCCGTCTTCCTGTATGTTTTCCGGGGCGGAAGGAGGCTCTTATGAAAGGCCTGGTCCATCTCTTATACGGCGACGGAAAGGGAAAGACCAGCGCCGCGGCAGGTGCTGCGCTCCGGGCGGCGGGCGCCGGGAAGAAAGTCCTCTTCGCGCAGTTCTTAAAACCCGGGACTTCCTCTGAGATCCCGCTCCTGAAAGCGGCAGGCGGCATTGAGGTACGCTGCTTCTTTCCTGGCAAATGGGTTCGTGACATGACACCAAAGGAACGGGCTGCAGCGGCCGTTCCCTGCGGCGAATTCCTGCAGGCCATCATCCAGGATGCCGCCCGGTACGACTTCGTTGTCCTGGACGAGATCCTTCCTGCCTGCGCGGGCGGCCTTGTGCGGGAGGAAGTACTGCTCTCCTTCCTGGACGGGAAACCGGAAGAAACGGAAGTGATCCTGACAGGCCGGCAGCCGTCTTCTGCGCTCCTGGAGCGGGCGGACTATGCCACCGAAATGAAGAAAATAAAACACCCCTTCGACAGCGGTATCCCCGCCCGAAAGGGTGTCGAATTCTGACCGGAATCTTATAAATTCTGTCTTTGCGCAGGCCTTACGCCTGCGCTTTTTTTCTGGCGTTCCGCCGTCTTCTTGTGATATATCTCTCCAGATGCCCCTCCTCGATGAACTGTGCCAGCACATACTGTTCAAAGACCGGCACGCTGCAGGAATAAAAGCCGAGTTTTTCATCATAGGCGTCCAGGAGCCTTTCCGGGATCACCATATAGGCCGTCCTGAAAGAGGGGGCAATGGTCTTTGAGAAGGAATTCAGATAGATCACGCTCTCCGGATAAAGGGAGTAGACGGTCTCGACCTCCAGGGTGGAGGAGGCAAACTCGGAGTCGTAATCGTCCTCGACGATGATGCTCCCGTGCTGTTTCGCCCAGTCCGCATATTCATGGCGTTTGGCCGCCGTCGCCGTGATGCCGCTGGGGTAACTGTGGAAGGGCGTCACATGCAGGACCCCGGCATCACAGGCACGGAGCGCCTCTGATACGATCCCGCCGTCTCCCAGGGCCAGGAATTCGCAGGAGGCGCCGTTCGCCTCATAGACCTTCCGGATCTTCTCATAGGAAGGGTCTTCAAGCGCGTATTTTCTCTCCCTTCCCAGGAACTGGACGATCAGGGAATACAGGTATTCCGCGCCGGAACCGATAACGATCTGGGCAGGACTTACGCGAATGCCGCGGCTCCTGGCAAGGTAGGACGCGATCGCTTCCCGAAGCTCGCCGCACCCCTTGCTGGGTGCCCGGTCCAGGATCCCGCGCTGCCTCTCGGCAAGAACGCTCCGCATCGTCCTGGCAAACGAGGCAAAGGGAAAATCCTCCGGGGCGCCCGGCCCCGTCTTCATCTCATCCAGCACCGCCCTCTTATAGGCCCCCTTTCCCCTGTTGGGGGTCCGGAAACAGACATAGAAGCCGCTCCTTGGCCGCGATGCGATATAGCCTTCGTCCTGCAGAAGTTCCAGGGCGTGTTCAACGGAGATGACGCTGATCCCCGCCTCCTCCGCGATCTGGCGCTTGGAGGGCAGTTTTGTCCCGTCTGTGAGGGTCCCCTCCAGAATATCCGCCCGGATCTGGCGGTAGAGCTGCTGATAAATCTTCTCTTCTGCGTTCTTTTCAATGTGATAGATCATGATCTGACCTTATAAAATCTTCTGAAACTGGTGATATGAATAGGTTCAGTTCTGATTATAATGAGAAAATATACAGAACGCAATCGCGTTTCATTCAAAAAAACAAGAGAGGAATCCATCCACATGACTCAGGTTATGAATCCGTCAAAGAACATCAAAGCTGATGATCCCGTACGCAAGCTGACTCTGACTGCACTGTTTATGGCTATGAATATCGTAATGAGCTCCAGCATACTTTCCGTCCCGGTCCCCGGCGGCCACATGTATCTGAATGACGTCGTCATCGTCACCGCCGCCATCCTCCTGGACCCCGTGCACGCTGCCCTTGCCGGCGGCATCGGCGCCTTTATCGGAGATATGCTGTTTTACCCGGCTCCCATGTTCGTCTCCCTGGTCGTACATGGGCTCCAGGCCTTCGTAATCTCCCTGTTCGTGCATAAAATAATGCCGAAACGGCCGGAAGCCGCTTCGGTGATCGGTTCTGTAGCCGGTCTTGTCATTACGGTGACCGGCTATACCCTGGGACGTGCCTTCATCTACAGCACCCCGGAATATGCCGTTGCGAAATTCCCCTTCCAGATCCTCCAGACACTGGTCGGGTCCGCCCTCGCACTGCTCCTTTGCTGGAAGTGCGGGATCGTGAATCTGTTCCGGAGATTCACGAATTGAAAGGGTGAGTCGCGGGGACAGGTCCGCTGACTCACGACTTCAGAAAACAAGACCAGCCAATATAG
>CAMNCY010000177.1 GCA_946534785.1 uncultured Lachnospiraceae bacterium | reverse complement strand
AGAATAGATAGCTTTCTAAAAGAAAGAGTGCTATAATACACCTACTATGCAAATCATTATTGTGGGGCTCGGCAAGGTCGGAAGGACCCTGGTCGGGCAATTATCGGAAGAAAATCATAATATTGTAGTGGTGGACATGGATCCGGAACGCATCCAGCTTGTGTCCACCCGGTATGACGTCATGGGCGTCATGGGAAACGGCACGAGCTACAGTGTCCTGCAGGATGCGGATCTGGAACACACCGACATTCTGATCGCCGTGACGGAGAGCGACGAGGTCAACCTGCTCTGCTGCGTGATCGCCAAGCGGAAAGGCAACTGCCATACGATCGCGCGGCTGCGCAATCCGGTCTATTCTGAGGAGCGGCATTTCCTCCGCAGTGAACTGCAGCTGTCCATGACGATCAACCAGGATCTGGAGGCGGCCCGCGAGGTCGCCCGTCTGCTGCGTTTCCCGAGCGCGATCGAAATCGAAAGTTTCTCCAAGGACAGGATCGATCTGCTTCGGTTTAAGGTGCCGGAGAGCTTCAAGTGGTTCGGTCATCCGCTCAAGGAGATTACACCGCACGTCCGGCAGAACATCCTGGTGTGCGTTGCGGACCGCGGCGGCGAGATCACGATCCCGAACGGCGACTATGTCATTGAAAAGGGAGATATCCTGACCATTATCGCCATGCCGACAGAAGCGGAAAAGTTCTTCTATGACATCGGGGTCAAAACAAACAAGGTCAAAAATGCCCTGATCATCGGCGGCGGTTCCATGGCCTATTATCTGATGAAAATCCTGCTGAACTCCGGCGTGGACGTCAAGCTGATCGAGCGCAGAAAAGAGCGCTGCGAAGAACTGTTCGAGGCATTTCCGGACGCCACGATCACCTGCGGTGACGGAAGTGACCAGAATCTGCTGCGCGAAGAGCGGCTGGACAGTATGGACGCCCTGGTGGCCTGTACCGGCATTGATGAAGTAAATGCCATCCTGTCGAAATATGCGCAGGGCAAGGTTAAAAAGAAAATCATCACAAAGCTGAATCATATCGAATTTGACGAGGTGATCGACAGCCTTCAGCTGGACAGTGTGGTCGAGCCGAAGTACCTGACGGCACAGCGGATCCTGCAGTATGTCCGCGCTATGGCGGAAAGTATGGACAGCAACGTGGAAACACTTTATCGGCTGATGAACAACCGGGTGGAAGCGCTGGAATTCCTGATCCGGCCCAAATCCAGGATCATCGGGATCAAGCTGGCGGATATGCGGATCAAGGCCAATACGCTGATTGCGGGTATTGTCAGAGATGACAGGCTGATCGTGCCCGGCGGACAGGATTTCTTCAAAGAAGGCGATTCCGTCATTGTCGTCACGACGAATCTCGGCTTTGAAGATATCAGCGATATTGTGGAAACGGAGTAAAAGAGGTTGGTATGAATTACGGCATGATCCGATTTGTGCTGTCCTGGATACTGAGACTCGAGGGATTGCTGATGTTCCTCCCCTGCGTGATCGCACTGGTCTGCCGGGAGGAAGAAGGATGGGTCTATCTGATACTGGCCGGGATTGCGGTCGCGGCCGGCGTGCTTCTCTCCAAGAGACCGAAGAACATGGAAATCTATCAGAAGGAAGGATTTGTGTCTGTGGGCCTTTCCTGGATCCTTCTGAGCTGCTACGGCGCAGTCCCCTTTGTGATCACGAAAGAAATCCCTCATTTCCTGGACGCGCTGTTTGAAATTGTATCCGGATTTACGACAACGGGAGCCTCCATCCTTACGGATGTAGAGGCACTTTCGCGTACGTCCCTGTTCTGGCGGAGTTTTTCTCACTGGATCGGCGGTATGGGCGTACTGGTTTTTATTCTGATGCTGCTTCCGACCGGAAGCGGCGGCTCGCACATGAATCTGATGCGTGCGGAAAGCCCGGGCCCGGAGGTGACGAAGTTCGTGCCCCGCGTGCGTGCGACGGCGCGGCTTCTGTACAAGATCTATCTGGGCATGACGATCATCGAACTGGTTCTTTTGCTGATCACGCGCATGAACTGGTTTGATGCACTCTGCATTACATTCGGCACAGCCGGCACAGGCGGATTCGGCGTGCTGAATTCCAGCTGCGGTGCCTATACGCCGGTGCAGCAGTGGATCATTACGATTTTCATGCTTGCTTTCGGCGTGAACTTCGGCTTCTATTATCTGCTGATCACACGCAAGGCCGCTGAGGCCTTTAAAATGGAAGAAGTGCGCACTTATCTGCTGATCGTGCTGGCTGCGGTTGCACTGATCTCCTGGAATGTATACAGCAGCTATGACGGGATTCGGCATACGGTCCGCGATGCGGCATTTCAGGTTGCTTCGATCATCACCACGACGGGGTATTCCACGACGGATTTTGATCTCTGGCCGACGTTTTCCCGTACGATTCTGCTTACACTGATGATGATCGGCGCCTGTGCCGGCAGTACGGGCGGCGGCATCAAGGTCAGCCGTGTGCTGATCATGGTCAAAGAGATTAAGGAAGAGATGCGCAGTCTGCTGCATCCCCGCAGCATCCGCAAGATGCGTATAGACGGTCATACTGTGCAGGAGAAGACCATGCGCTCGGTCATGGCCTTCCTGGTAGCGTATTTTGTCTTGTTCTGGGTGTCGTTCATGATCATCAGTATCGACGGATTCTCCGTGGAAACGAATTTCAGTGCTGTGGCGGCAACCCTGAATAATATCGGACCGGGCCTGGATGCCGTCGGGCCGACACAGAATTATTTTGCATACAGCATATTGTCAAAGGCTGTGCTGATCTTTGATATGCTGGCCGGCAGGCTGGAACTTCTGCCTATTTTTGTCCTGCTGTATCCGGGTACCTGGAAGCGGCACTGAATCATGAAAAGAGGAAACGATATGAGCTGGAGAGACAATGTCCGGCGGGTAGATCCCTATGTACCGGGAGAGCAGCCTGCGGGAAAAAACATCATAAAACTGAACACCAATGAAAATCCGTATCCGCCGGCGCCGGGCGTGCAGGAGGTACTGCGGAATATGGATGCGGGACAAATGCGCCTGTATCCGGACCCGACGGCAGGACTTCTTGTGGAAAAACTGGCGGAGGAATATCACGTAAAGAAAGAACAGGTTTTTGTCGGTGTCGGGTCAGATGACGTGTTGGCGATGTCTTTCCTGACCTTTTTTAATGGCAAAGCACCGCTTCTTTTTCCGGATGTCAGCTATTCCTTCTATGAGGTGTGGGCGGAATGTTACCGTATTCCGTACCGCAAGGTTCCACTGACGGAGGACTGGCGGATCGATCCGGCGGATTACACGGCGAAGAATGGCGGTATCATTTTCCCGAATCCAAACGCGCCGACCGGGATCGCACTTCCCCTTGCCGACATCCGGAAAATCCTGGATGCCAACCGGGACGTAGTCGTGATCGTGGATGAGGCCTATGTCGATTTCGGGGCGGAGTCGGCGCTTCCGCTGCTGGAAGAGTACGACAATCTGCTGATCGTGCAGACATTTTCGAAATCCCGCTCCATGGCCGGCATGCGGATCGGCTTTGCCATCGGCAATGAGGAACTGATCCGCTGTCTTTCCGACGTCCGGTACTCGGTCAATTCCTACACCATGAACCGGCCGTCGATCCTGGCGGGCGCTGCGGCGCTGGAAGACCGGGCGTATTTTGAGAAAACAACCGGCAGGATCATCGATACACGGGACAGCGTCAAAGACGAGCTGGAGGAAATGGGCTTTGTCTGCCTGGACTCCAGAACGAATTTCCTGTTTGTTACGCATCCGGCCATTCCCGCTGCGGAATTGTTCCGGATTCTGCGGG
>CAMNCY010000176.1 GCA_946534785.1 uncultured Lachnospiraceae bacterium | reverse complement strand
GAGCACGCGGCTGTTAACCGCGGTGTCGTAGGTTCGAGTCCTACACAAGGCGTTTAACAAAAATACGGCTCCGTGGTCAAGAGGTTAAGACATCGCCCTTTCACGGCGGTAACACGGGTTCAATTCCCGTCGGAGTCACTTTACTTTTCACGATGTGAATCGTACAATTTAAGAGATGGTGACATAGCCAAGTGGTAAGGCGTGGGTCTGCAAAACCCTGATCGCCGGTTCAAATCCGGCTGTCACCTCGAAGGCTTCGGGAGTGATCCCGGAGCCTTTTTCGTCGTCCGCACTTCTGCAGCATTGCAGATAGTGGTAAGATAATGGGTACAGTATTCATTCTGCGTATTATTACTGACAGTACTGATCATTACAGGAGGGATCCATATGCCGCCCAGCCGTCATTCGAGTTCGAGCCACTCCAGCCACAGCAGTTCATCGCGTTCATCCTCCAGAAGCTCTTCCCGAAGCTCCTCCTCCAGAAGTTCGTCTTCCAGGAGTTCTTCGTCCCGGAGCTCTTTTGGCAGTTCTTCCAGAAGAAGCAGTTTCGGCAGTTCAAGGCCCTCTTCCCATTCTTCGGGTTCCTCCGGCAGATCTTCCTTCGGAAGCTCCGGATCCGGAAGCAGGAGAAGTGCGGGCACAGGTCTTGGAACGCTTTTCGGACTGGGAATGATGGGCTCTTCTGCCCGCAGCAACAGACAGGCCAGGACATCCGGCGGCCCTTCTGCGCATTCCTATTCCACGCATAAGAACCCGAGGTCTGCGACATTTACTTCCAGTCCGACCTATTCTTCTCCGAGAGTGAACCAGCCCTCCGGCTTCGTTCCGCTTATGGCATATGACATTGTCCGGTATCTTGCCGGCTCGCAGCATGAGTATGCCTACTATCCCAATGACTGGACGAACGAGGATGGCCAGACGTTCCGCAAGGGATATTATGACGAACAGGGCAATCACTATGAAAATGTTGCGGTAGAGAATTCGGAGACGATCGTGGAATGCGAATACTGCGGTTCCCAGACCAAGATCGTCTGGAAGGCCGGAGAGTCGCCCAAATGCCCGAACTGTAACGCGCCCCTGAAAGTCGATATCGTGGATAAGCCCGCAGAGGATCCTGCCGGAACGCAGACACAGGCTTCCATGCAGGGGGATATTTTTCCGGATGAGAATGCGGGAACACAGAAGAACCGGATGCTGCGGATCATCATCGCGGCCATCGTTATCGTGATCTTCCTGCAGGTCGTTGCCACGATCCTGGGATACTTCTTTTCATTCCAGAACAGCGGGTATTACAACAATTTCAATCAGTCTTCCTATGTCCCGGAGGATTCCATCTATGTGGAGGAACTGGGAAGGACCTGCTATCTCGACGGGGAAGATTATTACGACGAAGAGACGAAATGCTGGTTCTACTATGACGATTACAACGGGAACTGGAAATACTGGTTCGACGGGATTTCCTCCGATTACGGCGATTACGGCTGGATGGAGTACGATTATGACGACGGGAACTGGTATGTCCAGACCGGCGAGGACGACTGGGAAGTACTGCCGTATTTCTACAATCAGAGCCAGCTTTGGCATTTCAGTGAGTGATCCTGCAGCCATCATCTTGCAGGTACGCAGGAAGGATCCTCTCTTACCGGGAGGATCCTTTGTTTTTCCGAATCCACGGAGGAAGTGCGGATGAGCCGCAGGAGCGGAGCACGGACAAGTGCGCTGCACGAGAGAAACGTTACACGTGCCAGAAAATATTATAACGGGAGGTCCGCAAGGCTAAGGCAGTATATGGACCGGCGCGAAAAGCGTGTTCAGAAGTACAGGGACCGGCGCGGTGAGCAGTATTTTGAACGGCACAGGCGTCTTGCGAAGAGGATCGGGGAGCATGAGGACAGGGTCCGCGTTCTTTATGAGGAAACGCAGATCATCAACAGGAACCGCCTGAAGAGGATCGAGGATGACCGGGAAAACATTCTGTATGAGAAAGGATTCAAAGCTTTTCTGTTTACCGGTATCGTCCTGTTCGTTATGATCATGTTTTTCCAGACGATACTTCCCGGCACATTCCTGAAACGCCGTGAGGTCATTGATGATACACCGATCGATGAGCTGATCGAGCTGATACCGCAGAAAGAATACAGGGATTATTCGGAAGGATCCGGCACGGGAACGTTGCTGACATTCCCGGAGGGGACGGCGGCCGGGGGTGAGTCCGCGGAACCGGAAAAGCTGTACAGGGGATATGACGGCATGTCCGAGGAGCAGATCCTCTGGGATGTTCTGATGGAGCATTTCGACGGGAACCGCACGGCGGTACTGGGGATCATGTGCAATCTTTTTTCGGAATCCGAATTCCGGGCCGGCAATCTGGAGGATTACAACAACCGGCTCTGGCAGATGAATGACGAGGAATATACGGAGAAGGTCAACCGGCGTACGATCAATAAAAAAGATTTCCTGGAATCCAGGACCCATGATACGACAAGCGGTTATTACAACGAGTATGAAGAGTGGGTCAACCTGGACGGCGGATACGGTTTTGCGCAGTATACCTCCTATGACAAGAAGGAGGGCCTGTACCAGTTCGCGGAGCAGTGGTTCGCGCCCGGCGGCCCGGGAGAGGAATACCGGTTCAATATCGGCGACCGCGAAATGCAGGCCCGTTATCTGGTATATCTCCTTTCCTCGGAGGAATATGCCTCCATGGACCGGCAGCTTCGGAACGCGGCAAATACGGTGGATGCATGCCATATATGGCTGAGCTGTTTCGAAGTCCCCTACGATCCGTACAATGATGATTATTACACGCTTTCCTTTGAACGGGCAGAAGCCGCTGCCAAAATCGAGGCGGCCTGCGGAGGGGAGACGGAAGAAGAAACGGAAGAGGCGGCAGCCGGGAAAAATAATAATTCCGGGGCGGCGGAAAGAGGCCGGGATGGGCAGTAAAAAAATCAGAAGAATAATGCCGCTCCTCCTGCTTCTTGCTTTCCTGCTCACAGCCTGCCGGGGTGCGAAAGATACGGACGGCCTGCCGGAAAAGGCTGCGGAATTCGACAGGAGCGATATCACGATCGGCCTGGTGAAGGGCTTTGTCTTTGACGATGCGGTCAGTACGCACCTTCCGAAGGCCCGGATGCAATATTTTGATGACCGGGAAAGTGCCTTCAAGGCCCTGACAGCCGGTGAAGTGGATGCCGTCGCGGATGATGAGGCGTCCCTTCGGGCAAGGATGCGTTCCACGGAGCTGTTCCGGCTGGCGGAAGGGTATCTCGAACCTTCGGATTACGGTTTTGTTTTTCCAAAGGATGAAAGAGGAGAAAAGTACCGGCAGGAGTTCAACGAGTATCTTGCAGGCGAGCGTGACGGCGGAAGGCTTGCGCAGCTGGATGAAAAATGGTTCGGCGATGCGACGGATAATAAGACCAGCCGCTCTGCGGAAGAGCTTTCCGGAGAGAACGGCACCGTCACCATGGCATTTCATGACGGGAACATCCCGTTTGAGTATATGTCGGCGGGAAGGCCGGTAGGATATGAGATTGATCTGGCCATCGGATTCTGTGAAAAATACGGCTACGGTCTGGAGCTTCGGAGGATGCCGTTTACGGAACTGATGTCGGAAGTCGCAGAGGGGGCGTACGATGCGGGGTGCGGTTCCGTTACGGAGACCGAAAAGCGGAAGGAAGACCTGCTGTTCAGCGACCCCGTGTATTCGGGCGGCATATCGCTCATGGTCCTTTCGGGCTCCGCCAAGGCGGAGGGCAGGGGCGGTCCTCTTGCCGGCGCCGTAAGAAAGATCCGCAGCGCTTTGTTTGACGAGGGGCGCTTTATCCTTTTCCTGA
>CAMNCY010000175.1 GCA_946534785.1 uncultured Lachnospiraceae bacterium | reverse complement strand
ACAGAGGACCAGGTCCGCCTAGTGCCGGACATCCTGCAGAGCGGAGAGGAGTATTTCTTCCCTGTTTTTACATCGGAAGAGGAAATGGGAGAGTACGGGGAGCATTTCTCCAAGGTGCCGAATCACTTCCTGAATGCCGTTAATCTTGCACGCAATAACGAAAAGAATGTGAAGGGAATCGTGATCAACGCGTTCACCGGCCCGTTCGAGGTGCCGCGGGAGCTGTTCGACCTGATCACGGAGATGCCTTCCGCATTGGAACAAGAAGAGTAACAGAGGCAATACAAATCATGAGCAATTGGAAAAACAATGGCAAAGCTGCCGGGGCCGTCCGCACGGCCCTGGCTTTTCACGGGGTACTGGTGCTGCTGGAGATCATCGCACTGGTGCATGACATCTATTCCTTCGGCCCGGGGCTGTTCCAGTATTATACGGTCGACAGCAATGTGCTCCAGCTGGCGGTCTCCTGCGCGGTCATCGTCTGTCTGGTGAAAAGCGGCGAAGACAGGATCCCGGGCAGCCTGAAAACGCTGCACCTTGTCTGCGCGGTCTGCCTTACGATCACGTTCCTGATCGCGCTTCTCGTGCTTGCACCGCAGGAGGGCTTTGCCTATTATTTCCTCTCGGACGTTGCGCCGATCAATCATTTCCTGGGGCCGCTCCTGTCGGTGCTCTCCTTCCTGTTCCTGGAAAAGGCCGTAAGGCTTCCGAAGACGGCAGTCCTTGCGCCCCTTGCGGCAACGCTTGTGTACGGGGTGGCCGCGCTCATCCTGAACGGTGCGGGGATCCTGGACGGTCCCTACTTTTTCCTGCGCGTCCGCTATGAAGCCGTATCGACGATCGCGCTGTGGTTCGGGATCATTTCCGTGCTGTGCCTGTTTCTTTCGGCGGTATATCTTGCGATCCGCGGGAAGGTGACGAGATGAGGGGGAATCGGGATTTCACGGAAGGAAAAATACTGGGCCCGCTCCTTCTGTTTGTCCTGCCGGTCCTTTTTGCGCTGTTCCTGCAGGCCATGTACGGCGCGGTCGACCTTCTGGTCGTGGGTAAATTTGCGGGATCGGAGGATGTATCGGCGGTATCGACCGGGTCCCAGATCATGATGACGGTGACCAATCTCGTCAGCAGCCTGGCGATGGGTCTCACCATTTTTCTCGGGCAGAAGATCGGGGAAAAGGACCATGAGGCCGGAGGGAGGATCATCGGAAGCGGGATCGTGTTTTTCCTGCTGGTCGGGGTCCTTCTGACGTTTGTCATCCCGCTTGCGGCGCCGGCCCTTGCGAATGTCATGCACGCGCCGGCCGAGGCCTATGACAGGACGGTGAGCTACATCCGGATCTGCGGTGCGGGGAGCATCGTGATCATCGGATACAACCTGATCGGCAGTATTTTCCGGGGACTGGGAGATTCCAGGACGCCCCTTGTTACGGTCTTCGTCGCCTGTGTCTGCAATATCGCCGGCGACCTGTTCCTGGTCGAGGGGCTGAAGATGGGCGCTTCCGGCGCCGCCGTCGCGACGGTGTTCGCGCAGCTCGTCAGTGTCGTGATCTCTCTTCTCATGATCAGGAGAAAGACGCTTCCCTTTGCCTTTGACAGAAAGTACCTGCGACTAAACGGCGGCATCATCCGCAAGATCGTATTCCTGGGGACGCCGATCGCGCTCCAGGATCTTCTTGTCGGGATCTCCTTCCTGGTGATCCTGGCCATCGTGAACGGCCTTGGACTGATCGCATCCGCGGGGGTGGGCGTTGCGGAGAAGGTCTGCGCGTTCATCATGCTGGTGCCGGCGGCCTTTATGCAGGCCATGTCCGCCTTTGTCGCCCAGAACCGCGGCGCGGGAAAGATCGGCCGCGCCTATCAGGGCCTTCGGTATGCCATCGGCGTGTCGGTCCTCTTCGGGGTCGTCATGTTTTTCCTTGCCTTCTTCCACGGGGATATGCTCTCGCACATTTTCTCCAACGACGCCGACGTCATTGCCGCGTCGGCCGACTATCTGAAGGCGTACGCCATCGACTGTCTGCTCACCTGCTTCCTGTTCTGCTTCATCGGCTTCTACAACGGCATGGAGTACACCCGCTTTGTCATGATCCAGGGCATTGTCGGGGCGTTCTGCGTAAGAGTCCCCGTCTCCTTCCTGATGAGCCGGCTGGAGCCCGCATCCCTGTTCCGCATCGGGCTGGCAACGCCGTGCTCCACGGTCCTGCAGATTCTTCTGTGCGGCCTGTTCCTCCTGCGGATCCGGGGGAAGAAGAAAACGTGAAAAACAGCAGCGCCGCCGTTCCCGAAGAAGGGGCGGCGGCCTGAATTATGTTATACTTTTGTGCAGACAACGATTTTTGCGGGGAAGGAGCAGTGCAAGATCATGAAAACAAGAAGACTGACGAAACAGGAAATGTGGATCTTTGCCATCGGGCAGCTGGGCTGGTCGATCCTGGGAGGCATCATCAATACCTGGCTGGTGACGTTTTACCTGCCGACCAGCGGGTCGGTGGAAGCGGGCGCAAAATTCTACATTCCCACGGGCCTTGTCGTATTCGGCATGCTGACGGTCCTGGGACTGATCACCTTTGTCTGCCGTATCTTTGATGCGGTGACGGATCCTCTGATCGCGTCTTTGTCCGACAGGAGCACGAATCCGAAGGGGCGCAGGATCCCGTTCATGGCAAAGGCAGCCGTGCCCTTTGCGGTGATCACGGTCCTTGTTTTCTGTGCGCCGGTGGATCATATCAGCGGCATCAACATCGCGTGGATCCTGTTTTTCCTGATCCTGTTCTACCTGTTCATGACGATGTACTGCACGCCTTACAATGCGCTGATCTCCGAGTTCGGAAAAACACAGGACGACCGCATGTATATTTCCACCGCGATCTCTCTGACGTTCTTCTTCGGGACGCTGATCGCGTATCTGCCTTTCATGCTGGCAGGACCGCTCCAGGGGGCAGTTGGGTACAGCTGGAGCTACCGGATCTGGTTCATCATCCTGGCGGCAGTCGCGCTTGTCTGCATGCTGGTCCCCGTTTTCAGGCTGAATGAGAAGGATTTCGTGGACGCAAAGCCTTCCGATTCGGACATGTTCCGGAGCCTTGCTTCCACCTTCCGCAATAAGGAATTCCTGAAGTTTGCTTCTTCCGACATCGCCTACTGGGTAGGTCTTACCCTGTTCCAGACAGGCCTTCCTTTCTTCGTCAAGGTCTCCATGCAGCTGGATGAGTTCTACACCACGGTTTTCCTGGGCAGCATGACGGTGCTTTCCGCATGCTTTTATCCCGTCGTTTCGAAGCTGGTCTCGAAGTTCGGGAAAAAGAAACTGGTCATCACAGGTTTCCTCGGTCTTGCCCTTGCCTATGTGGTGACGGCGCTGATCGGGATCCTTCCCCTGCCGGGCATGGTCTTCGGTATCCTGATCGTTGTGATCGCGGCATTCCCGATGGCGCTCCTTGGGATCATTCCCCAGTCCATCGTCGCGGACGTGGCCGAAGAGGATGCGATCGTGACGGGAGAGAAGAGAGAGGGCATGTTCTTTGCGGCAAGGACCTTTGCCATGAAGTTCGGCCAGTCCGTTGCCATGCTGGCGTTCACTTCCCTGGCGGTCCTGGGCACGGTCCAGGATGTTACCAGCAATGACCTTACGGCCTCCGAAACGGGCCTTCGCATCGTGGCGGTCGTAGCCGTGCTGTTCTGCCTGCTGGGAGCGGCGATCCTTGTGTCCTATAACGAGAAGAAGGTCATGGCGACCATCGGCGGCGCAAAGAAGGAGCAGTAATATGGATCTTAGTCTTACCTATACAGCAGCCGGCAGGACCGTGACCTCGAAGGAAACGGAGAATGACGATTATCTCCTGGAGATCACACAGCCG
>CAMNCY010000174.1 GCA_946534785.1 uncultured Lachnospiraceae bacterium | reverse complement strand
CCGGACATGAACGCAGCCGGCATCCGGGACTTCCTTTATACCTTCTACCCCTTTATGTTCGGGATCTATCCTTACACTGCCGTTACGGACAAGCAGAAGGTCGCCATGAAGGAAGCCGGCATCAACTATGTGTACCATACCGTTTATGAACTGGTTTACAGCTGCCTGATCCGGCTGTTGAAAGGAGCGAACGAATGAAATACAGGAAACTTGGCAATTCAGATTTAAATGTATCCGCGATCTGCATGGGCTGCATGGGATTCGGTGATTCCGGACGGGGCCAGCACAGCTGGACCATCGATGAAGAGCATACCAGGGAGATCATAAAGCGCGGCCTGGAACTCGGCGTCAATTTCTACGACACCGCCATTGCCTACCAGAGCGGCACCAGCGAGCAGTATGTAGGAAGAGCTCTGCGCGATTTCGCAAAACGGGAGGACGTGGTCGTCGCGACCAAGTTCCTTCCGAGGACACAGGAAGAGATCGAAAAAGGCATCAGCGGACAGCAGCATATTGAAAATATGATCAACACGAGCCTGCAGAATCTCGGCATGGATCATGTGGATCTCTATATCTATCACATGTGGGACTGGCAGACGCCGATCGAAGATATCATGGACGGCCTGAACCGCATCGTGAAAGCCGGCAAAGCCAGATACATCGGCATTTCCAACTGTTTTGCCTGGCAGATCGCCAAAGCAAATGCCCTGGCCGAGAAGGAAGGCTTTGCGACGTTCGTCTCCGTCCAGGGACACTACAACCTGATCTTCCGTGAGGAAGAGCGGGAAATGGTCCCGTACTGCAATGAAGAGAACATCGCGCTGACTCCTTACAGTGCCCTGGCATCGGGAAGGCTCTCCAGAAAACCCGGCGAAGGCGGAACAAAGCGGGCAGAGGAAGATACCTATGCGAAGTTCAAATATGACAATACTGCTGAACAGGATAACGTTATCATCGGCCGTGTCGCGGAGCTTGCCGAAAAGCGCGGCGTGACCATGACAGAAGTATCGCTTGCCTGGCTGCTCACAAAGGTGACATCGCCTGTCGTGGGCGCAACGAAGCTCCACCACATCGAAGGCGCAGCAAAGGCAGTGGACCTTTCCCTTACGCCGGAAGAGATCCTGTGGCTGGAAGAGCCCTATGTGCCGCATCCTCTCGCAGGCGTCATGGCACAGAACAAACCGTCATCAGCAAAGGAAAAACATGTCTGGTCCACAGGGGACCAGAAAATCACAACGCACTGAGATATCAGGCTTATTAACTTTACAGGAGGTGTATTAATGAAGAATCTGGGTTTTGGAATGATGAGGCTGCCGGTGCTCTCCGGCCCGACGGATTTTGACTATCCGCAGCTGAATGCCATGGTGGATGCTTTCATGGCGGCAGGCTATACCTATTTTGACACAAGTTTCGTTTATCATGACGGCAAAAGCGAGGAAGCGACCCGTAAGGCCCTTGTGGAACGGCATCCGAGAGAAAGCTTTACCATTGCGACGAAGTTTCCGACCTTTATGCTGATCCCGGAGGAGAAGATCGAGGAGACCTTCCAGAGCCAGCTGGATCATCTCGGCGTTGACTATGTCGATTATTACCTTCTCCATAACATCCAGAATGTCTACTATGACGGATATGACGGAAAGGGCGGCATCGTAAAGACCACGCATCTGTTTGAGCATGCGAAAAAATGGAAAGAAGACGGCAAGATCCGCCACCTCGGTATCTCCTTCCATTCCTCCGCAAAACTCCTGGACCGGGTGCTGACAGAGCATCCGGAGATCGAGTTCGTACAGATCGCCCTGAATCCGATCGACTGGGACAGCGAACTGGTACAGGCAGGCCTCTGCTACGATGTGATCCGCAGGCACGGGCGGAAAGTTGTCATCATGGAAGCCGTCAAAGGCGGCGGTCTTGCAAAGCTTCCGGAAGAAGCCGAAGCCCTGCTGAAGAAAGCGCATCCCGACTGGTCGATCGCTTCCTGGTCTGTACGGTTTGGTCTGGACCTGGAGGATGTGATCGCGGTCCTTTCCGGAATGAGCACGCTTGAACAGGTAAAAGACAACACCGCAGTCAGCAATGCAGCAGAGAAACTGACGGAAGAAGACAGAAAAGTCCTGGCAGAGGCGATGCATATCTACCGGGAAAGCGCTCCGATCAGACAGAGCGAGATCGATCAGTACAGAGGCCTTATGTACCATGGCGTTCCCGTCAGCGCGATCCTGCAGGCGTACAGCATCTGCCAGATCCAGCCGGATCCCGGTTTTTCCGACGATAACAATTATCTGAAAAACGCCATTGCCGAGGCAGAGCATGTGGATTTCCATGCCGGCCTGGAGAAGCAGCCGGTGATCACGGAAGACGGAAAAGATATCACGAAAACAGTAGAGGACGCGGTCGCATGGCTGACAGAGCACAGCTTCTGATGCGCATGACAGTACCGAAAAACAGAAGCAGAATCAGCGGAGGTCGAACGAACCCATGAAAAAGATCATTTCAATCCTTATGACAGCCCTTCTGATGACATCACTTGCGGCCTGCGGAAACAATTCTCAGCCAGCCGCGGCAAAGGAGGAAGCAAAGCCCGCTGCAGAAGCGCCCGCTACAGAAGCACCGGCTGCAGAAGCACCGGCTCCTGAAACAGCAGCGCCGGCAAACGAGGCTCCCGCCCCTGCCGGGCATTCGGATGTCCTTGTCGCCTATTTTTCCGCGACCGGAACGACAAAGGGCGTTGCCGAAAAGATCGCAGCCGTCACCGGCGGTGATCTTTATGAGATCCTGGCTGCAGAGCCCTATACGGAAGACGATCTGAATTATAACGACAGAAGCAGCCGTTCCACGACGGAACAGAACGACAAGAACGCCCGCCCTGGGATCGGCAGCGAAGACATTTCCCTGGAAGGCTATACAACGGTCTACCTTGGTTTCCCGATCTGGTGGGGTGAAGAACCGCGTATCCTGGATACCTTTGTGGAAAAATACAGCTTTGACGGCATCACGATCATCCCCTTCTGCACATCCGGCGGAAGCGGCATCGGCAGGAGCGGCCCCAACATGGAGGCCCTTGCGGGAAGCGGCACCTGGCTGGAGGGGAGCCGTTTCAGCGGGAACGTATCGGAAGCGGACCTTCAGTCCTGGATCGAGGGGCTGAAATAAGACAGGCGAAGGAGGCGCAGTCCTATGTCCAAGGCAAAAACGAACAGAATGCTCCGGCGGATCGTAGATGCCGCCATGATGGTCCTGCTCCTTTGTCTCATGGCCTATCAGGTCACGGGAGAGGCGGTGCACGAGTGGATCGGCATTGGAATGACGGCCCTTGTGATCATCCATCAGATCCTGAACCGGAAGTGGTACAGTGCACTCTTCAGGGGAAAATACAACCCTTACCGCACCGTCACGACCGTTCTGAATGCTCTTCTGCTTCTTTGCTTTGCCCTGACGGCATTCAGCGGCATGTCCATGAGCGGCCATGCCGTGCCTTTCCTGTACGGAATGGCCCCTGTCTCCTTTGCAAGACAGACGCACCTTGCCATGTCCCACTGGGCGTTTGTGCTGATGGGGCTGCATCTTGGCATGCATATCCCGGCGATGACGGCCGGCCTGAAGCTGAAAGACAAAGCGAAGATCATCACTGCCTGCATCTTCACCTGCATCGGCGGCATCGGTCTTGGACTGTTCCTGAAAAGCGGGATCCCGGACTACCTGTTCTTCCGTGTCCCCTTCGCATTCCTGGATTATGAGAAAGCCGGATGGCTGGTATTTCTCGAAAATCTGCTGATGCTGCTGGCATGGGCATGCGCCGGTTTCTGGCTGTCGTTCCTCTGCAGACATATCGGAAAATCGGAAAGGAGTTCTTCATGAAGATCACAGTA
>CAMNCY010000173.1 GCA_946534785.1 uncultured Lachnospiraceae bacterium | reverse complement strand
GAACGTGATCGCCCCGCGGGGACATATCTCGGCACAGCGGTGGGCCAGGCAGCCGCGGCAGGAATTTGTTACCTCATAGCCGGCCGCCGGACATTCGTCACAGGCAATGTCGATCACTTCGATGACGTTGGGATTTGACCGGTCGCCTCCCATAGCCAGCTTTACGCGCTCCGCCAGGATCGCCCTCTCTTTGTAGACACAGCAGCGCATGGTCGGGATCTTCCCCGGCACGATCTTCCCGGGAATATCCAGTACATGCTCTGTCAGCGTGCCGGCCCAGGCTTCTCTGGCAACTTCCCGCAAAACCTTGTATTTCAGTTCCTGTACCTTGGTATCAAATAATCTCATATAGTTCCTCTCAAAAATAATTCACGGTGACCCGTTTTCCCATTTCCTTCAGCGCTGCCGAAAGCTCCTTCACCAAGTTCATCTTGATGTTGAAATTGATCGGCAGGTCGGGGTTCTGATGCGCCGGATTGACGGCTCTTCCCACATAAAAGCTGATGTCCGTCGCTTCTTCAAACAACATCCGGCAGATCTGCGATGCCCCGTCTTTCCGAATACTCCATATCTCGTACTGGCTGTTTTCCTGCAGGTAATCCTTCGCAAATTCCAATACTTTGCTGACCGTGATCACACCTTCCGTGACCAGATCCACACCTTCGATCGTCGCCGTCGGAGGCACACCGGAGCTGTCGAAGGAAAGACTGGCCCGCAGGGGTTTGTGCAGCCACCGGGCCGCAATGGAGGACGTTGTTCCCCCGCAGATGATATGGCGGCCGTCCCTGGAAAAGAACAGACTCATCATGCGGTCCGCATCGTCCGGGTTGGACGGCGGCCCGAACAACATGTTCACCGGTGTGCGCCTGCGGATCTTCACCACACAGGCCGTCGCGTCATCGCCCGGCTCACCGCCGTACAGCTTAAAGCACTCATCCACGAGGATTGTAGACAGTGTCTTGGCCGTATATCCCACGGGCGCAAGCGCTTCCATAAAGGCGATGATATCTTCCCGCTTCCATCCGAAATTGTATCCGACGCCGATACCGGCATGCGGACAGCCGTCGCTCATGGCGATAAAGAGATCATCCTCCTGCAGCCGGATGACAGACTTGAAGATCTTCTTTTCCCCGATCAGCATCTCCGTCTCCGGATACTCAAAATTCGCGCCGTCCCGGATCAGGATCACATGCGGATTGTCGTACTGGATCAGCTCCATGGTGCGATTGTGCAGCAGATGCATGACCGTAAAGGTCGAATAGGCCACCTCCCTTTCCTTATCGACCGGAAGGGTCTCCGCAATCGTGGAAACGCATTCCTCCAGGGACAGTCCTGCGGCCATCATGGTGGAAATGATCCGGGAAGTCAGTGTGGACAGGATACTGGCCTTGACCCCGCTGCCGAGTCCGTCCGCCAGAACGATCACGGCAGAATCCGGATCGTTCTCTTTTTCCACGACCTCTACATGATCCCCGCACAGTTGCTCGCCGGCATGAAAAATACTTTTATATCCGATATCTGCACAGAGCTCATTCATCACGGATTGACTCCTTCAGTTTTGTCAGGGCCACCTTGGTCTCCGCAGCCGTCTCTCCCAGCAGCGAGGCGATCTCCTGTACAATGCGCATCTGCCTGTCTACGACCTTATCCGCCACTTCCACGGTCTCGCGGCTGATCTCTTCCTTGCGCGCCCGCTCCTCTTCTTCCGCCGTGATGTCCCGCATGATGGCAATGATCATATGCCCTTCTTTTGTCGGCACGACCGTCTGTTCCACATAGCGCCCGTATTCCGCCAGATAAGCCTTCTCGTTATAGATGCCCCGGCCGTTCTGCCGGACTTTCATGAAAATACCGGGATTCAGTATGCGTACGACCGGATCGCCCATCACATCCGACGCCGCTCTCAGATTCAGAATGCGCAGAGCCGACTCGTTGATCTGCTGGATCTCAAGATCATCGTTCAGCACGAGCAGACCGTTCGGTGAATTGCGCACGATCGTATCCGAAAAGCTCTCCGCTTTTTCCTGCAGGTACGGCAGGCACATGGAAACTTCTGCCTTGCCCTGGAAAATCGCGACGGCTTTCTCCCGGCAGGTGTCATATCCGCAGGACCCGCAGTTTAGTTCCTGTGACGGTTTGAATTTTCCCATCTCCCGCAGGATCCTGGTGATCTCCATCTCATCCGGCATGGCAGCATTTCTGTCCAGTGCCGCGAACGGCCGGCGGATCTGTGCAGGTTCCGGCTGCGCCACGGCAAAATCCTTCTCCCCGGCATACTGCGCCACGGCAAGATAATCCCGCACCGGACTGCGGTGGTATTTTTCCATGACCGGCCCGCCGATACAGCTTCCGGCACAGGCGGACATTTCGATAAAGCAATGATGTATTTTTCCTTTTTCAATATCCCGGAGCGCCGCGATACAGTTTTCCACACCGTCCAGCGCCATATAGGTATACCCGGGTGCATCCTTCGCCATCGTCTTCAGGATCCCTCCCGTCGTCGGGAAAAAGCGCGCCCGGCTCTCTTTCTCCGGCAAAAGCTCCTGACGCAGTTCGACCTGCTCTTCTTTCAGCCAGGCCGTCAGTTCTTCGAAAGTCAGGACCGCATCCACCAGGTCATCGGCGTGTTCCGCCTCATCCTTTTTCGCCACGCACGGACCGATAAAGATCGTCTTTGCCTCCGGATGTCTCCGCTTGATATCCTGGCAGTGCGCCTTCATCGGCGACAGGACGTCCGCCAGATACGGCAGCTGCTGCAGAAAGTATTTCCGGATCAGGAGATTGACGGAATGGCAGCAGGACGAGATCAGGATGTCCCGGTCTTCTTCAGCCAGGATCCTGTCATATTCCCGCTTGACGATCGTTGCCCCGACAGCGGTTTCTTCCACATCGGCAAACCCAAGCTTCATCAGGGCTTCCCGCATGGCTTCGATCCCGACACCCTCATAATTGGCAATGAAGGAAGGAGCCAGACTGACATACACAGGGGCACCGCTCTGGATCATCACCCGCACTCTCTCCGTGTCGTCGACGATCTCCTTGGCATTCTGCGGGCAGACCACGAAACAGTGTCCGCAGAGAATGCACTCATCCCCGATGATATGCGCCTGATTGCCGGAAAAGCGGATCGACTTGACCGGGCAGTGCCGGATACATTTATAGCAATTTTTACAATTGGATTTCTTCAGCCGGAGGCAGTTGATCATTCTCCTGCCCTCCCTTACCGGCATTTCGCCAGGATCTCCGTCTCAAAAAAAGACGGAAACGTCTCGCTGTTGATCCCGGTGTGTTTGACATCGTCTACCTGCACACACACTCCCTGCTGACAGTTCCCCAGACAGAAGGTTCCGCCCAGTTCCACCTGATCCTCCAGATGATGCTCCCTGACGGCATTCTGCATCAGTTCCACTACCTGGCGGGATCCTTTGATATGACAGGACGACCCGATACAAATCATGACTTTCATAGATTCTGCATTCTCCCTCTTTGCATGCTGCCCTGCGAAGCGGCTCCTCTTCCGCTTACAGAACGTTTCCTGCATCCTCAAGTATAGAATACCGAATTGTTAATTAAATATCAATACGGGTATTCCCGTTCTATTGTGCTTTTTTCTATACAGTGCGAGAAGGTATACTTTATCAGACAGCCAAAAGGCCGCCTTGTCGGCGGCCTTCGCAATATAACATTGTATTCCCTTGCTTCCGGATACATTCCTCTGCTTCCGGAATTCTTTGACTATTATTAGATCTTGATTTTCTCCAGATGCCAGATGTCATCCACGTAATCCTGGATGGTACGGTCGGAGCTGAACTTGCCGGAGCGGGCGATGTTGAGAATCATGCTCTTTGCCCAGGCGTTCCGGTCTCTGTATTTTGCCTCGACACGCTCCT
>CAMNCY010000172.1 GCA_946534785.1 uncultured Lachnospiraceae bacterium | reverse complement strand
CCTGTGGATCTGCACCTATGGAAAGGGTCTGCTGGAGATCACGGACGACGGCACCCAGTATCTGTATGACCAGAACAACGGAGGATTCGGCAACCGAGCCCGCGTCGTGAGCCAGCTTTCCGACGGCACCATCATCGCCGCCGGAGACACCGGCATCAGCTTTATCCGGGACCATGCGATCCTGAAGACCATCCGCTACACGGACGGACTGATCAACTCCATGATCCTGACCCTCACGGAAATGGATGACGGTACGATCCTGGCCGGCACTGACGGCGACGGGATCGCCGTGATCCGTGACGGCAGCGTATCTCACATGCTCACACGGGATGACGGACTGAGCTCCGGCGTGATCCTTCGTTCCGTCCGGGATCCAAAATCAGACGGCGTTTTTCTGGTGACCAGCAACGGGCTCTGCTATATGGAGGAAGACTATTCCATCCGGCCCCTTAACAACTTCCCGTACTTTAACAACTATGATATCTGGTTCAAGGATCCGAACACGGTTTTTGTCATGAGCAGCGCCGGGATCTACGTGGTGGACCGTGCGGATCTGCTGAATGACGACAAAGATATTTCCTATGATCTGCTGGACAGCAAGCGCGGCCTCAACAGCGCTCTCACCGCGAACTCCTGGAACTACTGTGACAGCCAGGGCGACCTGTTCCTGTCCTGTGACAAGGGTGTTTTCATCATTGACACCAACCGGTATGCCATCTCGACCCGCTCCTACCGGATCAATCTGACGGGAGCCCGTCTCGATGGAACCATGTATTCCCTGAAAAGAAACAATTCTCTCCGGGTGGGCCGCGGCATCGCCAAGCTGGAGTTTTTCCCGGAGATCATCAACTATACCATTCAGGATCCCTCGGCAGGATACTATCTGGAAGGACTGGACAATGACTGGACGATCATGCCCCAGAGCAATCTGTCCTCCATCACCTATACGAACCTTCCCGCCGGCAGCTACACCCTGCATCTGGCCGTCTTCGACAGCAACAAGACCTCGATCCTGGAAGAGCGTATGTATTCGATCATCAAGGAAAAGGAGATCTATGACGAAGACTGGTTCATCGCCTACATTCTGGGCGTTGCCATGCTCTTCGTAGCCTGGATCCCCTGGTACTTCATGCACCGGGCTCTGGTCCGGGCCCAGCAGAGGATCCAGATGGGCAACGAGACCATCATGGCCATCGCCAACACCGTTGACGCCAAGGATCCCAGCACCAGCCAGCATTCCATGCGGGTCGCGGAATATTCGGTCATGATCGGCGAACGCATGGGCTTCAGCAAGAAGGAATGTGAAAACCTGCGGCAGGCAGCCCGGATGCACGATATCGGAAAGATCGGCATCCCCGACAGCGTGCTGAACAAGCCGGCTCGTCTGACGGATGAGGAATACGCCGTCATGAAGTCCCATGTCACCCGCGGCAGCGAGATCCTGAAGGGCTTCACCCTGATCGATCATGTAGTGGAAGGCGCCCGGTATCATCATGAACGGTATGACGGAAGGGGCTATCCGGAAGGACTGAAGGGAGAAGAAATTCCCTTGTACGGACGGATCATCGGCGTTGCAGATGCCTTCGACGCCATGACCGCAAACCGGGTCTACCGCAAAAAGCTGGATATGGATTACGTCCTTGGAGAGATGGAACGGGGCCGGGGAACCCAGTTCGACCCGCAATGCGTTGACATCTTCCTCAGCCTGATCGCGGAAGGTAAAATCAATGTAGAAAAAATGTATTCGGATATCGCAGAAGCCAGCGCTGCCAGAAAACAGACCGGCGGACAGGAGGAGGCAAAATGAAAAGAGTCTATCTGACCACAATACTGACCTCCCTGGCGATGCTTCTGCTCTTCGGTTTTCTCTTTTCCTTCGGAAAAAACGCCGTCGTGTCAAACCATCTGAAGGTCGGTTTTATCTATGAAAGCGATGCCAGCGCCCCCTATACCTACAATTTTTCGCTGGCCGAGGATATGCTGCAGGAAGAATTCGGGAACAAGGTCCAGCTCGTGATCCGGAACAATGTCCGGGACGAAGAGATCGAATCCCCGATACAGGAACTGGTACAGAAGGGCTGCGGGATCATCTTTACCGACAGCTATGCCGAAAAGTTCCGCAAGCTGGCTGCCGATTATCCGGATGTCCAGTTCTGCCAGGCTTCCTTCCCCATAAGCGACGAAACCCTTCCGGACAACTATCATACCTTTAAGGGCAAGGCCTATCAGGGAAGGTACGTAAGCGGGATCGCCGCCGGAATGAAGCTGAACGAGATGATCGAAAACCGGGTGATCGAAAAAAGCGAAGCCCTGGTAGGCTATGTAGCCGCCTTCCCCAGCCCCGAGGTTATTTCCGGCTATACCGCATTCCTGCTGGGAATCCGTTCCGTCTGCCCAGATGCGGTGATGCGCGTCCGCTACACCAATACCTGGTGCAGCTACAGCATCGAAAAGGAAGCCGCCTCTCTCCTGATCGAAGAAGGCTGCCGCATCCTGAGCCAGCACTCCGACACCATCGGACCCGCCCTTGCCTGCGAAGAAGCCTTCATCGAAAAACCTGTTTATTTTGTCGGCTACAACATGAGCATGCTGAATGTAGCTCCGTCCTCCGCACTGGTAAGCACCTGCATCAACTGGACGCCCTACATCGTAAGCGCGGTCGAAGCGGTCATGAACCATACCCCCATCGAAAAATATGTGAACGGCGAAGTTCACGGAAACGACATGTGCGCAGGCTTCGACCTGAACTGGGTCGAGATTCTGGAACTGAACACCCAGATTGCCGCTCACGGCACCCAGGAGAAGCTCAACAGCGCGATCGACGCCCTCCGCAAGGGAAACCTGGATGTCTTCCACGGGGACTATATCGGCGTCAACCCGGACGATCCGGACGATACCATCGACCTGCGGAAGCCCTACGAGGAGAACAAAAACTTCTCCTCCCCCTCCTTCTATTATATTCTGGAAGACATAATAACCATAGAATAAGAAAACACAAAAAGGCCTCTTTCCAGTGTGAAATCACACGGAAAGAGGCTTCTCTTTACTCGTTGAATATGTAAATCCCTGATCAGCGCCCCGACGCTCCGATCCGTACCAGAGCCCTCTGCAGCTTCGCCTGTGCCATCCGGTACTCCTTGTCCGTCAGGCCGCCCTGCGCAAGTCTGTGCTCTGCCTTTCTCTTTGCCTCCTCCGCTCTGTCGTGGTCGATCTCCTCCGCCCACTCCCAGGTGGTCGCCAGCACGCTGCATTCCCCGTTCATCACAGAAAGCATTCCGCCGATGCAGGCCGCTTCCCTGCGGGTTCCGTCCGGAAGGACCACAGTTGCCTTTCCCATCCCCAGGGCAGTCACATAATTGATATGCCCGGCAAGAATCGCCAGATCCCCTGTGATGGACCGTACCTTGATGCGCTCCGCCTGTCCGTCAAACAGAAGGCCGTCCGGCGTTCCGATCTGCAGCGAAAAAGTATTCATAGGCATCCTCCTTTACTGGTTCTTTGCCTTTTCAAACACTTCGTCGATGGTTCCTGCAAACAGGAAGCAGCTCTCCGGAATCTCATCACATTCGCCGTCCAGGATCATGCGGAAGCCGCGCAGCGTCTCCTTCAGCGGCACATACTGGCCCGGCATGCCCGTGAACTGTTCCGCAACGGAAAAGCTCTGGGACAGGAATCTCTGCACCTTACGTGCCCGGCTGACCGTCATCTTATCCTCTTCGGACAATTCGTCCATACCCATGATGGCAATGATATCCTGCAGCTCTTTGTATCTCTGCAGAACCCTCTGCACGGAACGGGCGATCTCGTAATGCTCGCGTCCCAGGATCTCCGGTGAAAGGATACGGCTGGTGGAATCCAGCGGATCCACGGCCGGATAGATACCCTGGCTGG
>CAMNCY010000171.1 GCA_946534785.1 uncultured Lachnospiraceae bacterium | reverse complement strand
TGAATCACAAGCCGGATGAGCTTTCCGGCGGGCAGAAGCAGCGCGTGGCGATCGCGAGAGCACTGGCGAATGATCCCGCGATCATTCTGGCGGACGAGCCGACCGGCGCCCTGGATTCCAGGACCGGCCGTATGGTCATGGACCTGTTCCATAAGCTTCATGAGGAACAGGGCAGAACAATCCTTCTTATTACCCACTCTCAGGCACTGGCGGAGGAGACCGGGCGGATCCTGACGCTGGTGGACGGACAGTTCATAGATGAGCGGGCAGGGAGTCTTGTCGGGGAGAGAGCCCGGGCTGTGGCAGAGGAAACGGAAAGCTCTGCAGAGGTGAGCACCAAAACCGCAGAAGAAGAAGAAAAGGAAAACCCCGCAGAGGAAAGAGAAAGCCACACCGGGGAGAGCACTCATCTCATATATGAGGAAATAGGTGATCCTGCCGAAGATGGCGAATCATGAACACGGAAACAGAACAGTAATCAGCTATGCTTTTGGAAAACATAAAACTTGCGTTTGCAAGTCTTCAAGCGAATAAACTGCGGACCTTCCTGACGATGCTGGGAATCATCATCGGTATTGCGTCCGTTATTGCGATCATGACGGTGGGAAATTCCCAGACGGAGGAGAACGCCCGCCAGATGGCGATGTTCGGCGTCAATACGATCGAAGTCTACATGTGGCTGAACAACGAGGCGGAGATCACGAGCGAAGAGGATTATCTCCGGAGCATTCCGGAGTTTACTCCCGAAATGATGCAGAAGATGGCCTCTCAGTTCGAAGACAGGATCGAGGCAGTTGCCGTCCAGACATATCTTGGATCCGGGCAGGCAGGACTGGAAGGGCAGGATATTTCCAGGGTCTATGCCAACTGTGACATCCAGGGCGTCAACCCCGGCTATTTTACCGTCAACAGCGCGAATGCTTCGCTGATCGACGGACAGGTCTTCAACCGGCCGGATGCTGTCAATGACTATTCCTGCGTTGTCTCCGATCTTCTCGTCAATAACCTTTTTGCCGGGGACATCAAGAAAGCGCTGGGAAGCAAGATCGACATTTCTCTTGGCGGAGAGGCTGCTGTTTCCTATACGATCGTGGGCGTATACCGTTTCCAGGCCTATGGAGGGTTTGACGCATCCGCGGAAAAAGACATCTCCACGACGGTCTATATTCCCTATGTCAATGCGATTAACCAGGTGACGGATGAATACAGTAAAAAACTCAACAGTTTTTCCGTATCGGTGAAAACAGGCGAAGACGTGATCGCATTCACGGACGAGCTGCAGGGGTTCCTGAATTCCATTCTCCCGGAGGATTCCAAGGCGGAGATCGCCTGCTACAATAACCTTTCCTGGATCGAGGAAGTGAATGAGAATATGCGGCGGCAGACGCTGTCCATCACGGCGATCGGCGCGATCGCACTTCTGGTCGGCGGCATCGGTGTTATGAATATCATGACGGTCACGATCACGGAAAGGACCCGTGAGATCGGGACCCGCAAAGCACTGGGCGCACCGAACGGCGCCATAAGACTGCAGTTCATCACAGAGGCGATCATCATCTGCCTTCTCGGGGGCCTGATCGGTATGATCACCGGCGTCGCCGCGGGGTACATCGTGTGTCATTTCATTCAGGGGATCCCGGTCGCCATGTCGATCCGCAGCATTATGATCTCATTTCTGTTTTCCTTTGGAATCGGCGTTTTCTTCGGATTCTATCCGGCAGACAAGGCCGCCAGAATGGATCCCATCGAAGCGCTGCGGTATGAATGAGTCCGGAAGTCCTGCTTCAGGCGGAAAATCCGGGAAGATAAGAGGAGAGAACGAAAAGAAAAAGGGGCGGCCTCAAAGCTCACCCCTTGGGAACGTGATAGAAATTACCGCTCAGGCGGTCCGTGCGGATGACATTAATGAATGCATGCGGATCGATCTCCCGGATCTTACTGACGACCTTGTTGACTTCGGGACTTGAGACGACGGAGTAGATGACCTCCTTTTCGTGATGCTCGAAAGCCCCTTCTCCTTCGATCACGGTCGCACCATGATGCGTCGTATCGAAGATGACCCTGCTCACATCCTTCGGATGCTCGGTGACGATGAAGAGTGTGCTCTGCTGGTATTTCCGGTACAGAAGGTGAATGGTGTTCGTCGATACGAACTGGAAAATAATGGAATAGAGCGCCTTGTCCCAGGTGAAAAGAAGGCCTGCAATGACAAGGATCACGGCATTGATGCCGAGGATGATGTTGAAGGAATCGATTCCCCTCCGCTCAGACAGGAAGATCGAAATAAAGTCCGTGCCGCCGCTGGTTGCATCCACCAGAAGACACAGGCTGATGGCCGTTCCGTTGATCAGGCCGCCGAAGATACATATAAGGAGAATGTCCTTTGTGATCGTGATGGACGGCAAAAGGTCCGTAAAGACACCGGAGAGCACGATAACGAGGCAGGAGAGGGCGGTGAATTTCCGGCCGATGAAGCGGAAACCGATATAAACGGGGAACGCGTTAATGATAAGGTTCACCAGCGTATACGGAATGGTGATGCCGTAGAATTTGGCGAAGATCTCCTGGATCAGGAGCGTAAGGCCCGCTGCACCGCCCGGAAGGAGTCCTCCCGTATGCACGAAGGTCTTGACGTTCAGTGAGAAAATAAAGGACGCGATAACAATGACAAGGATCCGGACGATCATCGGGATCTCTTTTACTTTATAGCCTGTGGATGCTTTTGCGGATTCACTCATGCTTTGCCTGCCTTCTTCCGGCCGGGACCGGAGGTGGTAGTGTTGGCGGATCATCTGTTCCCATTTTATATGCTGTGGGATGCTTTCTCAATGTTTTTCCAAGGATGGATGAGACAGCAGCACGCAGAGGCGGGAATGACGGCGGAATGTCGGTACTGCTGAGAAATTTCAATTTTCGATTGTAAAATGGGCGGCGGTACGATAGAATAGGTAAATGGTTATGACACCGGCGGTTACGATCGGTGCAGATGACCGGATCATATATGCGGCTCCGTGGTCAAGAGGTTAAGACATCGCCCTTTCACGGCGGTAACACGGGTTCAATTCCCGTCGGAGTCATCAGGCTGCTTCACCAGCCGAGACCGGCTGAAAAATCTTTCAGTAAGCCGGATTTCTATGGACCCTTAGCTCAGTTGGTTAGAGCTCCCGGCTCATAACCGGTTGGTCCAGGGTTCGAGTCCCCGAGGGTCCATTTAGTTTCATAAGCCGGCGTGGCGGAATAGGTAGACGCGCGGGACTTAAAATCCCGTTTCCCAATAAGAAGTACGGGTTCGATTCCCGTCGCCGGCACAAAATGAAGAATCCCGAGAAATCAACGATTGTGGCAGAAAAGCCTATAAAATCAATGATTCTCGGGGTTTTGTTTTGCTCAGTAATTGTATTGCATGCACCTGAAAAGATGTATTTTGGTTAATGTGAATTGCGCGTCTGCATGCCAGGACTAAGACTGGCCGCCGGGAAGTACCGGGTACGGATCAAACCAGGCGTACAGGCCGCGCAATCCGTATCAGAAGGAACAATCCGGGCAGGATACAGATCGAAAGCCGGTGCCCGGCTCATATAATCCGTGTCCCGGGCAGGGCAGGAGTACCAGGTACGGATCAAACCAGGAGTACAGGCCGCGCAATCCGTATCAGAAGGAACAATCCGGGCAGGATACAGATCGAAAGCAGGTGCCCGGCTCATATAATCCGTGTCCCGGGCAGGGCAGGAGTGCCGGATACGGATTTAAACCAGGCGTACAGGCCGCGCAATCCGTATCAGAAGGAACTAACCGAACAGGACACGGATGAAAAGCCGGGACACGGCATATAAAATCCGTGTCCCGGGAAGAGCAGGAGTGCCGGATACGGATCAAACCAGGCGTACAGGCCGCGCAAACCGTATCAGAAGAAACAATC
>CAMNCY010000170.1 GCA_946534785.1 uncultured Lachnospiraceae bacterium | reverse complement strand
GCATTTATGCTGCCTGGCGGGTCGATTCATTGTGTACACTGAGTCAGCGTACCTGTCCCCCTGACTCACTCAGCGCCCGGCCGCCCGGGCGCAGCCGGCGGCCGCCGGCCTCAGCCGGAAGTCTTATACAACTTATACAAGGCCCTGTGCCATCATGGCAGTTGCGACCTTTTCGAAGCCTGCGATGTTGGCGCCTACAACGAAGTTGTTCTCGTAGCCGTAGCGTGCAGCAGCCTCGGAAACCTTGCTGTAGATGCCAGCCATGATGTCCTTAAGCTTTCCGTCGACTTCTTCGAAGGTCCAGGAAAGTCTCTCGGAGTTCTGGGACATCTCAAGAGCGGAAACGGCTACGCCGCCTGCATTGGCTGCCTTGCCGGGCATGTAGAGGATCTTCTTCTCAAGGAAGGTATCAACAGCGTCTGCATCGGAGGGCATGTTCGCGCCTTCGGCAACGAGCCAGCAGCCGTTCTCGACCAGGGTCTTTGCTGCTTCGCCGTTGATCTCGTTCTGTGTTGCGCAGGGAAGAGCGATGTCGCACTTGACGCCCCAGGGCTTCTCACCTTCGAAGTACTGAGCGGTGGGAACAGCGTCCACATACTCTTTGATGCGTGCGCGTCTCTTCTGCTTGATATCGAAGACAACATCGAGCTTGATGCCGTCGGGATCATAGACATAACCGTTGGAATCGGAAACGGTCACGACCTTTGCGCCGAGCTGCTGTGCCTTCTGGCATGCATACTGGGCAACGTTGCCGGAACCGGAGATGACGACGGTCTTGCCTGCAAGCTCCTTGCCGGCGCCCTTGCAGATCTCGTTTACGATGTAAACAAGACCGTAGCCGGTCGCTTCTGTTCTTGCAAGAGATCCGCCGAAGGTCAGGCCCTTACCGGTCAGAACGCCTTCATAGAGGTTTGTGATTCTCTTGTACTGGCCGTACATATAAGCGACTTCACGTCCGCCTACGCCGATATCGCCGGCGGGAACGTCAACGTCTTTTCCAATGTATTTGAAGAGCTCTGTCATGAAGCTCTGGCAGAAACGCATGACTTCCGCATCGGACTTGCCGTGAGGATCGAAGTCGGAACCGCCCTTGCCGCCGCCGATGGGAAGACCGGTCAGGGAGTTCTTGAAGATCTGCTCAAAGCCCAGGAATTTCAGGATGCTCTGGTTTACGGACGGGTGGAAACGAAGGCCTCCCTTGTAAGGTCCGATCGCAGAGTTGAACTGGACTCTGTAGCCGAGGTTTACGTGATTGACACCGGCATCATCTGTCCACGGCACGCGGAAGGAGATGATCCTTTCGGGCTCGGTGATTCTTTCCAGAAGGCACATTTTCCGGTAGGCGTCTTCATTGGCGTCTACGACGGGAGCGATAGAATCCAGAACGCGCTTTGCAGCTTCAAGGAACTCAGGCTCATAGGGGTGCTTTTTCTCCAGAGCTGCATAAACTTCCGAAACATAAGACATAGTTTTCTTCCTCCTATTGCTTGTTTTGCGGGGCAGGCAGCCCCTTGTACACTTGTTTGTATAAATGTATACAAAAAGAATTATATAGAATCGTATATGGATGTACAAGCGGTTTTTTGGTAAAAAAACAGAGCCGCCGCTCCGGAGAAGATCCTTCCCCGGAGAGACAGCCCCATTGCTGTGTCATCCATATAACGGTTATATATTAAACCTGTTTTCCGGAATTGTATACATTTTTTACAGAAGATGAATGCCCCGTGCTTCACACTCCTCCAGCGTCTCGTTGGGCCAGATGGAGGACTGGACCTCTCCGATGTGGGCTTTGCGCAGGAAAAACATACAGATCCTGGACTGTCCGATGCCGCCGCCGATGGTGTAGGGGAGTTCGGCGTTCAGGATGGCCTTCTGGAAGGGAAGCTCTGCGCGGTCTTCGCAGCCGGCTTTCTTCAGCTGCTCGGCAAGGGCCTTCTCGTCAACGCGGATGCCCATGGAGGAGAGCTCCAGGGCAATGTCCAGGACGGGATAGTAGACCAGGATGTCGGCGTTCAGGCTCCAGTCGTCATAGTCCGGGGCACGGCCGTCATGGGGCTTTCCGCTTGCCAGCTTATCGCCGATCTGCATCAGGCAGACGGCGCCTTTTTCCTTCGTGATGATGTATTCCCGCTCCTTGGGAGTCTTGTCGGGATACATGGCTTCCAGGTCGGACGTTGTGATGAAGAAGATGTCATGGGGGAGGATCTCTTCAATGTAGTCGTAGCGGATGGACATGTACTTCTCGGTCTTGCGAAGGACACGGTAAACATTCCGGACGACCTCCTGCAGGGTCTCCATATTGCGCTCTTCCTTCAGGATGATCTTCTCCCAGTCCCACTGGTCGACATAAATGGAGTGGATGTTGTCGGTCACCTCGTCGCGGCGGATGGCGCTCATATCGGTGTAGAGGCCTTCACCGTTGCGGAAGCCGTATTTTTTCAGGGCAAAACGCTTCCACTTGGCCAGGGACTGGACGACTTCGGCAATGCGGCCGTCCTGCTCGAGAATATCGAAGCTGACGGGGCGCTCCACGCCGTTCAGGTTGTCATTGAGTCCGGATGCCGGATCGACGAAAAGGGGTGCCGAGACGCGAAGGAGGTTCAGACGCTCCGCCAGAAGATTCTGGAAGAAATCCTTTACCACCTTGATGGCGACCTGGGTTTCATGCAGGTTCAGAGCGGATTCATAACCTGCGGGAATCGTAAGATGTTCCATGACTGGTACCTCGTATCAGACTTGCGGCCCGAATACGCTTACTTTGGAAAAACATGACAGCGCCGGGGCCTGTTCTCTTTGCGACAGAATCACTTTTCCTATTCAAGCACTTTTCGTCTGTTATTTCAAGAAGCAAGTCGGTATAATCATTTTATGTTTACCCAGATCACGATATCGGTCCGGAACCTGGTGGAATTCCTCCTGCGCTCCGGCGATCTTGACAACCGAACAGCGGGCGGAGGGGAAGATGCAATGCTCGAGGGAGCAAGGATCCACCGCATGCTCCAGAAGGAGGCGGGGCCGGATTATCAGGCAGAAGTCTCCCTGCGGCTTTCCTGGACGTTCAACCGCAGCCTTCCCGAGAAGGAGACGGAGTACGCGCCCGTATCCTACGGACAGAGGGCAGGCGATGCCGCTTCCCGGCAGGACGTTCCCCATGAGCAGTTCCTGGACCATGCCCTGGTCGTCGTGGAGGGCAGGGCGGACGGCATCTATTTCGGCGGCGTCCCGGGAGAGGATATCCCGGATGCCTGGACCATCGACGAGATCAAGACCACCTTCCGCAAACTGAAGAAGATCAGAAGCCCGGAGCCTGTGCACCTTGCGCAGGCCAAATGCTATGCCTATATGTACGCGGTGCAGAACGGTCTGGAGAGGGTGCATGTGAGAATGACCTACTACAGCCAGATCGACGGAAGCATCCGCCATTTCTACGAGCAGTATACGTTCGAGGCCCTGCATGAATGGTTCATGATGCTGATGGAGGAGTACCGCAAATGGGCGGAGTATTCCTTCATGTGGCAGATCAGGCGGACGGCCTCGGCCAGGCAGATCCAGTTCCCGTATCCCTACAGGGACGGCCAGAGGGACCTGGCGGCAGGCGTCTACCGGACGATCCTCAGGGAGCGGAAGCTTTTCCTGGAAGCGCCCACCGGTACCGGCAAGACCCTGACCACGATCTTTCCTTCCGTCAAGGCAATGGGAGAGGGAAAGGCGGAGAGGATCTTCTATCTGACGGCCAAGACGATCGCCAGGACAGCGGCCGAACAGGCTGTGGAAGTGCTTCGGGGGAAGGGGCTTTTATGCAAGAGCGTCGTCCTGACGGCAAGGGAGAAGATCTGCCCTCTGGAAAAACCCTCCTGCAATCCGGATGACTGTCCGCGGGCCCGGGGGCACTACGACAGGGTCAATGACGCCATGTTCGAG
>CAMNCY010000169.1 GCA_946534785.1 uncultured Lachnospiraceae bacterium | reverse complement strand
TGCTGGCAGATGGTGATCTCCACTTCCGGTGTCTCTTCTTTAATACGCGAGGCCAGAAGCTCCGCATCCTGCAGGCAGTCTCCATGGGAGATGCAGACCGGCAGGTCCTGGACCTCCGTCCGTTTCTCCATATATTTCCTGACCAGGCCTTCTATGGACTTCTTCCGTCCCCTGACCTTGTCGCAGGAAATGATATGTCCCGTGCTGTCCCCGAACAGGATCGGCTTGATGTTCAGCACCGTTCCGATCGTGGCCGTCACACCGCTCACCCGTCCCGTCCTTTTCAGAAAATTCAGGTCGTCTACTGTAAAATACTGGCAGCTGTGCGGGACCTCGTCATCGATCCTCTGCGCGGCTTCCCGCACCTCCACACCGTCCCTGGAAAGGAGGGCGGCCCGTACGGCCAGAAGGCCGCTTCCAAAGCCGCACCCGTGGGAATCCACGATGTGGACGAACCGGTCGCGGAATTCTTCCATCAGCTCCTGCGCTGCCGCCTGTGCCGCATTGTAGGTGCCGCTGATGCCTGAGCTCATGCTGACATAGATGATGTCGATCCCTTTTTCCATAAGCGGCCTGAACTGCGTCAGGAAAAGATGTGTATTCAGGAGCGTCGTTCGCACGGTCCTGCCTTTTCGCAGTTCCTCATAGTAGGCATGTCCGTCGAACTGATCCACGTCGCCCAGATAGGTCCTCGGCTCTCCGTCAACTGTATAATCGCACGGAAGGAGCGTGATCCCTTCCAGCATTTTTTTCGGCAGGTTGGCACTGCCATCCGCAAAAACGGCAAAAGACATAATTCATGCCCCCTTTGATCCTCAGGATTTCAGGTTCTCAAGATAAATCTGGGCGAGTCCGCCATGGGAAGTCTCCCGGTATTTCTCGTTCAGGTCCAGACCTGTACGATACATCGTTGCGACAACTTCGTCAAACGAAATTTTTCTGGTGGCATACAGGAACCGGGAGAGGTTGACCGCGCTCAGGGCACGCATCGCCGCTACCGCGTTCCGTTCGATGCAGGGGATCTGCACCAGTCCGCCGACCGGGTCGCAGGTAAGTCCCAGGTTATGCTCCATGGCGATCTCCGCCGCGTATTCGATCTGGTCAATGGAAAGGCCGTAGAGCTGCGCCACTGCGGCAGCCGCCATTGAACAGGCGCTTCCGATCTCGGCCTGGCAGCCGCATTCCGCACCGGAAATGCTGGCATTCGTGCGGATCACATTTCCCACAAGGCCCGCCACTGCCAGAGCATCCAGGATCTCCTCTTCCGGGAATCCCCTGTCCCTGCTCATATAGTACAGAATGGACGGCAGGACGCCGCAGCTTCCGCAGGTCGGTGATGTGACCACCACGTTCTCCGCGGCGTTCTCTTCGCTGACCGCATAGGCATATGCCGCGATCTGGCGGTTCATCGCAACGTCCGCACTTTCATTATAACAACGCTTTTCATAAAGATACTTTGCTTTCCGGGAAATATTCAGGCCGCCCGGAAGGATTCCCTCCGCCGCAAGTCCTCTTTCCACTGCCTCCTGCATCGCCTTCCAGATCTTGCGCAGGTAATCCCGCAGCGTATAGCCCTCCAGGATATAGATCAGCTGAATGATGCTGATGTTTTCCTGGTTGCACAAAGACACGATCTCCGAGAAGTTCGTCTGGGGATAGACCTCCCTGTCCTCTTCGGAAGACTCGTTCTCGATCCGGATGGAGCCGCCGCCGATACTGAAGATCCGGGAAGATGCGATCTCCTTACCGTCCCGGAATGCCTTGAACAGCATCGTGTTGGGATGCGGAAGATCTTCTTCCCTGGTCTCCCTGTCAAAGATGATCTTCGCTCCGGGAAGTCCTTCCAGGATCGCCTTTCCGGTGCCGTGTCCCTCTCCGGTAAAGGCAAGGGATCCGTAAAGCGTGACTTCATAGGCATCCGCATCCGGATACCTTGCGCCGAAGGTCTGCGCCGCATGATAGGGTCCGACAGTATGGGAACTGGACGGACCGTTACCGATCTTATATACACTCGTTATGCTTTTCATCAGAGAGGAAGCTCCTTTCCCTGCTTCTTCCATTCAAGGAATTCCGCAGTTGCCGTAAAAATAACGTCGCCCGAGGAGTTCAGCGCGGTCTCCAGGGAGTCCTGGATCACGCTGATGATGAATCCGACGCCCACGATCTGCATGGCCACATCATTGGAAATACCGAACAGGGAACATCCAAGCGGTACCAGGAGAAGGGAACCGCCCGCAACGCCCGATGTGCCGCATGCGGAGAAGGTCGCCACGATGCTGAGAAGGATCGCCATGGGGATCGAGATCTCGGCCCCCGCCGTATAGGCTGCCGTCAGTGCAAAGGTCGTAATGACGGCTGCAGCGCCGTCCATGTTGATGGTGGATCCCAGAGGGATCGAGACGGAATACATATCTTCGTCCAGTCCCAGTTCCTTGCACAGTTCCATGTTGACCGGGATATTCGCCGCGGAGCTTCTGGTGAAGAATGCCGTTACGCCGCTCTGCCGGATACATTTGAAGATCAGAGGATAGGGATTGTGCCGCAGGGTAATGCCCACGATCAGGGGATTGAGCACCAGCGCGACAAGGAGCATGGAAACGACCAGCACCATCACCAGTTCGCCGTAGGTCGTGAAGATCTCCAGGCCGCTGGTGGAAACAGCTTCAAATACAAGGCCCAGGATACCGAAGGGCGCGCAGCTGATGACCCACCGGACCACCATGGAGACGCCGTCCGCAAGATCCGACATGACCTTTTTGGTCCCGTCCGACGCATGCTTTAAGGCAAGGCCGAAAATCACCGCCCAGAACAGGATCCCAATGTAATTCGCCTTTGACAGCGCATCGACCGGGTTCGCGATCACGCTCATGAGAAGATTCATGATGATCTCGGACAGACTCCCGGGCGCCGTGTAGCCTGCGGCCGCATCAAGCCCGGCCAGCTGGATCCTGACGGGATGGATGAAATTCACCAGGACCGCCACGATGGCCGCACAGAGCGTACTGAACATATACAGGAAAATAACGGTACGGAATTTCTTCATATTGCCGCCCTTTGCGTTGGCAAGGGAAGACGAGACCAGTACAAAGACAAGGAGCGGTGCGATCGCCTTCAGGGCGCCGACGAACAGCGTTCCCAGGACGCCGATCCAGGTCATTCCCGGCGCGGTAAGTCCGAGTATGGCACCGATCACCAGTCCGATACAGATCCGGACGATAAGACTTAATGAGTTCCATTTTTTGATAAGCATATTACTACCCCTCTTTTATTATATTTTTCAGATCTCTCCGTATACAGGTCACCTGACACGGAGGATATTTCTTAACAGTCTGCAGCTTCCCGCAATCAGCAGGAGATAGGCGGCAGCCGCCGCCAGGATCGGCACCATCGTCTCCAGGCTTTCCATACGGATCACGTCGGCCGTCTTCGTAATGTCCCGCACCATGATGAGGCCGGTGACGGACGTTGCCTTGATAAGCGCCGTGACTTTTTCAATATAATCCGCCTTGATGAATTCCCCGGATCCCCGGAAAAGCTCTTCGAAGAAAGGCCCGCTGTCGATATAGACCAGCCGGTAATCTCTCTCCAGTTCCCCGTCTTCCTGCAATGATGCATGTTTCCGGATGATCGAACAGACTTCCTCCGAAAAACACAGGGAAAACCCGATGACCGAGGCCAGGACCGCGCCGAAATACAGGTCCCTGTAATACAGATAGTATACCGCCATGATCAGCAGGATCGGCGGAACGCCGTGAAGGACCGAAACGAGCGCGCCCGTGATCCCCCGGGCGATAAATCCCCCTCTTAACCGGTTGATGTAAAGGATGAATCCGAAGGGCGTCCCGATCACGACAGCCGCTGCCGCAATGGCAAAGGTCGTCAGTATTCCCTTCAGGAAAAGGATAAAGCGCCCCTCGTCAAACAAAGCGCTGCGGATCTTTCTTAC
>CAMNCY010000168.1 GCA_946534785.1 uncultured Lachnospiraceae bacterium | reverse complement strand
CAGAGAGGAATAAAGAGTAACTATTAAACTTACAAAAACTACTATACGAGGAGGATACCTTATGAAAAAAATGACAGCAATTCTCCTTACAGCCGGTATGATATTTTCCCTGACAGCGTGCGGGAAGGCTCCTGCGGAGGCTTCTGCGGCAGCGCCTGCCGAGGAGACCGCGCCCGCCGAGGAGGCAGCGCCGGCGGAGGCACCCGCGCCTGCGGAGGAGGAAAAAGAGCAGGAAGTTCCGGCGCCTGCAGAAGAAACGGCGGAAGCTGCTGAGGCTGCCGGGGCTGAAGAAGCGGCCGGGGAAGAGCAGGAGGCTGCTGAAGACGAGGCGGCGCCTGCGGACGAAGCAGGACCGCAGATCGCGTCTGCGCACCTGGACCAGGACGGCAAGGGAATCGATGTTACGATTGATCTTTCGGATGGGTGGTCCGTGGAATTCGCGGCCGGTGCCTTTTATCTCTACGAGGGTCCCTACAGCGAAGATAAGGAATCCACTGCGATGGGAATCACTCTGGAAAAGCAGGTGTTCGAGGAGTACTGCGAGCAGGCGGCCGCTTCGGACAGCTGCCGCGACCTGGACGGGACGCTGGTCTATACCGCAGACAGCGGGGAAAACTGCTACCTCGTCCGCGTCGGAGAGGATGCTTTTATGATGCTTACGGTGAAGCCGGAGACTGACGGGGATGCCGTATTTTCCCGTGTTAAGGCGCAGCGCGGAATGGACGGCCTGCTTACCGGGGGGGCGGAGGAGATCGATTACCTGGCGCTCGTGAACAAGTGCAATGCTTTGCCGGAGGGCTGGGAGGATGCGCTGGATACCGTGCATATCACCAATTCCGTGGGGGACGACGTCGAGGTGGAAAGCAAGGCGTATCTTGCTTATCTGAAGATGGCCCATGACCTTGCGGAGAACGACGGCATTTATACGGAGCTGGATTCCGCGCGCCGGAGCGTTGCGGCCCAGCAGGAGATCATGGACCGCTTTACGGAAAAATACGGTGCGGATTATGCGGCAAAAACTGTCGCAAAGCCGGGTTTTTCCGAGCATCATACGGGACTTGCGCTCGACCTTTACTTTAAGACGAAGAACGAGGATGGAAGTTTTTCCGATGTCTATTACAACGAAGACATGGAAAAAGAAGAGTATAAGGAGACCTGGGCGAAGATCCACGAAAAGCTTGCCGACTACGGCTTCATCCTCCGGTATCTGGAGGGGAAAGAGCATATCACGGGATACCGCTACGAGCCCTGGCACATCCGGTATGTGGACAGTCCCGACATTGCCCATGCGGTCATGGACCAGCCCGGGCTGACCTTTGAGGAGTATCTTGCCGGCGAGGCGGCGCCCGAGGTGGAGATCGATCTCTCCGGTTCTTCTCTCTATACAGAGGAGGAGCTGCAGGATGCCATGCTTGCCATCAAGTGCGAGTTCGCGTCCTGGCAGGGAAAGGGGTGCGAGCTGCACTCCATCCGCTATGCGGGGGACAAGGCCAACAGCAAACAGAATCTCGCGTGGCTCAACTCTCTCAATGAGGAAGCCGGATACACGCAGGTCGCGGAATTCCTGATGGACTATCAGACCGCGGCGGATATCGGCGGTGCCTGGGAACCGGATTTTGAGTACAAGGATTACCAGTGGTGGCTGGCGCGGCCCGAGGGCGGCGACTGGGAGATCGTAAGCTGGGGATATTAAGGATGCAGGCAGCGGCCTTTGTGGCCGGGCGGCATGGAGGTAAAATATGGTTTTGAGAAAATGGACAGTACTTCTTCTGTCTTCGGCGCTTGCCCTGGCCCTTGCGGCCTGCGGCGGTGCGAATACCGCGGGCAGTAAAGAGGCGGAGGCGTCCGGGACAGAGGCAGCAGGCAGCGGTGCCGAGGAGAGCACGGGGGCTTCCGGGGAAGATGCGGAGTCTTCCGGGGAAGAGGCTGAAGATGCCGGGGAGAGTACGGGTGCTTCCGGGGAAGACGGATCCGGCGCCGGGAAGGGAGAATGGTCGCTGGAGGGCTATTTTACCGATGAGAACGAGAACTTCGTTTCCATTATCTGGATGGATGATTCGGATATGGATATGCACGGCTGGTACGTAGGATGCGTGCTGGGCGAGGATTTTACCGAGGATTCCTGGGGCGGAATCGTTGAACCGGAGGGGGAGACCCTGCACGGGACGATCCCCACCTTCGGCAGCAGGGGCGACATCACCGTTACCGTGACGAAAGAGGGCGAGGGCGGTATTGTTTTGTCAGTCGAAGACGGCGAGACTTATCATCTGGCGGAGCAGGAGATCCCAGACGCGACGATCTTTGTCACCATCAATGTGGAAGGCATGGGCAGAATCGCCTACGCAGAGGGAGAGGAGGCGCCCGAGTTCGATCCCGAGTTTCCTTCCCAGTCTGCGGTCATCAATCTCGCTGAGCCGGCGGTCCATACCGTCGCTGCGCAGCCGGATGCGGGATACCTGTTCGTAAAATGGCAGAAGAACGGCGAGGATTTCACTACAGAGCCGCAGTTTACCGAGCTTCTGGACGAAAGCGCGGACTATGTTGCCGTGTTTGAGGAGGATCCCGACTGGCAGAATCCCGTCATGAACTTTGTCGGGAATTATGCCTGCGGCGACTTGCATGCCACCGTCGAATGCTTCGGCAACGAGGATGCGTGGATCACCATCGAGCAGGGCACAGGCGGCGCGGTAGGCGCGGCAGGGCCGGCAGATGGCAAGATCGTGCACTGGGACCTCATCGGGCGCCTGGATACGGAGACCCTGACGGTTGAATACACCGGATGCCCCAAGTCGGTCGTTACCTATGACAAGGACGGCTTTATCGACACCCAGGAGCCGGAATATGAAGACGGCTCCGGTACCATTACCTTCAGCGAAGACGGATCCTTCACCTGGCATGACGACAAGTCGGAGGACGGGAAAGATCTGGTCTTCAAGTGGGCGGCACCGGCGGAGTGAGTCGCGGGCGTTGGCTGCGGGAGTGCGGTGCTGCGGCGGTGAGCTGCGGGGGCGCGCGGTTGAGTCAGGGGGCGCGGTGTGCCGGGGGTGCGCTGTTGAGTCAGGGGGACAGGTACGCTGACTCACGCCACAGATAAGAATGTTAATGAAAGGGCCACGGGAGCCATCCCGCGGCCCTTTTCATTGCACACAATGAGTCAGCGTACCTGTCCCCGTGGCTCGTTCCCGCAGAATTCCAGAACTTTGTCGTAAAAATCTTTTGCCTCTTCAAACGCACCGTGTCCGAGGCCTTCCCAGATATACAGTTCGCTGCCCGGTATTCCGTCCCTGAGTTCATAAGGCGCATCATTTCCGACAACGTGGTCATCGCTTCCTGCGAGAATCAGCGTCGGGCAGGTGATTTTCGATAATTCCGCCCGTGCATCGAATCCGAGAATGGCATGGGCGTTCTTCAGGAAGCGGTCATAGTTTTCGGGCCTTGTCAGTCTGGCAAGCACGGGGATGAATTTCCTGTTCTTTCGCAGGAATGTTTCGGAGTACATTCTTTCTGCGGTATCCGTCATGAGCACTGTATGGTCACCGTGCTCTGCCATTTCGATCCAGGTAGTGACGGTTTCTTTTACCACTTCATTCGCATAAGGGGAAGTGACAGCAAGGATCAGCTTCTCCACCATCTCCGGGTGTTTTGCTGCAATGCACTGGGCGATCATACCGCCCTGGGAGACGCCGAGAAGACACGCCCGGTCAATTCCCAGCTTTGTCATTGCCAGGATCTGGTCATCCGCCATATCCATGATGGAATAACCGTCCGGCATCGCATTATTCCGGCTGAACATGTATATGGTATAGTCCCCGAGGAATTTCTTATACGGCGCCGACAGGATCCAGGCTTTGTCTTTTACGGTGGCAAGACCGTCTGAAAGCCCCGGCAGGGCGACCAGTTTTCTGGTCCCGCTTCCGAAGGAGACATAGTACATTTCCGTATTTCCGATGGAGACGAAATCATTTTT
>CAMNCY010000167.1 GCA_946534785.1 uncultured Lachnospiraceae bacterium | reverse complement strand
AAGCCGATAAAATCGCGCTTCGTGGCTATATCGTCTGTATAGGCCGAGTCAGTGTACCTGTCCCCGTGGCTCACCTGTCCCCGTGGCTCAGCTCACTTCTGCGGGCAGAAATAATGCTCCACCGCATACCTGCATTCTTCCCTGAATCTTGCAATTGCCTTCCGGCTTGTCTCATCTTCCGATTTCATCATATCAAAAGCATGCATATTCGTGTGGTAGACATCCGCCTTTGCCGACACGCCCGCCTTCTGCAGATTGTCGATATACGTCAGCGTTTCACAATAAAAAGGCTCTCCGTCTCCCACAAAAGTATATGCAGGCGGCAGATTCCGGTAGTCCGTCTGCCTGGCCGGTGCCGCATAGGGAGACACCTCCTTCTTCGCATCTTTACGAAGGTACACTGCCCATGCCTGATGGTTCCTTGTCGTATTCCAGATCCTGCCGTGATTGTCACGGGAGGATTCCGTATCAAAATTGTCGATCATCGGATACAGCGGCATCTGGAAAGCGATACTGACTTCCCCCTTATCCCTTGCCATCATGCACAGCGCCGCGGTCAGTCCCCCGCCTGCGCTCTCTCCGCCGACCATGATCTGATCATCCCGTATTCCCAGCTCCCCTGCATGCTCCTTCAGATACAGCAGGGCCTGATAACAGTCCTCAATAGCCGCCGGGTACGGTGCCATAAACGAGAGCCTGTATCCCGGAGAAAGAACCACCGCGCCATGATCCCGGACAAGATCCACTGCACGGGACATATAGACCATCTCTTTCATGCCCGTCATATATCCGCCGCCGTGCAGCCATAACACACCCGGCACATTCGTCCGCGGTACCTCTGGCATGAGAATCAGAGCCGGGATCCGCCCGATTCGAATCTTTCTGACCCGGATATCCTTCTGCGGCCATAACCTGATTGCCATCTCTTCTCCTCTTGAGTCACGGGACCTGTCCCCGTGGCTCACCTTGGCTCACCGCACCACCTGCCGGCTCAACTCACTGCAGTTCCATCCCTCTGCGGATCAGATCCGCATGTATCACGTTCCGGATAAGCCCGGCCGCAAAATCCGATCCCGCCTCTGTGGCATGTGAACCATCCTCCCTGTACATTTCAATCTCCGGATGGTCCTTCCGATAATGCCACCATTCCTCTCCGACCGGTGCAAGAAGAGAACCTGTCTCCTCTGCGATCTTCCTGTGCGCAGCCGTCATCTGTGCCTGCTTTTCCGGCTCATTCTTCCTTGCCCAGGTCGTGTAGATCACCGGCGTACTTCCCGCCTCTTTGATCCATCCCGTCAGAGTCCTGACCGCATCATAAAACTTCTCTTCCGGTCCGAAAGGATGCGCGTGATCCTGCAGGATCACATAGTCATAATGACCATAGCGGATATTGAACCGGACATCCGGCTCCTCCGCATGCTGCGCAAGGAACCACCCGCCATGCGCAATCATTACAACTTCACAGTCAAATCCGTCTTCGTCCGTAAATCTTTGCCTTACCATTTCCGGCATATCGTTGAAATAGGTATGACTGTTTCCGATGAACAGGATCCGGAGTTTCTTACTCCCTGCCATTGTAGTATCCTCCCTTGAGACACGGCTGAGCCATGGGGACAGGTCCGCCGACTCATTGCATGCAAGGAGTCGCCATCTTCAGCCCTTAACCGCCTGTTTTCGCGGCTGTTCCATTGCGCACAATGAGTCGCTGTACCTGTCCCCCTGACTCAGCCAACAACCCCCAAAGGCTCACGCCCCTCTGTACTCAAGGCACAGCATCGTCAGGTCGTCGAACTGTTCCGCATCCTTCACAAAACCGTCCACGGCGCTGCGCACATGGCGGATGATGGTTTCCGGTGTTTCTTCCCGCACTTCGTTCAGTGCCGCAAGCATCCGCTCCGTGCCGAACATCTTACCTTCCGCATCCGTTGCTTCCGGCACGCCGTCCGTGTACACGAACAAACGGGAACCGGGCGTCAGCTGCAGCTCATACTCCTTGTAGCGGAGGCCTTCCATGCCTCCTATGACGAATCCGTGCCTGTCTTTGACAAGCTCGAACTGCCCGCCGCTTAGCATCAGGACGGGATATTCATGGCCGGCGTTTGCCGCCGTGATCTTCCCGGTCGAAATCTCGAGAATACCGAACCAGACCGTAACGAACATCTCCTCACGGTTATTCGCACAGATCTGTTCATTCACCGCCCGCAGGACCTCGGCAGGGCTGAAGCCCGTCATGGCGGTATTCTGCACAAGGATCTTCGATACCATCATAAACAGCGCGGCAGGGATGCCCTTGCCGGATACGTCTGCTATTACAAGACCCAGATGGTCGTCATCGATCAGGAAGAAATCGTAGAAATCACCGCCCACCTCTTTTGCCGGGGTCATGGTCGCATAGACGTCAAAATCCGAACGGTCCGGAAACGCCGGAAAAACATTCGGCAGCATGTCTTCCTGTATCCGGGTCGCCAGGGAAAGCTCCGTGCCGATGCGCTCCCTCTCAGCCGTGATGGTCTCTATCCGCTTCAGATAGTCATCGATCTCCATCGCAAGTTCGCTTACATCCTGCGACAGCTGGCCGATCTCGTTGTCCGGCCGGACCGCAGCAAGGTTTTCCACGACATGACGGCTGTCTTTCGTATTTTTATAAAGACGGATGTTTTTCTGGACCTTCTTCAGGGGATGAAGCACGAACCAGGCGATAAGGCCCAGCGTCAGGAGCGAGAGCAGAATCTGATATGCCATGGCAATGGCAGAATTCTGCAGGGCCTGTCTCCTCACGTTTGCCTGAAGGCCCGACAGATCATAGGTGATTCCGATCAGGACGTTTTTTCCATTTACGAACCCGAAATAGGAATAATAATCCATGTAACTGCCGGCATCCGCCAGATGCTCGTTCTTCATCTGGGAGCCGCGCATGGCCATCTGCTGGCTCTCTGTAACATCGACGGTCGTCCCAAGTGTATATACCTGTTCATAATCCGTACCGCGCACCGCGCCGGGATCTGCCGCACTCAGCAGGAAATACTGCGATGCATAATACTGGTCCGTAAGCACACAGAACAGGAAGGATACACTATAGGCGCGCTTGATCTCATTCAGCCGTGTGATGATCCAGGAATAGATGACCTCCGCATACAGCTTCCGGTCCTCTTCCGACATGGCTTCAATATCTTCCGAATCGGCATATTTCAGCTGCAGACCGGGATACCGTTCGCCGAGTATCCGGCATTTCTGCTCTGTTGCTGTCCCCGGACCAAAGTCAGCATCGTATTCAATATCCAGCTCATCGTCATGCTCATACCAGTACCGGATCAGCCATGGATACGCCGGGTATTCCCGTATTGCCATCTTCACTTCGTCGGCGATCGTATCCGCCACTATTTCCATCTGCTGCCTGACAACGGTATTGGAAACCCGGTACTGGGAAACGGACGTGATAAGGCCCACTGCCAGGATCCCAAGTGCAAACAGTATAGAGACCTGCCGAAGTATACTTCCTTTCATCTGTTCCCCTTACTCAAAGCGTTGACGGCTGTTTGATTGCGTTCGATGAGTCAGCGGACCTGTCCCCGTGACTCGCCCCGTAACTCTCACGAACTATCATAGCACATAAGCAAAAGATGCGGCGTCTGACTCTTGCTCCATTCCGATAATATGCAGAATAATATGCAGGATTGTTTAGGTTTTCAGATTTTGATATTCTATTCTCAGTAAGAAAAAACAGGTGAAAGATAATGCCCGGAACATGATCAGGATCCTTATCAGGAGGGAGAATTATTATGCCCAATATAGTTAAAGTCAACCCTACTCTTCTGAAAAATATGGAGAGAATGGACAGGAAACAATGTGGCCGCAGTTCAAGGAAATCAGCGACCGTTCAAACGGATTCGCATCTGCCAATATCGACAAGGAATACAATGACATTTCTAAAACACTGACCAAAGAATTCGAGAAATTTAGCACGGAAATGCTCACAGAAACCTTTGCCTCTGACACGGAATTCGCAACTGCTGTACAGGGAGTCACGGGGACAGGTACGCTGACTCACCCACCACAGGCAA
>CAMNCY010000166.1 GCA_946534785.1 uncultured Lachnospiraceae bacterium | reverse complement strand
GGGGCTTTCGCCCCTCATCACGGCAGGGCTCCGGCTCGGCGAGGGGACCGGCGCGCTCCTTGCCCTGCCCCTTCTGGACGAAGCCCTCGCCGTCTACAGGAGCGGTCATACCTTCGACATCCTCGGCATCGAGCCCTATGTGCCGCAGCAGTAAAGGAGATACGGATCCATGTTCACACTCATCACCGGCGGGTCTGCCTGCGGGAAAAGCGAATATGCGGAAAGCCTTGTCATGGGACTCCCCGGGGAAAGGATCTACCTTGCGACCATGGAACCCTTCGGGAGCGAAGCCCGTGAGAGGATCCGGCGCCACCTCCTTCTCAGGGAGGGGAAGGGCTTTACAACGATCGAGCGCTTCACCGACATCGGAAACGTCCCCCTCCCGGCACAGGCCAACGTCCTTCTGGAGGACGTCGGAAACCTCCTCGCGGGAGAGATGTTCCGCGAAGACGGGGGCGGTGAGGAAGCCGTCCTCTCCGGCATGGAAAAACTTCTCACCCGCTGCCGGCATCTCACCGTCGTAACGAATGAGACCGGATTTGCAGGGAAGAACTTTTCCGAAGAAACACTGCAGTACATGCGCTCCCTCGGCAGGATCAACTGCCTTCTCGCCGCAAGAGCAGACCGGGTAGCGGAGGTCCTCTCCGGCATCGCCGTCATTCGAAAGGAACTTACTCATGATCAATAATCCCGCACTTTGCGCGATCTTCATCACTTTTTCCATGTATACGGTGATCCCCGTGCCGGCTCTTGACTGGACGGAGAGGAACCTGCGCTATGCGCTCCTCGCATTCCCCCTGGTCGGGATCGTGATCGGCATCGCAGAGGCTTTATGGGCCGCTCTCTGCGCAGCCCTTGGTTTTCCTCCTCTTCTGACCGGCGCAGGACGGTGCCTTATTCCCCTTCTCATCACGGGCGGGATCCACATGGACGGCTTCGTCGATACCTGCGACGCCCTGGGAAGCCATGCGTCTTACGAAAAAAAACACGAGATCCTGAAAGATCCGCACATCGGCGCCTTCGGTTCGATCCGCCTTGGCATGTACCTGACCGCATCCCTGGCGGTCTGGACGAGTCTTCCAGGCATCGGCGCCATTCCGGCAACGGCCTTCTTCGTTCTCTCAAGGGCCCTCTCGGGATTTTCCCTGATGAGCTTCCCCCTCTATGACAAAACAGGACTTGCGGGGACCTTTGCGGAGGCAGCCGATAAACCGCGGGTGCGGCAGGGACTCCTCATCATCTGCTGTTTTTCCACCGCGGTGCTGATCGCAAACGGATTCCCGGGCCTTTTCGCTGCTGCGTCCGCCTGGCTGACCTTCGCCGTGTATTACCGGATGGCAAAACGGGAATTCGGCGGTACCGGCGGTGACCTCGCCGGCTGGTTCCTGCAGACGGCGGAGCTCTGTATGCCGGCCGCTTACTGCTTCATCACCTATCTGGAGGCTGCACTATGATGCTTGTGACCGGTCCCGCCTTTTCCGGAAAGCGGACCTTTGTAAAGAAATATTTTTCCTGGGACGAGGACGCCCTTGCCGGGAATGCCTATCTTGAGGCGCAGGAGCTCGTCACTTCCGACGAGGATCTTCCGGCGCTGGCGGAGCGTCTCTCCTCCCTGCCTGTTGTCACCATGTCAGAGGTCGGGGGCGGCATCGTTCCCGCAGATCCCAATGAGCGCCTCTTCCGGGAGAGGGCGGGCCGCCTTGCCTGCCTTCTGGCGGAACGGGCGGATGTGGTGGTCCGTCTTTGCTGTGGCATTCCCGAGGTCCTGAAGGGGGAACTGTCATGAAGGTGATCCTGATCCGCCACGGGGAGACGGTCTGGCAGAAGGAGGGCCGCTACCAGGGCCTCTCGGACGTTCCTCTCTCCAAAGAAGGACGGCAGAAACTGAAGGCGGCAAAGGGCCTTCCTTCGGCAGAATCTTCCGGACAACTTTCCGGGAGGCTCCTGCCGGCCCCTGAGATCGTCTATACGACAGGCCTTCTCAGAACAGATGAGACCGCCCGCATCCTGTTCCCGGGCGCTGTCATAGCAAGAGCCTACGGTCTAGAGGAGATGCATTTCGGTGATTTTGAGGGAAAGAACTTCGAGGAGCTGAAGGACTGTAAAGCCTACCGGAGCTGGGTCGAAGGAGGCTGTCTTGGTGCCTGTCCCGGCGGCGAAGGGCGCGATGCGTTCATCCGAAGGATCTGCACCTCCTTCGATGCGCTGATGGCCTCCCATGCCGCCCGGTGCGGGAGGAAGACGGCGGACGGAGAACCCGGACGGGAACCGTCGGAGGAACCTCTGGAGGCCCCCCTCGTCCTTGTATGCCATGCGGGAACCATCATGGCGCTCCTTTCCGCATACGGCGCTCCCCGGCGGGACTATTTTGACTGGCACTGCGGCTGCGGCGAGGGCTTCCTGCTTTCAGCAAAAGACTGGCCGGAGGAACGCATCCTGACCCTTTTATCCGTCGTCCGTTTCACCGCCGACGAAAGCGGCACGGCCGGCCCCCGGACCGGTAAGACAATGACCTGACAGAGGCTGAATGATTTCTATGACGATCTTGCTGTACACACTCGCCGGCTTTGTGCTGGACCTCATACTGGGTGATCCCGAAAGCTTTCCCCACCCCGTCGTGGGCATGGGAAAGATGATCTCCTTCCTGGAGGAACATGTGCGGAAAGCCTTTCCCGGAACGCCCCGGGGGCTTCGGCTGGGAGGCCTTATCCTCGCCCTTACCATGCTGTTTTCCGTCCAGCTCCTTTCGCTCCTGCTTCTTTTTGCAGCCGGCAGGATACACCCGTATCTTGCGGCGGCACTGAACATCCTGTGGTGCTGGCAGTGCCTTGCCATGCGGTGCCTTGCGAAGGAAAGCGAAAGCGTCCGGCGCGCCCTGGAAGAGGATGACCTTGGAAAAGCAAGACTGCGCGTTTCGAGGATCGTCGGCCGCGACACGAAGGATCTCGATAAGGAGGGCGTTACAAGGGCCGTCATTGAGACCATTGCGGAAAATTTTTCCGACGGCGAGATCGCACCTCTCTTTTACATGCTGATCGGCGGCGCCCCGCTGGCCCTTGCCTACAAGGCCGTCAACACGATGGACAGCATGATCGGCTACAAAAACGAAAAATACCTGGACCTCGGCCGCGCTGCGGCAAAGCTGGACGATGCGGCCAACTTTATCCCGGCAAGGCTCTCCGCCCTTCTTCTTACAGCAGCGGCTTTCCTTTCCGGAGAGGATGGAAAGAACGCCTTCCGGATCTGGCGCAGGGACAGAAGGAAGCACGCAAGCCCCAACTCCGGCCAGACCGAGGCCGCCATGGCAGGAGCTCTCGGCGTCCGCCTGGCAGGGCCCGCCTCCTATTTCGGAAAGCCTCTGGAGAAGCCGTACATCGGCGATCCTCTCCGGCCCGTCGAAACGGCAGACATCCGGCGGGCGGAACGCCTCATGTACATCGGAGGCTTCCTTGCCCTCATTCTCCTCGGAGGACTGCGGCTGGCCCTTACATTGTTATAATATCCGGACAAAGAGCTGGGACGCGCCGGCCCCGTTGTACAGGCAGCCCGGCTGCATCCCGGCACTTTGACCGGTCAGTATCACACAGGTAGGTACTATGGAACAGATCCACGGCGGCGACTGGGCCGCCTTCAGAACCACATACGGAACCGAACCCCTGGACTTCTCCGCAAACGTAAGCCCCCTGGGAATGCCGGAGGGTGCGAGGAAAGCTGCGGAAGAAGCACTGGAGACCATCTCCCGCTATCCGGATCCCGCATGCCGGGAACTTCGCCGCGCCCTGGGAGAATTCCACGGGGTCTCCCCGGAAAATATCGTCTGCGGCGCCGGTGCGGCGGACCTGATCAGAAGGATCGTCTTCGTCCTGCGGCCGGAAAAAGCCCTTGTTCCCGCGCCTTCTTTCACAGAATACGAGAGGGTCCTGGAACAGGCGGGGTGCGAGGTCGAAAGGTACTTTCTTACGGAAGATGCGCAGTTCCGGATCGGGGAGGACTTCCTTACACGAATCACGGAAGAGACGGGCCTTGTCATCCTGTGCGAGCCTGGGAATCCTTCCGGCGTTACAACGGCCCCCGGCCTTCTTCGGAGGATCCT
>CAMNCY010000165.1 GCA_946534785.1 uncultured Lachnospiraceae bacterium | reverse complement strand
GCCGAGCTGTCCGAAGCTTCCGAGTCCCTGAAGGACGTCGAGAAGGTCCTTGAGAACCTGAATGACACTGTTACCAATGTGAACGGTGCCGTTGCTGATACGACAGGTTCCCTGAACAAAGCCATTGATTCCTATACAGACGTTGTTGATTTCGACAGCCTCAACAAGGCAATCGAGACTCTGAACGGTGCTGCAAAGGATATGCAGGATGTCCTGGATGGCGTCAACTCCACAGTGACTGACGTTAACAAGGTAGTTACCGACACATCCGATTCCATCACCAACAAGGTCAACGATATCGGCAATGTTGATTTCTCCAAGCTGAACGATGTGATCACCAGCCTTCAGGATGCAACCGCAGGCCTTGCTGACACGATCAACAAGCTTTCCAAGTAATAAACAGTAACCCGTTAATAGGACCGAATCCCATGGTCTGACCCATCTTTAATAAAAGTTAGCGCTAACAATGCAAAAATGAACGGATGAGAAAAGCGATGCTTTTCCCATCCGTTTGTTTATGTTTTATTGTTCCGGCCCCTGCCTGCTGTCCGCCGGCCGCCCGGCCGGATATCCGTCAGGATCTTCTTCCGAGGATCTCCCGGATGGAGCAGTACTTGTCTGCTGCGGTAAGGAGCCAGGCTTCACGGCTTGCGGGCAGCTTTGTAAGCGTAAGCGGCCACATATGCGACTCGATGATCTTTCTTTCTTTTCCGGAGATCCCGAAATCCCGTTCCGCATTCTGAGCGGCTATGGAAGGATGATGATAGCCGTGCAGTTTGTCTCCGAAGGTATGCCAGTCATAGAGGTAGTAATCATGCAGGAGCGCCGCTCTCACCAGGCTTTCCTCGTCGGCGCGAAGACGCAGGCGGCGGTTCAGGCCGAATGCCGTTCTTGCCACGTTCAGGCTGTGCTCATATGTCGAAGTGTTTCCGTGCTGGATATAACTCCGCAGTTTCCGAAACCGGGGGTCTCTCAGATATGGCCGGCTGATCCTGCGGAAGTCCTTTTCGTTTCTGTCCAATGATATTTTTTACCTTTCCAATTTAGTCGCCGAAAGAGCCCGGCCGTCACGGCCACAGGACGACTCTGTTATTCAGGTACAGTCCCTGAATTCCCTTGGACAGCATCAGGGCTTTATCCTCAGCGGGAATACTGACTTTACCTGCCGTCCTGTCATTGGGCGTTGCCGCAACGATCAGACTCATACCGTTTACCACCGTGTTTCCGGCAACCTGGATCTCTTCATAACGTTTCTTTCCGTAAACGGCAAAGGCTGCCATGGCGTTTCCTTCGCTGTCCGTCACGAACCCGTTCTTACTGTTGTTGACAGTGGATACTTTTCCGGCGGTCCCGTCTGCAAAAGTCATGTCTGCCTGTGTTGCAGGCACTTCTTTTCTCTTATCAATCCGGAGAAGCATGTAATCATACCTGTCATGATGGTCTACAGGGTAGAACAGTACTTTGACGGTATCTTTCTGCTCATTGTCGCCGATGTAGAATGTAACATCCTGCCGGCCTCTTTTTCCCACGTATGTGCAGCCGGTATTGGTAGCATCCGGGATGATTATGATGAAATCCCCCTGGGCCCAGACATCCGTTTCCAGGATATCTCCCTGTTTTACATGAAACTCATACGCCGGCAGGTCAAACCAGCTTCCCGGACGAGACTGGGCGGCAAATACATTCAGTCCTGCCAGCATGGTGATTGCCATCACAAGACTGAGCATCCTGAAAATTTTCTTTCTGATCATAATCGTTCCCTGTCCTTTCTGTTCTGCCCATGGGCTGTGAAGGCTTCCCATGATTTTCTGTGCCATTTCTATTTTACCACTGCATGGTCCCCGTTCTTTCATAACTGTGAAAAAGATCATGAAACATTTCCTGCTGCCGTATTTTTGCGATATAATCATAATCCGAGTGAAGAAAAATATGCAGAACCATGCATTTATGGACAGGCAGGTGCACAGCCTGACGGGAGATTATGATATGGCCAAAAAAGGTGTTTCCGGCAATACCCGCAAAATGAACCGCAAGCTTATGATCCTGATCGCGGTCCTTCTCATCGCGATCGTCATGATCGGCATCATTCAGTTCAGCGGCAGGAATTCCGCCCCTGTCGTGGATGCGCAGGGTAAACCCGTCGTCAGGACGGACGTCTGGTACGACGAGGACGGAAATGTCACGAACTACCAGGAATTCGACGAAAAAGGCAACCTGATAAAAAGGGACGATCACTACCTGACCAGCGAGAAGGTCGACGCCTATACCTTCAGGAACACCTATAAGAAGGACCGGCTGGTGAAGAGCGTGGCCTATCTGAACAAGGAGATCACCTGGACGACGGATTATACCGGGTTCAATGACGCGGGCGATGCGACCGCCTGGGAGACCCATTACAACACCAGCGGCATCACCTACCACTTCACGGCCGAGTATAAATACTACGACGACGGAAGCGTGAAATCGATCTACAGGGACAGGGACGGCTCGCTGTACAGCGCAGACGATTACGATGAAGACGGGAACCTGATCCACTTCATGAGCTATTCCGACGGCATCTGGTACGATTACAGCTATGATGAGGAAGGACGGCTTAAGACCACCGTCCAGTATGACAACAACAGCGTCGAACAGGCCCGCGTGGAATTCACACGGGACGGGAACAAGGTGACCAGCACCGTATACTACCCGGACGGGACCTCCCGCGTCAATTCCGAGTCGGAAACAGACGATGCCGGCAACACCTTAAAGACCACCTATTACGAAGTGGACGGCTCCGTTAATACGAGAGAATACACCTACTACTGAGCCGCATCGCGGGGCCCTGAGTCACGGGGACAGGTACGCTGACTCACCTCTACGCACTGAAATACGCACGCATGAATCTCTGGAGTTCCACCTGGTCCCGTTTCGCCATGAGTTCCGCGGCGGAATGCATCGCCAGGATCCCGACGCCCATATCCACAGCTTTCATGGGAAGGTGGGAGGAGATGATGGAGCCGATGGTCCCGCCGCCCTTCTGGTTGGAATGCTTGGCAAAGCGCTGGTATGCGATGTCATTCTTCCGGCAAAGGGAAATGGCGGCGCCGAGGGCTTCGACGTCCCAGGCATAGGACTGGTTGGATGCTGTCTTGAACACAAAGCCGCCTCCCAGCACGGGAGAGGTCGTGATATCCTCCACCTCGGGATGGTTCGGGTGCGAGGCGTGGGCAACGTCGACGGAAAGGATCATGCCGCCGGTAAGGTCCGAAGCACCCTCCGCCGTACTCCTTCCAAAGGCCTCCATGATCCTGCCCAGCACGATCAGAGGAAGCGCGGAGTCTGCACCCTGCTTGGAAAGGCTTCCGATCTCTTCGTTATCGAACAGGCAGACCATGTTCAGGTGATCCCTGTTTACACTTTCGATCAGCCCGTGGACCAGTGCCGACACGGAGGTGATGTCATCGAGTCTGGGAGAAAGGAGAAGGTCGCCGTCGATCCCGGCGTCCACCGGTTTTTCCGTATTGTACAGGCAAAGGTCAAAATCCAGGATGTCCTCTGCGGGAACGCCCAGCTCCTCCGCCAGTATCTTCGTAAATTTTCCCTTACGGGAAAGCTCCTCTCCCGCCATTCCCAGGATGGGCAGGAGCTCTTTCTGATTATCGACGGGGCTCCCCTTTTCATTGACCGAGCGGTTCATATGGATCGCAAGATTGGGAATGACGGCAGCCGGCCTTTTCAGGTCCAGAAGGCAGCTGGCCGGATGGAAGGGGTCCTTGCCCTGAACGATGACCCTTCCCGAAAGAGACAGCGGCCGGTCCATGAAGGTGTTCAGGATCGGTCCCCCATACACCTCTGTATTCAGCTGGAAATAGCCCTTCCGGAAAAGCTCCGGCGAAGGCTTTACCTTGATCGCGGGAAAATCCGTATGCGCTCCTGCAATGCGGATATCCGCACCTACCGCGCCCGCCCTGCCGGGCTCGTACGACTCTCCCACCGTAAAGGCGAACAGGACGGTCGCAAAGGGCATGCAGAAATACCTGCCGCCTCTGTCCAGCTTCCACGGGCCGCCCTCCTTCGTATGCAGGAAAAGCTCTCTGAATCCCGCATCCTCCAGCTGCTGCCGCGCATGCCGCACCACATGGAAAGCGGAGGTCCCGTTCTCCAGGAATGCCTTTAACTGACCGATCTCGTC
>CAMNCY010000164.1 GCA_946534785.1 uncultured Lachnospiraceae bacterium | reverse complement strand
AATGGATCCTGTAACGAAGAAAAGAAATGCGCTGCTGTCAGAAAAGATCATTAAAGGGCTCGCGACTCGCAACATGAACGGATATTATGCGGAAACAAAGGAGGAAGCGCTTAAGATGGCGCTCGACCTGATTCCGGAGGGAAGCACCGTCACCCGCGGCGGATGTCTTACCAGTGCCCAGATCGGCCTGGACGCCGCACTGAAGGACGGGAATTACGATTTCATTGAAAGGGAAAAGTTCGAAGACCAGAGAAAGGCAATGCTGCTTGCCTATGACAGCGACGTATATCTTGCCAGTGCGAATGCCATCACGGAGGACGGGATCATCGTCAACATCGACGGCAATTCGAACCGGGTCTCCGCTATTGCCTATGGCCCGAAGAAGGTGGTCTTCCTGGTCGGGATGAACAAGGTCGCAAAGGACGTGGACAGCGCCATAAAGCGCGCAAGGAACGTGGCGGCGCCCGTCAACGCGCTGCGCCTGAACAGAAATACGCCGTGCACAAAGACGGGGTCATGTATGAACTGTCTTTCTCCGGATACGATCTGCTGCAACTTCATGATCACCCGTTTCTCCAGGGCGGCAGGAAGGATCCATGTCATCCTGATCAACGAGGAACTGGGCTTTTAAGCTCCTGCAGGATGCGCAGCGCATCCTCCCGGCCTGCCAGCTCTTCGGAAAAAGCGCTTGCGCTGCCGCAGGCGATCCCGAGGTAAAAGCCTTCTTCAAAGCTGCCGGAGGAAAGGCAGCCCGCAAGGAAGCCGGCGACCATGGAGTCGCCCGCGCCGACGGAGTTTACGACCTCTCCTTCGGGGGCGGGACTTTCCAGGACCGTGCCGTCTTCCGAAACAAAGACGGCGCCTTCTCCTGCCATGGAGACAAGGACATTCCGGGCGCCCTCATCAAGGAGCCTTCGGGCGTAGGGGATAACGGACTGTCTGTCCGGAAGCACAGCGTGATACAGTTCCCCCAGCTCGATGTTGTTGGGCTTGATCAGCCAGGGGTGATAGGGAAGGACTTTCTTAAGAAGGCCTCCCGCAGCGTCTACGATGACGCGGATGCCGCGGCCCGAAAGGCGCCGGAGGATCCGTTCGTACATATCATCGGGAAGGCTCTCAGGAATAGACCCGGAGATGACCAGGATATCTTCCGCAGTGAGCGCATCCAGACGTACAAAAAGCGCTTCCAGCTCTGCGGGGGAAATGACAGGGCCCATGCCGTTGATCTCGGTCTCCTGCCCTGCTTTCATCTTGACATTGATACGGGAGAAGCCGCTTTGCACACGGATGAAATCAGTGTGCAGGCCCCGTTCCTTCAGGAGCCTTTCGATCTCATCCCCTGTAAAACCGGCAGTAAAGCCCAGCGCGGTATTTTCGTGTCCCAGGTTCGCAAGGACGATGGAAACATTGATCCCCTTGCCGCCGGGCAGGATCTTTTCATATTGCGTCCGGTTGAGACCGCCTTCTTTAAAGCGGCCGACCCGGATGATATAATCCAGGGAAGGATTGAATGTAACGGTATAGATCATAAGATTCCGCCTCCCGTAACGGCCGGTATTCCGGCCGGCTTCTGCAAGACTGTACTACCAATATACCATAAGAGCGGGTCTTGGGTGTTTTGTAAGTGATCAGGAAGAAAGGAATAACTGTACTATGAAATACAGGACCAGTTTAAAAAGCGGGGACAGGCTTTCTATTCTGGGGTACGGCTGCATGCGCTTTACCAGGAAGGGCTCGTCGATCGATCAGGACAAGGCGGACAAAGAGCTCCTTCTTGCCGTGGAGAAGGGCGTCAATTATTTTGACACCGCCTATATTTATCCCGGGAGTGAAGTATGTCTGGGGAATTTCCTGGAAAAATACGGCTGCCGCGATAAGATCAACATCGCGACAAAACTCCCGCAGTACTATATAAAGAAGGCCGCAGATCCGGAGCGGTATTTTGCGGAGGAACTGCAGAGGCTGAAAACGGATCATGTGGACTTTTACCTGATGCATATGCTGAACGATGCGGCCACATGGGACAGACTGAAGGGGCTGGGGATCTGTGAGTGGATCGAAGAGAAGAAAGCGTCCGGACAGATCCGGAACATCGGCTTTTCCTTCCACGGAGGAACACAGCGCTTCAAGGAACTGATCGATGCCTATGACTGGGATTTTGCCCAGGTCCAGTTCAATTACATGGACGAGAATTCCCAGGCGGGGATCGAGGGGATACGCTATGCGCACTCAAAAGGGATCCCGATCATCATCATGGAACCCCTTCGCGGCGGGAGACTGGTCAATGCGCTTCCCGAAAAGGCCCTCCGGGAGTTCGAGGCCGGCGGAAAAGGATGGAGTCCCGCGGAATGGGGCCTTCGCTGGATCTGGAACCATGAGGAAGTCACCGTCATCCTCTCCGGTATGAACGATACGGCCCAGGTCGAGGAGAATACCAGGATCGCGGACGAGGCGGAAGCAGGCGCCCTTTCGCAGGAAGAACTTGCCGTTTATGACAGGGTCCTTGCCGCCATCAACGCCTCCGTAAAGGTGGGCTGCACGGGATGCGGCTATTGCCAGCCATGTCCTAAGGGCGTTGACATCCCGGGCTGTTTTGCCGCGTACAACCACAGCTATACGGACAGTTATTTTACCGGCATGAGGGAGTACTTCATGTGCACGACCCTTCGCAAGGTGCGGACGAATGCCTCCCTGTGCGTCAAGTGCGGCAAATGCGAGCAGCACTGCCCGCAGAGTCTGAAGATCCGGGAAGAGCTGGTGAACGTGCGCAGACGTTTTGAGAATCCGGTCTATAAGATCGCGGCCGGCGGCGTGAAGTTCGTTATGAAGTACTAGAATACACTGGTTGTTGACTCTGCAGTGATAATGACATAAGAGGAATGCGCGTTATGAGAAGCAATGGACTTGATCCCGAAGATTACATGGAACCCCGCTGCGTCCTGTGCGATGAGCCCTACGGCGTCGTAAAGGATGTCAAACCGATCCCGCAGCAGAGGGTCATACAGAAGATGGATGAATATATGTCCCGCCGGGACTACGACGGCGCGGAAAGGCACCTGCTTTACTGGCTGGAAGAAGCACGGCTCGGGCATGACCTTAAAGGAGAGCTGATGGTGCGGAATGAGCTTATCGGCCATTACCGCAAGACCGGCAATAAGGAGGCATCCCTGGAGAACGCGGACAGAGCGATCGCCCTGCTTAAAGAGCTTGATTTCGAAGAGTCGCTGAGCGCGGGGACCACCTATGTGAACGCGGCTACCGCCTGCAATGCTTTCGGGGAAAATGAAAGATCCATCGCGCTTTTTGAGAAGGCCCGGCAGATCTATGAAGGGAGCAAGAGGACGCAGCCGGCGCTCCTGGGCGGCCTCTACAACAATATGGCGCTGACCCTGACGGCCATCGGGCGTTATGAGGAAGCTTACGCGCTTTACGACAGGGCGCTTCAGAAGATGGGCAGCGTTCCCGCGGGAAGACTGGAACAGGCGATCACCTGCCTCAACAAGGCCCATACTCTGGAGGCAGAAAAGGGAATGGAGGAAAGCGAGAAGGAGATATACGGGCTCCTTGACCGGGCCGCGGAGCTTCTTTCGGAAGACGGCGGAGCGGATCCCGGCTACTATGCTTTTGTGCTGGAAAAATGTGCACCGGGTTTTTCCTATTACGGGTATTTCCTGAAGGCACAGGAACTGGAAGAGAAGTCGAAGAGGATCTATGAACGGGCTTGAACTGGCGGAAAGCTATTTTGAAACATACGGAAGACCGATGCTGGAGAAAGAATTTCCGCACCTTCTCCCCTATCTTGCGGCGGGGCTTTGCGGAAGCGGTTCCGAATGCTTCGGTTTTGACGATGAGATCTCCCGGGATCATGATTTTGAGCCCGGGTTTATTCTTTTTCTCCCCGGGGAGGATGTCGTGGACAGACGGCAGGCTTTCCTTCTGGAGAGGGCCTATGCAAAGCTTCCGGAGGAATTCGAAGGCTTCACCCGGCAGAAGCTCGGACCGGTCGGCGGCGCAAGGCACGGCGTGATCCGGACAGCGGACTTCTTCCGGGAAAGGACCGGGTCGGAGGGGACGGATCTTTCGGCAGATCAGTGGATCACCCTTCCGGAGGAGAGCCTTGCGGAAGCGGTCAACGGAAAGATCTTCATGGATCAGTACGGGGAAGTTACGAGGATCCGGGAGGGCCTTGCGTTCTATCCGGAGG
>CAMNCY010000163.1 GCA_946534785.1 uncultured Lachnospiraceae bacterium | reverse complement strand
GATTATTCGTATACGGAAAAATACGGCTTCCGCGATTACCGCGGCGGCGGCCGCTCCTCCGGACGGGAAACGGCGGCCCGTGTCGCAGCGGGTGCCGTTGCAGCACAGTTCCTGAAGAAGATGCTGGGGATCGAACTGTGTTTCTATACCGCCGCCATCGGCGACGTCGTGATCTCCAGGCGCCGGTATAACGAAGAACTCCTCGGAACGAACCTGACCAACATGCCGGATGCGGAAGCGGATCTGGAAGCGATGGAGCTCATCGAAACCCTGAAGGCAAAAGGAGATTCCGCAGGCGGCATCGTGGAGGGCGTCATCCGGGGCGTTCCTGCCGGGATCGGCGATCCGGTCTTCGGCAAGCTGGATGCGCTCCTTGCCGAAGCTCTGATGTCCATCGGCGCCGTCAAGGGCGTCGGCATCGGCGACGGGATGTTCGCCGCCATGAACAACGGCTCCGTCAACAACGATGCTTTCTACCGGGATGATTACGGGATCGTCCGCAAGAAGACCAACCATGCGGGCGGGATCCTGGGCGGTATCAGCGACGGCTCGGACATCCGGGTCAGCGCCTATTTCAAGCCTACGCCTTCCATCAGCATCCCCCAGGAGACCGTGGATCTTAATGGAAATCCCAGGGAGCTGATCATTCACGGGCGTCACGATCCCGTGATCGTTCCCCGCGCCGTCGTCGTCTGCGAGTGCATGTGCGCCTTAACGCTCCTGGATGCCATGCTCGTCAATATGAGCGCGAAGGCGGAGAACGTCGTTAAGTTCTACACGGAATAAAGCCGGGAACCCCGCGGCAGGACAGAGCTTTCCGCCGCAGGATCCGGCAGACAGATAAACGATAAAGGAAATTCCATGACAAAGACCAACGATTATACCTACGAGCTCCTTGCACAGGAAGGAAACGCCAAGAGAGCCCGGATGACGACGGTACACGGGACCATCGAAACGCCGGTCTTCATGAACGTCGCCACGGCCGGCGCCATCAAAGGCGGTCTTTCCGCAACGGATCTCGAGAGCATTGATACACAGGTCATGCTGTGCAACACCTACCACATGCATGTGCGCACCGGCGATGCCATCGTGAAGGAACTGGGCGGCCTGCACCGCTTCACGACCTGGAGTCACCCGATTCTGACAGACTCCGGCGGCTTCCAGGTGTTCTCCCTGGCGGACCTTCGCAAGATCAAGGAAGAGGGCGTGACCTTCCATTCCCACGTGGACGGCGCCATCATCTTCATGGGACCGGAGGAGAGCATGCGGATCCAGGCAAATCTGGGTTCCACCATTGCCATGGCCTTTGACGAATGCCCGCCGGCCCTGGCAGAGCGGGAGTACGTCGAACGCTCCGTCCAGCGCACGACAAGGTGGCTTGAGCGCTGCCGCAGGAAGATGGAAGAGCTCAAGAACGAGGAGGATGCGGTCAATCCCCACCAGCTTCTGTTCGGCATCAACCAGGGTGCGATCTTCCCGGATATCCGCAAAGACCACGCAAAGGCGATCGCGGAAATGGACCTGGACGGATATGCGGTCGGCGGCCTTGCCGTCGGCGAGACCCACGAGCAGATGTACCACATCCTGGAAGAGACCGTGCCGTACCTTCCCAAGGAAAAGCCCACCTATCTCATGGGCGTGGGGACGCCCCAGAACATCCTCGAGGGCGTGGAGCGCGGCATAGATTTCTTCGACTGCGTCTATCCTTCCCGGAACGGGCGCCACGGGAACCTGTATACCAACCACGGCACCGTCCGTATAAGAAATGAAAAATATAAAAAGGATATGCGGCCCATTGATGAAAGCTGCGGCTGCCCCGTCTGCCGGCACGGCTATTCCAGGGCATATATCCGACATCTCCTGAAATCGGACGAAGCCCTGGGCCTTCGGTTCTGCGTTATGCATAATCTGTATTTTTATAATCATCTTATGCAGGAGATACGGGACGCGCTGGACGCCGGACGCTTTGCCGCCTATAAGAAGACGAAGCTGGAAGAGATGTCCGAACAGACGCCCTGATGCCCCTTTTGGGGGTGATCCGATTCCGTAAACAAATACTTGTCACGCAAGACAGGTTTGTTGTATATTAATGAAAGTATTTTCCAGAATACAGTTGGAGGTCCTTATGAATACACTATTATTAGCATCCGGTTCCGCAATGGGTTCCAGCGCAGTCATGATCGTTTACATCGTGGCGCTGGTCGCGTTTTTCTATTTCTTCTTCATCCGTCCCCAGAGGAAAGAGCAGAAGGAGAAGGAAGCGATGCTCGGCTCTCTCGAGGTAGGTGATTCCGTCCTCACGACCGCCGGTTTCTACGGCGTCATTATCGATATGAATGAGGATACGGTCATCGTGGAATTCGGCAACAACAAGAACTGCCGTATCCCGATGCAGAAATCTGCCATCGTTCGAAACGAAAAGCCCGAAGACGCAGCTGCGGAATAAAGGAGAGAGGAGGAATCCTCATCTCCTTGCCGGCATATGCGGAATTGCTGCGTTCAATCGCAGATAAAAAGAAGGCTTTCGGCCTTCTTTTTTTATCACAAAAAGAAGATACGGGAAGTCGGAAGCTCTTTCAAAGTCCGGATCGAACATCCGGCAGAGGAGGAAACATGCATCTTGATATCGCCTGCATTCCCGGAGACGGGATAGGACCGGAGATCGTCGAACAGGCGAAGAAGGTCCTGAATGCCGTGCTTGCAAAGTACGGTCATACCATCGAATATACGGATACCCTGATGGGCGGCTGCTCCATCGACGCTTACGGGGTCCCGCTGACGGAAGAAACGCTGGAGCTGTGCCGCTCCAAGAATGCTGTCCTGATGGGCTCCATCGGAGGCGACGCCAAGGTATCGCCCTGGTATAAGCTGGAACCCTCCAGAAGACCGGAGGCAGGCCTTCTTGCCCTGCGCAAGGGCCTCGGGCTTTACGCGAACCTCCGTCCCGCCTATCTTTTCAAGGAACTGGCGGATTCCTGCCCCCTTGCGGGGAAGGACGGCGGCCGCAATTTTGACCTTGTCATCGTGCGGGAGCTGACCGGCGGCCTGTATTTCGGCGAGCGCTATACGAAGGAAATCGACGGCGTCATGACGGCCGTGGATACGCTTTCCTACAATGAGAACGAGATCCGGCGCGTTGCGAAGACCGCTTTCGAGATCGCGATGAAGAGAGGAAAGAAGCTCACCAGCGTCGACAAGGCGAACGTCCTGGATACGTCCCGCCTCTGGAGGAAAATCGTCCATGAGGTCGGAGAGGAATATCCCGAGGTGGAGCTTTCCGATATGCTGGTGGACAACTGCGCGATGCAGCTGGTAAAAGATCCGGAGCAGTTCGACGTCATCGTGACCGAGAACATGTTCGGCGACATCCTTTCCGACGAAGCCTCCATGATCACGGGCTCCATCGGCATGCTTTCCAGCGCTTCCCTGAATGAGTCCAGCTTCGGCCTGTATGAACCCAGCCACGGCTCCGCACCGGACATCGCGGGCAAGGGGATCGCAAATCCCATCGCAACGGTCCTTTCCGCCGCCATGATGCTGCGCTACAGCTTCGGCCTGAACGAAGAAGCGGACGACATCGAGAACGCGGTGAAGAAGACCCTGGCGGACGGATACCGGAGCGCGGACCTGATGCCGGCAGATCCGGAGAAAGCAGCGGGCATGATAGGGGCCGGCTGTGCGGAAATGGGAGATGCCATTGCCGCAAGGCTGTAAGAAACGGGAAATCATTCTTTTTCAAAGATATCATATAAAGGAGGATCATCATGATCAGTGACAGAGTCAGGGAAGGTGTCCAGCAGGCACCTCACAGAAGTCTTTTCAATGCTCTCGGAATGACAGCGGAAGAACGCAAGAAGCCCATGATCGGCATCGTCTGCTCCTATAACGAGATCGTTCCCGGCCACATGAACCTGGACAAGATCGCGGAAGCGGTCCGCCTGGGCGTTGCGGAAGCCGGCGGCTATCCCGTCATGTTCCCGGCCATCGCCGTCTGCGACGGTATCGCCATGGGACACATCGGCATGAAATATTCCCTGGTCACCAGGGACCTGATCGCCGACTCCACAGAGTGCATGGCCAAGGCCCACGGCTTTGACGGCCTTGTCATGATCCCCAACTGCGACAAGAACGTGCCCGGCCTTCTGATGGCGGCAGCACGCGTCAATATCCCCACCGTCTTCGTTTCCGGCGGCCCCATGCTGGCCGGCCATGTAA
>CAMNCY010000162.1 GCA_946534785.1 uncultured Lachnospiraceae bacterium | reverse complement strand
CGGAGCGGCCGCGAGAACGAAGCGGTTGCTGCAATGTCCGAAGAAAAGCGCTCTTCCATCCTGCAGCCCTCTTCCGATTCCTCCGCAGCGGCCGGAACACCTGCCACCGACGGAAAGGACGACTGGCAGCAGCGGAAGGCAGAAGCCGCAAAGGCCCGCAAGCTCCAGAACGAACTGAAGAAATGCGAAGACAGGATCCAGACACTCGAAGAGCGCAACTCCGCAATCGACGAGGAAATGGCCCTGCCCGAGAACTGCACCGACATCGCAAAACTCGGCGCCCTCCAGAAAGAAAAGACCGCCAACGAACAGGAACTGGAGACCCTCTACGAGAAATGGGAAGAACTCCAGATGTGAGCTGCGGGGGCGTGCCCGGCCGCCGGGTGCGTCGTTTCGCCGGGGTGCGTCGTGAGTCACGGGGACAGGTACACTGACTCTCGGACATACAAATAACCAGCCATATAGTATAAACAGCTGAGTAAGCATTTATACTATATGGCTGGTTTTTAATTGCACACAACGAGTCAGTGTACCTGTCCCCGTGACTCACGCAACCGCCGCAGCGAAGCGCGACTCAGTCCGCGACAGCCCGGCTTAGAGTGACTCCTCCAGGGTATCCCGGATGGCCAGGATGAATTCTTCTGTGTTCAGCTTCTTGACGTTCTGGAGGGTGGTGATGGCGGCAAGGTCGCCTGTCATCATGCCGGCTTCGATGGTGTCAAGGGTGGCCTTCTCCAGTTTGTTGGCAAAGGTAACGAGTGCTTCGTTGGAATCCAGTTCGCCGCGCTTTCTCAGGGCGCCGGTCCATGCGAAGATGGTGGCTACGGAGTTGGTGGATTCCTTCTCGCCTTTCAGGTACTTGTAGTAGTGTCTCTGTACGGTGCCGTGGGCAGCCTCGTACTCGTAGGCGCCCTTGGGGGATACCAGGGTCGAGGTCATCATGGCAAGGGAGCCGAAGGCTGTTGCCATCATGTCGCTCATGACATCGCCGTCGTAGTTCTTCAGCGCCCATACAAAGCCGCCTTCGGAACGGATGACGCGGGCAACGGCGTCGTCGATCAGCGTGTAGAAGTATGTGATGCCCTTCTCTTCAAAGCTGGCCTTGTATTCCTTGTCGTACATGGTCTGGAAAATATCCTTGAAGTTCCCGTCATAGGTCTTGGAGATCGTATCCTTGGTGGAGAACCAGAGGTCCATCTTGCGGCTGAGGGCGTATTCAAAGCATGTCCTGGCAAAATTTTCGATGGATTTGTCGGTGTTGTGAATGCCCTGGATAATACCGGAGCCTGTGAAGTCATGGATCAGCTGACGGTGCTCGATGCCGTTGGCTTCCGTGTAAACGAGTTCTGCCTTGCCGGCGCCGCCGATCTTGATCTCGGAATTCTTGTAAACGTCGCCATAGGCATGTCTTGCCAGCATGATGGGCTTTTTCCAGGTGCGGACATAGGGATCGATGCCCTTGACCAGGATAGGTCCGCGGAAGACTGTGCCGTCCAGAGCGGAACGAAGGGTGGCGTTGGGGCTCTTATAGAGCTTTTTCAGCTTATACTCTTCCATTCTGGCCCTGTTGGGGGTAATGGTCGCGCACTTTACGGCTACGCCGTATTTTGCCGTTGCTTCCGCAGCGTCCAGTGTGACCTGGTCGTTGGTTTCATCTCTGTGGGGAAGTCCCAGGTCATAATATACCGTCTTCAGGTCAACATACGGAAGGATCAGGTCGTCTTTGATCATCTTCCATATGATTCTTGTCATTTCATCGCCGTCCATTTCGACTATGGGGGTCGTCATTGTGATCTTGTCCATTGCGGCATCCTCCTTGCTTTACGTTGAATGGATTTGGGGGTATTGCTATTATTCTTTTCCGGTCTCGTCGTCTGTTTTGTAAAGATCATAAAGACCGTTTTTTACCATGTTGGTGTACGCATTCTTCATATGCGTAGCGGCCAGTTCTTCCGCCCTGTCGGGGTCATTGCTCCTGATTGCCTCCATGATCGCACGGTGCTCTGCATTGGAAGCAAGGGCGCGATCACGGGTGGAAAGGGTCTTTTTCCGGATCCGCATGACATACTGATGATAATCGATCAGAAGGTGCTCCAGCATCTTGGAATTGCCGGCGGTATACAGGATCAGGTGGAACTGGTTGTCCAGCTCTGCCATCTGCTCCATATTGCCTCTTTCCGCATGGAATTCCGCAAGATACACGTTCTCTTCCATACTGGAAAGCAGCTCCTTCGTGATATGCTCGCAGGCCCAGCGTGCGCAGAGGCCTTCCAGACGGGAGCGGATCATATAGATGTCATGAACATCCTTTGCCTGGATCCCGGTGACGAATGCACCGCGGTTCGGGATGATCTGCACGAGGCCCTCCAGCTCCAGCTGCCTGAGGGCTTCCCTGACGGGCGTCCTGGATACGCCGAGCTCCTGGCCGATCGGGATCTCCTTGAGCTCTTCGTTTTCATGATATTTTCCGTTCAGGATATCGTCGCGGATCTTATGGAAGACTCTTCCTCTTAAGGAGTATTTATCGCTGACATCTCTACGGACATCATAATCATTCATGGTGTCTCTCCCTTCAGGATGCGTGGTGTTCGCTTCTTACATAATCGTCGATCGTGGAAAGACCGAGTTCTCCGCAGATATCGTCGATCTTCTTTTCCATCTCGGCGTCCGTCATGACGGTGATACGCCCTTCCTCATACTGCTCATCGACCCATTCCTTCAGCCGCTCCACCAGCTTATCCTTCTTGCTGACCTGCATGTTTTCCGGAAGCCGGTAATAGTTGTTGATCCAGAGTGCGATGCCGGCGAGGCCGGAGGTATTCGATATTGCAGAAATGGGCGGGCGCTTCAGGAAAAGACCCGTATCGAAAATATTGTAGATCTCTTCGTTCTTCAGAAGTCCGTCCGCATGGATCCCGGCTCTTGTGACATTGAAGTTCTTTCCGACAAAAGGCGTTCTTTCCGGAATGTGGTAGCCGATCTCCTTTTCATAGTACTCGGCAAGGTCCGTGATGACGGTGGAATCCATGCCGTCCAGTGTGCCCTTAAGCTGGGCATATTCGAAGACCATGGCCTCCGTAGGCGTGTTGCCCGTCCTTTCGCCGATACCGAACAGGGAGCAGTTTACGCCGCTGCAGCCGTACAGCCAGGCAGTTGTCGCATTGGTGACCGCCTTGTAAAAATCGTTATGTCCGTGCCATTCCAGCTGTTCGCAGGGAACGCCGGCATGGGTGTGGATGCCGTAGATAATGCCGGGAACGGATCTCGGAATAACGGCACCGGAATAATTGACGCCGTAGCCCATGGTATCGCAGCAGCGGATCTTGATCGGGATCCCGTATTCTTCCTGCAGCTTCATGAGCTCCAGACAGAAGGGAACGACATATCCGTAGATATCCGCACGCGTAATATCTTCCAGGTGGCAGCGCGGACTGATCCCCTGCTCCAGGCAGTCACGGATCACGGAAAGATAATGCTGCATGGCCTCCGAACGGGTCATTTTCAGCTTCAGGAAAATATGATAGTCCGAACAGGAAACCAGGATTCCCGTTTCCTTCATGCCCATTTCCTTTACAAGAAGGAAATCGTCGTGGCTTGCCCGGATCCAGCTGGTGATCTGCGGGAATTCATAGCCGCGCTCCATGCACTTGTATACCGCATCCCTGTCCTGCTTGCTGTAAAGGAAAAACTCACAGGCACGGATCAGACCGTTGGGGCCGCCGAGACGATGGAATTCATCATAGATATGCAGGATCTGATCGGATGTGTAAGGCGCGCGGGACTGCTGTCCGTCGCGGAATGTCGTATCGGTGATCCAGATCTCTTTCGGCATGAACTTCGGCACCGTTCTGTCATTGAAAGGCACCTTCGGAATCTCCGAATAGGGAAACATCTTCCGGAAAACATTGGGCTTCTTGACATCGTCCAGGATATACATGTGCTCCTCAATCTGGAGGAGGTTGTTATGTTCGTTCATCGAGACCGGACGATTTTCAAAGGATTCTGTGACCATAATAGCTGTACCTTCTGTTTTTTAGATTGAAATAATATAGGATTCCCGGCAGGGTCCTGCAGGGTGTGCATGCCATGGCGAGAATCCATGTATAATTGTATACATAGTGTACAATGATGTCAAGTCAGGGGAAGTCAGGGGGACAGGTACGCTGACTCGCCTGATACAGGGAGAAGGCCGCGAAGTCCGGTATTACCGGCTTCGCGGCTATTGGATCGCGCACAACGAGTCAGCGTACCTGTTCCCCAGACTCGCG
>CAMNCY010000161.1 GCA_946534785.1 uncultured Lachnospiraceae bacterium | reverse complement strand
GGGAACTGGTCATCATGCTTCCTTCCAATAACGAGGATGAAGCTGCAGCAGAGTGCGCAGACGATCTGAACCGCGCATCCGCAGCTGTTGCCGCCGGTATTGCCGATCCTTCCATCGCAGTTGCAGACGCAGCCGACGACGGTATCTTTGTGGAAGTCCGCAGGGATTATGCAAAGGAAATGGCGACCGGTTTCATCCGCCTGAACGGAACGACCTGCGGCGTCATCGCCAACAGGAGCGCTTCCTATGATGAGAACGGAGAAGAGAAAGAGAAATTCGACGCAGTCCTGACAAGCGGCGGATGCTATAAGGCAGCCCGTTTCGTGAAGTTCTGCGATGCTTTTGACATCCCCGTGATCTCCTTTACGAATGTCTGCGGTTTTGCCGCAACCGAGAACGAGGAAAGAAAGATCGCCCTGGCAGCGGCTTCCCTTGCAGGCGCCTTTGCCGAGACGACTTCCCCGAAGATCAACGTGATCGCAAATGCGGTCGGTTCCGCATACGCTGTCATGAATTCCAAGGCCCTTGGCGCGGATATCACCATCGCCCTCGACGGTGCGAAGATCGGCGTCATGGATGCGAAGATCGCCGCCAAGATCCTGGCAGACGGCAAGGATGCCGATGAGATCGCCAAAGCGGCAGATGAGTACGATAAGCTCCAGAACAGCACCGCAAGCGCTGCGGCAAGAGGATATGTGGACCAGATCTGCGCTGCGGAAGACCTCCGCAAGTATCTGATCGGTGCTGTCGAGATGCTCTATACAAAAAGAGAGGAAACCGTATTCAAGAAACACGGCACCGTTTAATAAAGGAGACAACATATGAAAAAATGGTTAGCAATACTTGGGATCATCACATGTGTCTTCAGTCTTACGGCATGCGGTTCTTCCGATGGGGTCAGCGGAACGCCGATGGATCCTATGGAGGAATCCCAGTGGGTCGCCTCCGGTGAACAGGTAGCGGATTATCTCAAGCAGATCACGGCTGCCGGCCAGCAGGAATTATATGCGGACGATCCGATCCTCGGCCCTGCGATCACCAGCTACGAGTCCTCCATGGAGGATGTGGGAGAGGTCCTCGGATACCAGAATGAATACGCGGTCCGTTCCGATAAGGAAGAGGTCACCATCAACATCGGCCTGGACGGAAGCGACCATGATGCGGATATCGTGATCGTTGTCAGTGACAAGCGGACGGGACAGGAGCTTTCCTCCATTACGACCAATACCGCCTTCTCCTTCGGAGAACTGATGACACAGGCCGCTCTCAACACCGTCCTCGGCATGGGCACGACCTTTGTGATCCTGATCGTCCTGGCGCTCCTGATTTCCTGCTTCAAGTTCATTCCGAATATCCTGAATGCCTTTAAGAAGAAGGAGCCTGCAAAGGAAGAAGCACCCGTCAAAGCGGCGGCTGTTGAAGAAGCGGAAGAGGAAGCCGAAGTCGATGACGGAGAACTGATCGCCGTCATTTCCGCGGCCGTAGCTGCCTATGAGGCACAGACAGGCACTGCTTCCCCGAACGGATTCTTCGTCCGCTCGATCCGCAAGTCACGTAAGCGCTGAACTGAACAGATATAAAGACCGAAATTGATCAATGAATGATTTTCTGGAGGAGAAAAATATGAAAAACTATACCATTACGGTTAATGGCGTTGCATACGACGTAACAGTAGAAGAGAATGCCGCAGGCGCTCCCGCAGCTCCCGCTGCTCCCAGGGCCGCTGCCCCGAAGGCTGCTCCCAAGGCAGCTCCTGCCAAGGCCGCTTCCGAAGGCGCAGGCTCTATCAAGATCGAAGCCGGTGCAGCCGGAAAGGTCTTCAAGATCGAGAAGAAGGTCGGCGACAAGGTCACAAAGGGTGACGCCGTTGTTATCGTAGAAGCCATGAAGATGGAGATCCCCATGGTCGCTCCTTCCGATGGAACAGTCGCTTCCATTGACTGTGTTGTCGGTGATGCCGTTGAAGCGGGAACAGTTCTGGCGACCCTGAACTGATGCCTTCCCGTCAACGGGAGAGACTATAAGGAGGTCTTAAAAAGTTATGGCATATATTGCAAATACTTTAAGTAATCTGATACATCAGACCGCCTTCCTGAACCTGACCTGGGGCAATTACCTCATGATCGTCGTAGCCTGCATTTTCCTGTATCTGGCTATCGCCCATGATTTCGAGCCCCTGCTTCTGGTACCGATCGCTTTCGGTATGCTGCTGGTGAATATCTATCCGGATATCATTGCGGCGCCGACCGCGACCGCAAACGGCGGACTTCTGTATTACTTCTACATTATGGACGAGTGGTCGATCCTGCCTTCCCTGATCTTCATGGGCGTAGGCGCGATGACCGACTTCGGTCCTCTGATCGCGAACCCCGCAAGCTTCCTTCTGGGCGCTGCGGCACAGTTCGGTATCTTCGCAGCATATTTCGGTGCGATCGCCCTTGGCTTCAACGGCAAAGCAGCGGCTGCGATCTCGATCATCGGCGGTGCAGACGGACCTACTTCCATTTTCCTCTGCTCCAAGCTGGGTCAGACCCAGATCATGGGCCCCATCGCGGTGGCGGCATATTCCTATATGTCCCTGGTCCCGATCATCCAGCCCCCGATCATGAAGCTGTTCACATCGGATGCTGACCGGAAGATCAAGATGAGCCAGCTCCGTCCCGTTACCAAGCTGGAAAGGATCCTGTTCCCGATCATCGTTACGATCGTCGTCTGCATGATCCTGCCTACGACAGCACCCCTTGTCGGTATGCTGATGCTGGGCAACCTTTTCCGTGAGAGCGGCGTCGTCCGCCAGCTCCAGGAGACGGCTTCCAACGCCATGATGTATATCGTCGTCATTCTGCTGGGTACTTCCGTCGGCGCTACAACGAGCGCGGAAGCTTTCCTGAACGCCACGACCCTGAAGATCGTCGCCCTCGGCCTTGTCGCATTTGCCTTCGGTACTGCGGCCGGCTGCTGGTTCGGACAGCTCATGAAGATCATAACAGGCGGAAAGATCAATCCCCTCATCGGTTCTGCGGGCGTATCCGCCGTCCCCATGGCGGCACGTGTGTCCCAGAAGGTCGGTGCGGAAGCGGATCCCACGAACTTCCTGCTGATGCATGCCATGGGCCCGAACGTTGCCGGCGTTATCGGCACAGCTGTCGTTGCCGGTGTTTTCATGGCCGTATTCGGGATCTGATCCTGTGTGACGTATGTTTTACTTGAAAAGGAGATAATAAAATGGGTGTAAAAATCGTAGAAACCGTTCTGCGTGACGCGCATCAGTCCCTGATCGCCACCAGAATGCCTACAGAAGTCATGCTTCCCATCGTTGAAACAATGGATAAGGTCGGCTACCATGCCGTAGAGTGCTGGGGCGGCGCGACTTTCGATGCCTGCCTTCGTTTCCTTCACGAGGATCCGTGGGAGAGACTGAGAAAACTCCGTGCGGGCTTTAAGAACACAAAGCTCCAGATGCTTCTTCGCGGCCAGAATATCCTCGGCTATTCCCACTATGCGGATGACGTCGTAGAATATTTTGTCCAGAAGTCCATCGCCAACGGTATCGATATCATCCGTATCTTTGACTGCCTGAACGACCTCAGGAACCTCGAAACCTCCGTCAGGGCGACCAAGAAGGAAGGTGGCCATGCACAGATCGCTCTTGCCTACACTCTGGGCGATGCCTATACGGAAGAGTACTGGGAGAACATCGCACGCCAGATCGAAGAGATGGGCGCAGACTCCATCTGCATCAAGGATATGGCGGGCCTTCTGATCCCCTATGAGGCAGAAAAGCTTGTCAAGGCCCTGAAGGCCGGCACAAATCTTCCCATCGACCTGCATACCCACTATACATCCGGCGCGGCTTCCATGACCTATCTGAAGGCCGTAGAAGCAGGGTGCGACATCATCGACTGCGCATCCACGCCTCTGGCACTGGGAACCTCCCAGCCCGCCACCGACGTTATGGCAGCGATCTTCCGCGGAACACCTTATGACACCGGACTGGACCAGGCTCTTCTGAAGGAAGTCTCCGACTACTTCACACCTTACAGAGAGGAGTGCATCGAGAACGGCCTTCTTTCCACCAAGGTCCTGGGCGTCAACATCCGTACCCTTCTGTACCAGGTACCCGGCGGCATGCTTTCCAACATGGTATCCCAGCTCAAGGAGCAGGGCGCTTCCGATAAGCTGACAGAGGTTCTGGAGGAAGTTCCGAGAGTCCGTAAGGATCTGGGCGAGCCTCCGCTGGTAACACCTTCTTCCCAGATCGTCGGCACACAGGCCG
>CAMNCY010000160.1 GCA_946534785.1 uncultured Lachnospiraceae bacterium | reverse complement strand
CAGGGGAAGAGGGATTCGAACCCCCATGAACGGTTTTGGAGACCGTGATATTAGCCATTATATGATTCCCCTGTATGTCGGCTGTGCTCGACAATTAAGAATTTTATCATAGGCTCATCTGCAGTTCAAGAAAAACTTTCAAATGTTACGGCAGTTGTTATTCCGCCCGGAATCTATGGTATAGTATTACTGCTACATTACAAACACTTACTTTCTTTTGAAAGATTCATCGAATAGATTTTTTGCTTATGAAAAAAGAGATTGCAGCCGCGCTGGCAGGCGCTGCAGCAGTGATCGTGATCCTTGGCGCTGCCACTTTCCTGAGGGGAAACCGGAATCCCGGTACGGCTCCGGAAGTTACGGAGCAGGCTTCGCAGGGCGAAGAAACGCCAGAAGCGGAGGGAGAGCCGGAAGAGGCCCATGGCCCGGAAGCGGAAGCGGAAGAGGGGCCCGGGGAACCGGAGGAGGAACCGGTCATCTCGACGGAAGATGATGTCGTCAATCTTCTCCTGATCGGGCAGGACAAGCGCGAGGGAGAAGGACGCCAGCGTTCCGATTCCATGATCCTGTGCAGCATCAATAAAAAAGATAACACGATCCGGCTTGTGTCCTTCATGCGGGATATGTATGTGGATATTCCCGGGTATGACAGCAATAAGATCAATGCGGCCTATGTATTCGGCGGCATGGAACTTCTCGATAAAGTGATCAGCGAGAACTTTGGCATTAAGATCGACGGGAACGTGGAAGTGGATTTTGACAGCTTCATTACGGCGGCTTCGGAGATCGGTCCCATTATCATCGAGCTGACGCCGGAGGAAGCGGCTTATCTGAATTCCATTCCCTTTGCGGAGCTTTCGGAGGATGCAAAGAACTGGCAGCTCTCTCCGGGACTCAACCAGCTCAATGCCGAGCAGGCGCTGGCCTATTCCAGGACCCGGTTTGTGGGAAATGCGGATTTTGAGAGGACCGACCGGCAGCGCAAGATCATGACGGCGGCGTTCAACAATCTCCGTGGAAAGAGCGTAACGCAGATCGTGGGGCTCATCGATAAGCTGGAGCCGTATTTTATTACGGATATCAGAAAAACAACACTGGCCGAGCTTGCCGTTTCCCTCCACGGGTCGAATATCAAAATCGAGGCCGGCTACAGGATCCCCGTAAGCGGTACCTTTACCGTGGAAACGATTAACGGGCAGTCGTGCCTGGTCCCGGATCTGGAGGAGAATCGCAAATGGGCAAGGGGATACCTCTATGAAGGCGTAAAAGTTCCGGAGCCTACGCAGGAAGCCGCAGCGGTGGAAATGGACATCGCACTTTCCCAGAAAGGTACGGATCCCGGACGTCCTTCCTCGACCGCGCTGGTGGAATTCCGCAAGGCGCTCCTGGAAGAAACGGGAGAGGACAGCTTCAAACATGTTTCCGGCTATCTTGCGGCAGAGGACAACAAGTGGACCATGCTCTTTACCTGGCCGTATTTCATTGAAGAGATACAGGATCCGGATTCGGTCTGCTGGAAGTTCGTTTCCGAAACGGGAGAAGTGGAGATGCCTGGCCTGAAGAACGGGGAAGTCTTTACCTTTGAGAATCTGGAGGATGCGGACATGTTCGTGAAGGGAATGCGCGACGTGGCATCCGTTGTCCCGGAAGGACCCGTACGGGAAGATCTGCTTCGTGTGGCGGACCACATGGATGCCGCAGCCGCGACGCATGACCCGATTCGGCTTCACATCGTATGGGAGATGCTTTCTGATCTGGATCACTATGTATTCAACTACGATGCGACGGATCAGCAGCAGCTGACGAGAATATACAATAATACGCTGGAGTGCCTGAAAGGCCTCGAATAAGCGCAGCGGAAAGGAAAAATATGTTTCAGAATAACGGAGGATTCAGTCGGTTCGAAAAGACAGTCTATCTTGCTTCTCCGAAGATGCACGGGGAGGAGCTTTCCTATGTAGAGGATGCTTTCCGGAAGAACTGGCTCAGCACAGTGGGCGAGAATATTGACGAAATGGAGAAGGCAGCGGCGCAGTTCGTCGGCTGCGGATACGGTGTCGGCCTTTCCTGCGGAACGGCTGCGCTCCACCTTGCCGTCAAACTGGCGGGCGAGAGGCTGTATCCGGGCTCCCGGCCGGGAAGAAGCCTTGAAGGACGGAAGGTATTCTGCTCTGACATGACCTTTGACGCGACGGTGAATCCGGTCGTCTATGAAGGCGGCGAACCGGTCTTTATCGGCACGGAATACGGCACCTGGAATATGGATCCCGCAGCGCTGGAGAAGGCGTTCGAGCTGTATCCCGACGTGAAGCTGGTCGTTGCGGCCCATCTTTACGGAACGCCCGGAAAGATCGATGAGCTTATGGCGGTCATCCGCCGGCACGGCGCGCTCCTTGTGGAGGATGCGGCGGAGTCTCTGGGCGCCACCTATAAAGGTAAGCAGACCGGAACGTTCGGCGACTACAATGTGATCTCCTTCAACGGAAACAAGATCATCACCGGTTCCACGGGCGGCATGTTCCTGACCGACAGCCTGGAAGACGCCAACAAGGTGCGCAAGCTCTCGACCCAGGCCAGGGAGAATGCGCCCTGGTACCAGCATGAGGAGCTTGGCTACAATTACCGTATCAGCAATATCATCGCCGGGATCATCCGCGGTCAGTTCCACCATCTGCAGGAGCATATCGACGCGAAAAAGGCGATCTACGAAAGGTACGAAGAAGGATTCAAAGGCCTTCCCGTTTCCATGAACCCTTATGAAAAGGGCATTGCGGAACCCAACTTCTGGCTGAGCTGCATCCTGATCGACAAAGATGCCATGTGCCGCCAGGTACGCGGCGAGAAGGAAGCCATGTACAGACCGGAGCCCGGAAAGAGCTGCCCCACGGAGATCCTGGAGACGCTCGCTTCCTTTAACGCCCAGGGTCGTCCCATCTGGAAGCCGATGCACGCGCAGCCCATCTACCGGGCGAACGGCTATGTTACCGCGGACGGATATGCAAGGGCAAGGAGCGATGCCTATATCGATACGGGCGTGGCAGCCGATGCGGCGATGGACATTTTCGAGAGGGGGCTCTGTCTTCCCAGCGATATCAATATGACAGCAGAGCAGCAGGATGTGATCATCCGGATCATCCGCAGCTGCTTCGAATAACAGGAAAAGGCGCCTTCCGGCTCTTCGGAGGGCGTTTTTCTCTGCCCTGAAGGGGAATCTTCCGGCAGGATCACAGGAAACGGATGATTCAAAACGTACAATACGAAGCGAATAATACGAAATGAACAATACAAAACGAATCAGATGAAAGAGAACCATACGATCATATGCTATGCGGCGCCCATGGAATCGCTCACGACCTGGGTATACCGCAGGACCCAGGCGGAGTGCTTCGGCGCTGCGGACAAATATTTTACCCCCTTCTTATCGCCGGTATCGGACGGGGGCTTCAACCGGAAGGAACTCGCCGAGATCCTGCCGGAGCATAACGACGGCCTGCGGGTGGTCCCGCAGATCCTCACGGCAAAGGCCGGAGATTTCCTGTGGGCGGCAAAGGAGTGCCGCCTGCGCGGGTATGAGGAGGTCAACCTGAATATCGGGTGTCCCTCCGGCACGGTCGTCAGCAAGAAAAAGGGTGCGGGGATGCTGGAGGATCCGAAGAAGCTGGATGCATTCCTGGAGGAGATCTTTTCCGGATTCGACGGTGCGATCTCCGTAAAGACGAGGCTCGGCCTTACTTCGGCGGAAGAATTTCCCGCCATTTTAGAGGTGCTGAACCGGTACCCGATCCTTGAGCTTACGATCCATGCCAGGGTACGGAAGGCCTTTTACAACGGAAAGGCGGATACGGAAAGTTATGAGAAGGCGGCAGCGGATGCAAGGATGCCGCTGGTCTATAACGGGGATGTTTTTTGTGTGAAAGATGCGAAGAAGATCCTGGAAAATGTGCCTGCAACGAAGGCGGTCATGGTGGGACGGGGCCTTCAGTGCGACCCTTCCCTGATCCGGCAGATCCGGGGAGGCGATGCGCTTACCAAGGAAGAGCTTCGCAGGTTCTGCGACAGGCTGGCGGAAGGCTACCTGGAGACCATGAAGAGCGAGCAGAACGTCATGGGAAGGATGAAGGAGCACTGGCACTACATGGTGCAGCTGTTCACAGAGCCCCTGCGGTATGAGAAGGAGCTGCGGAAGGCGAAACGGTTCTCGGAATTCATGAGCATCGTCAACCGGCTGTTCCGCGAGCAGGAGATTGCGGAAGGCGCTGCTTTTTCAGGCGCCTACCTGAAATAGG
>CAMNCY010000159.1 GCA_946534785.1 uncultured Lachnospiraceae bacterium | reverse complement strand
CGATCTTAAGTCCATGTCCGGCCTTTCGCCTCTCCTTGCCGCCCGGTATGTGCTCCGGATCACCGGCTACAGAGCCTTTGCGCAAAACTCCCTGTTCCCCGGGCGGGACGAAGAAGTGCACCGCCATCTGGAACATCTGGCAGAGCTGGTGTCCGGAGCGTCTTCCCTTTCGGATGCCGTAAAGATCCTGGATGCCTTCCGGAAGACGGAGGAAAAAAGCGTTTCTTCCGCGGAAGGCGCCGGAGGATCTGCAGATCCGAAGACAGGCCGCCCTGCAGACGGACCGCACCTTCTTACCATGCACGGCTGCAAGGGCCTCGAATTCGATACGGTGATCCTTCCGGACCTGAATGAAGGGATCCTTCCGTCCCGCAAAGCCCTCTCGGAAGAAGGGGTCCGGGAAGAGCGAAGGCTTTTGTATGTCGCCATGACAAGGGCCCGGAAAAGGCTGGCCCTGATGTACCTTACGGGGAGCCCGGAAAGCCCCCGGGCACCGTCCCGTTTTCTTTCCCCTTTAGGCGTAAAGAAATTTGAGAAGGGTCACTGACTGTGGTAAAATAAATTGTTAAGTCAATGACAAAAACACAGTATAAACGACAGCTTTTAACTGCATTCTAAACAGGAAAGGCGAAACCATATGACAGATGAATTCCAGATACGTCCCGCGCATAACGTGCTTCCGGGCACGATCGTGCATAAGGACGGCGTGATCTTCAGCACGGTCTTCCGTGACTGCGACTCCTGCGGACTGATCCTTTACCATTTATCGGACGGCCGCTCCTATACGATTCCCTTTAAGGATGAGTACCGCTACGGAAGCCTGTATTCCGTCAAGGCGGAAGGCCTTGCCCCCTCGGAGTGGGGATACCGTTATTACCGGGATGATTACAGCTTTGAAGATCCCTATGCCAGGGAACTTACATCGCTGAAAACCAAAGACGGCACCATCAACGTCTGCCGTCTCTTCCCCGTACCGGAGGATGCGCTTCCGGCATACGGCGGAAGGAAAACGGGCGAGTGGGCGGATACGCTCATCTACTGCATGCATGTCAAAGGCTTCACCGCATCCCGCTCCTCAAAGGTCCACAAGAAGGGGACCTTCCTCGGCGTGGTCGAAAAGATCCCGTACCTGAAGGAGCTTGGGATCACTGCCGTAGAGCTTCTTCCCATCTACGAACTCCGCGAGGAATCCCTCGGCATGGTCCTGGAGAAAAAGGCCGCCGAAGAGGATGTTCCCGCGAAGCTTCCCATGCATCTTCCCTTAAAGACCGAAAGCGGGGAAGAGAAGGTCAATTACTGGAACTTCGGCGAAGGGTGCTATTTTGCCCCCAAAAAGGCCTATGCAGGAAAAACAGGCCCCCAGCAGGAGTTCTCCGATATGGTGAACGCGCTGCACGAAGCCGGTATCGAAGTGTATCTGCAGCTGTTCTTTCCGGACAGCGTGAGCGTCCAGACACAGCTTGAGACCGCCCGTTTCTATGTGACCCATTACGGCGTGGACGGTTTCCATCTCAAGGGAACCGAGTCTGCCGTCAGGACCCTTGCGACCGATCCCATGCTGTCCGATACCAGGATCTTCTATTACACCTTCCCCTATGAGAAGCTGCAGATGATCGATGCGGAGAATCCCACGACCGGCAAGCCCTCCATCCACCAGCTGTCCGAGTATACGGACCATTTCCAGACGCTGGTGCGGAAGGTGGTCAAGAGCGACGACCAGGTGCTCCGCGAATTCGTCAAGATCTTCCTGACCGTCCCGAAGGAGCACGGAAGAGTCCACTATGCGGCCAACTACGAAGGCTTTACCTTAAACGACCTGGTCTCTTACAACTGGAAGCACAACGAGGCCAACGGGGAAGAGAACAAGGACGGCTGCGATGATAACCTGAGCTGGAACTGCGGCGTGGAAGGAAAGAGCATGAAGCGGGATATCCGCGCTCTGCGCATGCGGCAGCTCAAGAATTTCATGACGCTGAATCTCCTGGCACAGGGGACGCCCCTTCTGTATGCCGGCGATGAATTCATGAACTCCCAGGAGGGCAACAACAATCCCTACTGCCAGGACAACGAGACCGGCTGGACGAACTGGAAAGACACCAAGGATGCGGGAGAGCTGCTTTCCTTTACGAAGAAGATGATCGCCTTCAGGAAAGAGCACGGCATCTTCCGGAGAAGGACACCGTTCCGGTTCAGCGACTACAAGGTCAGCGGCTATCCGGACGTTTCCTTCCACGGCGCCGATGCCTGGAAGCCGGATCTCGGCGGTTACAGCCACACCGTCGGCATTCTGTTCGATGAGAACTATTCGGAGACGGATCCGAAGGCTTCCCTCCTGTACCTTGCGATCAACATGCACTGGCACAACCGCCAGCTGGGGATCCCGACACCGCCTGCCGGCTATATCTGGCGCGTCCTTATGGACACCTCCGAAGATCACTCCTTCCTTGCAGATCCGGAACGTATTTCCGACCAGCGCCATATCCAGGTGCGGGGACGGACCATCATGATCCTGCAGGCCGTAAAGGAAGAAAAAGAAATGCCCGTCGGAAAGAGAGCGGACGAAGCGCTGCGCAAGGCGGCTGCGCCTGCGGCGGAAGATTCCGGCAAGGCGGCTGCACCTGCAGTCGAAGAGCCGGGCAAGGTGCCCGCAGCTGCAGATGTGAAGGCAGAGGAGAAGAAAGACGCGGCAGAGGAAAGTACGGAACATGAAGGAAAAGATCACCGCCCGAAAGACGTTACTGCATTTTAAGACGATCACCCGTCACAAGATGCTGGTGGCGGAGGGCTGCTTTAAAGTCGGCCTGTACCGCCAGGGGCTATTGCACGATATGTCCAAATACAGTCCCACCGAATTTCTGGTCGGGGCAAGATATTTTCAGGGGAACCGAAGCCCCAACAACGCGGAGCGGGAGGATATCGGATATTCTTCCTCCTGGCTCCATCATAAGGGAAGAAATCTCCATCATTACGAATACTGGCTGGATTATTCCACCCGTGTCCCGGATGCCGGCAACAAAGAGGATTTTTCCGGCATCATCGGCTGCAAGATGCCGGGCCGGTATGTGGTCGAGATGTTCATGGACCGGGTCGCCGCCAGCAAGGTCTACCGCGGAGATGCGTATCAGGACAGCGATCCCTGGACCTATTACGAAGAAGGACGGACCTGGCGCTTCCTGCACCCCGAAACACGCCTCCTTCTGGAGCGTCTCCTGAAGATGCTCCGGGATGAAGGAGAGGAAGCGACCTTTGCCTACATCCGTTCCCGCCTGTACAAAAAAGGCGCGCCCCGCGGACAGGAGAAGAAGGCCCGGAATGCATCATCCTCTAAATGAACAGGAACAGCTTCGTTTTACCCTCGCACGGAATCAGATCATCGTTCCCGGAGACAGGGAGCGGAGCGGTATCGGCATGCAGAAGGAAAAGACTCTGCATGCCGTTTTAAAGAATTACTATGAACCGCGGGAACAGTTCCAGGAGGTTCCGGCGGAAGGTTATATTGCGGATATTTTGAACGAAGAGGGAATCACCGAAATCCAGGCCCGGGACATGGGGCACATGCAGTAAAAGCTTTCCGTATTCCTGCCGGAGCACCATGTGCGGATCGTCTATCCCATCCCGCACATCAAGTACGTGACCTGGATCGATCCGGAAACAGGAGAGCTGGAGAAACGAAACCGCTCCCCCTTTACGGGAAGCTGGTATGAGGCTTTCCGCCCGCTGTACCGGATCCGGGAACATCTGGGGCATCCGAATCTTGCCGTTGACCTTCTCCTTGTCGATATGGAGGAATACCGCATCCGGGACGGCTGGGGAAACGGCGGAAAGCGCGGCTCCCACCGGTTCGACAGGATCCCGTCTTCGATCTTCGATGTGATGACACTGGAAACGCCTGCGGATTACGCGGCGCTCCTTCCGGATGACCTCCCGGAGATCTTTACGGCAAAGGACCTTTCGAACTGCGTCGGCATCCGCAGGAAGAGCGTCAGTTTTTCCTCGGTCATGAATATCATGGTCCTGATGCAGGCAGCCGAAATGACGGGAACAGGCCCCCACAGGGCAAGACTGTACCGGAAGATTTCCGCAGGATCCGCTCCTTTGGAAGATCCGCAATAAAAACAGCAATACAGAAAAGGAATCCCATGAATCATTTTGATACGAACGAAACAGCGGAGCGTTTCATCCGATACGCTTCCGTATTTACCCAGTCCAGAGAAGGCGTGCCCGATACGCCCTCCACGCCCTGCCAGAGAGACCTGGCAAAGCTTCTGTATGACGAGCTGATCGAAATGGGCGCAGCGGACGTTTATTACGATGAAGACAAGTGTTATGTTTACGC
>CAMNCY010000158.1 GCA_946534785.1 uncultured Lachnospiraceae bacterium | reverse complement strand
AAGATGATGTCCCCGGGCTTTGCTTCCTCCGGTGAAACATAGGCACAGACCTGCCGGATCCCTTCCGCGGTCAGCCGCCCGTAATCCCAGCCGTTGCCGCAGTGGTTGATCACCCAGCTGACGAAACCGGAACAGTCAAATCCGCCCGGTGCGTAGCCGCCCCATACATAAGGCGTACCCAGATGCTTTTCCGCTTCTTCGATCATCCGTGCAAAACGCTCATCGCTGAGAGCTTCCGGCGGGATCGTATAGCCGTTCCCTCCGTAGGTCGGCAGGCTGTTCAGATCAAACAGATAGTCCCTGTGCCCGAAGGTCCGGTTATACAGGCTGTAGCGCACCTTTTCATCGTCGGTCATCCGGTTCCGAAGGACCGTATCAAGATTGTGATTGGTAAGCGATACGCTGTAGCGGTTCACCGTCTGTGTTGTTGTTACTTCAATTTCCTGCGACCCATTGTCATCTGCCAGATAGGCATCCCAGGTCTGGTGCCCGTGGTTCTGGGCAACCTGATGGTTGTCATAGTAGACGTCGAACTGAACACCGTACCTTGCAAGCGGCCCGGTATCCTCGACCACGTACTCCACACCGTTCATGACCACATGCGTTCCCATCGGCACAAACGGATTTGAGGCGTCCACTGCAATGGTATGGGCCGCTGTCGGATACACGCCGCTGGCCGTCGGACCTCCGGACCACTGGCCGCAGCAGATCGGGCAGTTGCAGTAGCCGCTCGTGACCACCTGCCCCAGGGATTCCCCGACGCGCACCTTTTTGGTCTCCGTCACCGTCTCGTTCCGCTCGCCGCTGGTCGTCAGGCCGTACTGCTCCCGGAAGATCTCCTCCAGCTCATCCTTCACCTGGTCGTAGGTAAATTCCCCGTACTTCGTGGTAAAATAGGAAATCAGGTGATAAGGGTTATGGGAGATCTCATCGATCTGGTAACGGAAATCGTCATATTCCGGATGCGCGGACCGCATGGCATTGATCTGGGCATTGAGAGCCGCTTCCAGTTCCCGGTACCGGTTTTCCACCGCATAGATATCCTCGTCTGTGGACGGATACGTGGTGCCGACCACGCTGCTCCCGGCTCCCTGCATGAGCGCCGTGCAGCTGGTGAGGCTTGCCGAGATCAGCAGGAAAAAGACACCCATGAGTCCCAGAATCATGAACACCTTGCTGTTCCGAACAAATGCCTCCTTCACCACCACGGCCGCCTTTGTCACCAGGTTCTGCTGCGTTTTAATCAGAGTCTCTACCGTCTTTTCTTCCTTCTTTGCCGCCGCGTACATCCGACGCTGGCGCTGTTTCTGGAAAAACTTCTTAATGGTGGTCTTCTTGTCGGCCTCGATCTTCGCTGCCTTTGCCGTCCGCGTGCCTTCTTCCTTCGCAAACACCAGGCAGTTGACACCGGCTTCCTCTGCTTTTCGTCGGGTCGCCTTCGCCTTGCGGCTCTGCCTGCGCAGCCTTCTGGACGACAGGCGGCGGACCGAATCCTCCGCTGCCATCTCAGCCCCATGCGCAGCCTGCGTTCCGACATTTTCGTCTTCCGCTTCCGAAAGCTTTGCATGGGCGGCAAATCCGGCAGCGCCGGCTGCCTTCCCCGCCGCACCAAATGCTGCATCCTTTATGGTCACCCGGGCTTTACGCCCAAATCCCATGCCGGATCCCTGCACCATTCCGTTTCCGTCATCGAAAGACAGTCTGGATTTTCCCCGGATCTTCCTTTGTTCCTGGTTCAGCCGTTCCTTTTTCTGCTTCCCCAGGATTTCTTCCTTTGCATCCGAAAGATCCGCAGTCTCTTCCACGGTCTCCTTCAGGCGCGACTCCTTTTTCCTCTCACTGGCTGCATAGTCATACACCTGTTTCTTTGTTCGGGCATGCCGGATTTCCGCTGCAGACCGGGCGGCCTGTCTTGCCGTTCCCGACGGATGGCCCCGGATCCGCTGCATCCGCTTCGACTGCTGCGATACCAGATCTTCGGCAGACTCTTCTTCGGAAAGACCGGCTTCCTCCGGTACGGGTTCCTTGTGAAGCAGCCTGCCGGATGTCTCCTGATCCACGGCTTTCTCTGTCCCCGCGGTCTTATGAAAGACACTGCTTTTCTGACGGAGCCGGTTCCGGTTTCCTTCCGGCGCTTCCCCTTCGATGCCTTTATCATCCGTTCCGATCAGCCTTGCATCATCACTGCCTTCGGCCATCCTCCTTCCGTCGCCGGAGATCCTGCCCGTATCCGATCCGCGTTCCTTCCGAAGAGCTGCTGCATATCTCGTATTTTTCAGGCGTGTACCGCTTGCTGCGCCGTCACTCTTCAGTTCCTCATTCCATGCGCCATCGGTTTCACTGCCTGCCCTCTCCAAAGAAGAAGGAGCCTCCTTATACGAAGACTCCCTCTTAACAGCCATTCTTCTTTTTTTCGTCCCGGCGGATACTGCGCCGTACTCATCTGCAGCCTCCCGGGTTCCATCAGTCACCTGATCTTCCCCGGACAAGCCGCCGGCATCGCTCCTGCGATTAAAGCGGAGGTGCCTGTCATCATCCGATGCCGGAATGGAAGAGTGTCCTTCGGAATACTCCTCCATCGGTCGGTCCCCGATCCGCTGCCCCGTATCTGCGCCAGCCCTTACCTTCCTTGTCTTTCCGGTCCGGAGGTTTTCTTCCACCAGGCCGTCGCGGCTCATTTTCTGTACTGTCCGGGCTTTCGCCTTAAATTCCTTTCCGGCCATTCAAAATCCTCCCTTCCGGGATTACCGGATCAGATCTCACATCTGCGGTATTTATCCCATTTTTCCATGATCTCGCCGGCATCGCGGACACTCAGGTATGTGACGCATCTGGCATTCTCCGGATCGACGCCTTCCTCGCTGACCATCCTCATCAGATGGTCTGCTTCCAGAATCATCTCCGCCATGAAATTCAGGTCCATTAGCATTTCCAGAAACACTTCTTCCCCGCAGCCGTCCCAGTGCGGCATGGGCGGTTCCTTTTCCTTCTGTTCCCTGATCCTGCCGGATATTTCTTTGCTCTTTCCGATTAATTTCCTGCGCTTTTCGGCAATCTCTCTGCGGTATTTCTCAGTCTGGTCTTCTAAATCCTGAACCTCCATGGACATCATGTCCTCCGGATCCAGCTCGATTACACCAACCATGGGATGCATGCCGCCATCTTTGTTGCCGCCGAAGATCCCTTCCAGAACGGATCCGATCATCTCCGCGATCTGCTCAGCTTCCTTTCTCTCCATCTGCTTTGTCCGGTTTTCTTCCGGACGGTTTCTTTCAGGATCTTCCTTCAGATTGATGAAAGGGTTCTTTTTGAAATCATTCCCGGCAGTTCTGTCCTTCTTTTTACCTGCCGGCCTTTTGGCAGCTGCTGCGCGATTCTTCTTGTTCATTCTCATTTTTCATTCCTTTCCGGCGATAGTCCTTCCGCCATCATTACAGTCTTTTCCTCAGCTCTCCTGCACAGCCACCACGACCATCCGGCCGTTTTTATGGCTGTATTCGCAGGTCGATAACGTAAGAAGCCGCTGCTTATATACAGCGGTCTTCTCCATCTCATACAGGGATTTCTCCCTGCATTCCTCTATGAAGTTGTCATATTCCTTCCTGTTTTCCGCCTTCGTAAAGCCGTAGAACAGGAAGTCGTTTCCCGTATACACGGGCACTGCAAACGCAGCGATCACCCGGTAATACTCCGCGCCGTGCAGCGTCTGCAGCTCGATCAGGTCATGCGCCCTCCCGAACTCCGGATCCTTATACCTATCCAGGTCCGCAAACATGGAACCGTTGTTCATGTGGTGCCCGTACAGGATCAGGTTGTCGCTTTCCTCCGGATCACAATAATCGGAAAGATAAATGCTTCCGGCGTATGCATACTCCCCATAGAAATCTTTCTTCAGGTAATAATCCTTCTCCTGCGGGTGGTACATGACCGGATAGTCGATCTGCGTATCCGGGATCCGGATCCAGTAGATGCAGTCCGGGTTTTCTTCGTGAAGAGCAAGCAGGCCCTCATCGATCACAATCTCTTCTTCTGTTTCGGTCGTATCTTCCGAAGATTCCCCTGCGCCGCTGTCACCTTCCGGTTCGGCCGGCTCCCTTTCCTGTTCATGGATCCGTTTCAGATGCTCATGCATGTCATGTTCTTTCCGGTAATCCCCGAACATCCCCATCAGCGAATAAATCGCAATAGAGATCAGGATCACCGATATGATCAGCAGGATTCCCTGCAGCCATCGCCTCATCGTCCATCGTCCTCCCGACCGCAGTCATCAGTTGTCCTCATCATCGTCATCCGGCAGGATATAATGCCTGTCCGGGTTTTCCTCATCCAGAGGCTCCTCCGGCAGATCCGCATCCAGCCAGTACTCCTCGTCCTCCAGTTCACCCGGCGTCCAGAC
>CAMNCY010000157.1 GCA_946534785.1 uncultured Lachnospiraceae bacterium | reverse complement strand
GGCACAGATCTCGTGAGAGTCGGGGGGAGGTGAGCGAGTCAGGGGGACAGGTACGCTGACTCATTGTACATAATGAAAGAGCCACGAAACGCGTTAAAACCGCGCTTCGTGGCTCTGTTTTATGCTTCGCGTGAGTCAGCGTACCTGTCCCCCTGACTCACTCACCCCTCGACGCATCACCGGCTTACTGGAATCCGGTGATCAGTACGACGATCCTCAAGAGGAACAGGACGAAGACGACCCACATGACGGGGGAGACGTCCTTGCTCTTTCCTTCCGCAACCTTGATGATGACCCATGTCAGGATGGAGAACATGATACCGGTCGCGATGGAGTAGGAAAGGGGCATCATCAGCATGGCCATGTAGGCGCCTGCCGTATCGGCGATGTCGCTTTCGAAATCGATCTTCTTGGCACTGGCGACCATCAGCATGCCGACGTAGATGAGGGCGGGAGCAGTCGCGAATCCGGGGATCGCAAGGAAGATCGGGGAAAGCAGGAGCGAGAGCAGGAACATGACGCCGCTGGTGAAAGCGGTGAGTCCGGTCCTTCCGCCTGCGGCAACACCGGCGCTGGATTCCACGAAGCTGGTGACCGTCGAGGTTCCGAGGCATGCACCTGCCGCCGTACCGACGGCGTCTGCCATCAGGACTTTTCCTACGCGGGGAAGGGAACCGTCTTCCTCCAGAAGGCCTGCCTTATCCGCAACGGCGACGACTGTTCCGACGGTATCGAAAAGGTCGACATACAGGAACGCGAATACGATCGCGATGAACTGAACAAGGTGAGAGAATGCCCAGCCGAAGTCAAATTTGAAAGCGGTGTTGGCGATGCCGCCCAGCTGCAGTCCCTGGGAGAAATCCGGGAAGACGCTGTATACGCCGGCTTCGACGTCCACGACATACCAGCCGGTCTTTTCGGCAATCATACCGAAGATCCATGTGACAAGGATGCCGATGAGGACACTGCCCTTTACATTGTAGTGAGAGAGGATCAGGATGACCAGGAAGCCGATAAGGGCCAGCATGACCTCAGCATTGGCAAAACTGCCGAGCGCTACGGTCGTGGAAGGATCCTGGACGACGATCCCGGCACCTACAAGGCCGATGAAGGCAACGAACAGGCCGATACCGGCGGAGATGCCGTTCTTTAAGTTCTGCGGAATACCGTTGATGATCTGCTCACGTGCTTTGAAGACGGACATCAGGATGAAGATGATGCCTTCACAGAAGACTGCGGTAAGCGCAATGCGGAAGGCGCCCTCCGCGCCGCCCAGCTCACCCAGACAGACCGTATAGGCAAAATAGGCATTCAGGCCAAGGCCTGCGGACAGAACGATCGGATAATTGGCGCCGAAGGCCATGATAAATGTCGCAATCGCGGATGCCAGGGCCGTTGCGACGAAGACGCCGCTCCTGTCCATGACACTGCCCAGGATATTGGGGTTAACGGCCAGGATATAAGCCATGGTCAGGAACGTTGTGAGACCGGCAATGATTTCCGTACGGACGTCCGTGCCGTGCTCTTTTAATTTGAAGATTTTTTCCAGCATTGGATACCTCCTCATGAAAAACTTATGGACAGACCGGGCTGCCCGAACTGGAACACAGTATACTTTAACACTGTTTGCGGGGCTTGTACAATAATGAGGAAGAAAGTCCCGCCGCAATATGATATTATAAATAGACACGGCACAATGCAGTGAAAAAGCCCGCCCGGCGCCTGTTGCCGTACAGGGCATGAACGGAGAATCTATTATTATGAACATTTCGGACAAAGAGGAGATCAGGGAGATCGTACAGGGGATCCTTACGGATTACCAGAAGGGACGGGGGATCGACAAGATGGACGTGCTGCACCAGCCCGACCAGAACGCGATCCTGGATATCGTGCAGAAACTTCTGCGCATCTGTTTTCCCGGCTATTACCGGGACCGTGTATACAAAGGTTTCGGAGAAGAGAACCGCCTGAGCGTCCTGATCGAGGACGTCATGTATAACCTGCACAAGCAGATCGCCATCGTACTCAGCGATAATCCGGAGTATGAATCGGTCCCCGACAAGTCGACGGACGAGGAAGCGGCCAGGATCACAACGGCATTCTGCCGGCAGATCCCCAAGCTCAGGGAATATCTGGATACGGATATGCAGGCACTGTTCGACGGCGACCCTGCCGCCAGCGATTTCGACGAGATCGTTCTGTGCTATCCGGGACTTTATGCCATTGCGCTGAACCGTATTGCCCATGAACTGTTCCTCCTGAACGTGCCGCTCATCCCCAGAATGATCACGGAGCATGCCCACAGCCATACGGGAATCGACATCCATCCCGGTGCGACGATCGGAAAGTACTTCATGATCGACCACGGGACCGGCATCGTCGTCGGTGCGACGACCGTGATCGGCGATCACGTCAAGGTCTATCAGGGCGTTACCCTGGGCGCTCTTTCCACAAGGGCCGGCCAGAAGCTTCGCGGAAAGCGCAGACACCCTACCATTGAGGATTATGTCACCATTTATTCCGGTGCTTCCATCCTCGGCGGCGAGACCGTGATCGGCAGAAATTCGGTCATAGGCTCCAACGCGTTCATCACCAAGTCCGTTGCGCCGGATTCCCGTATCAGTATCCAGAACCAGGAGCTTCACATTACGAATGATTCGGATCTGGGCTATGAGCAGAAGTCCCTGGAACAGGACAAAACATGGTTCTACGTCATCTGAACGGCAAGATCATTTCCCGACACCTGCAGGCTGCCGGGAAATTTTTTTAATAACGATTTTTTTAATAAGATGCAACACGGGAGTGTTTTTTTCGGGAATAGGAGTAAAGGGGGAAGTGCGATGGAAGATAAGGAAATCGTGGATCTGTACTGGCAGCGGAGCGAGCGGGCCGTTTCCGAGACACAGATCAAATATGAAAAATATCTGTATACGATCGCCTTTAACGTGCTTTCAGACGAAGAGGACAGCAAAGAGACCGTGAACGACACGTATCTGAAGGCGTGGAACTCCATGCCCCAGAACCGCCCCTCCGTGCTTTCCTCCTATCTGGGCAAGATCACCCGCGAGCAGGCCATCGACTGCTACCGGAAGCGCCACGCAAGAAAAAGAGAAGGGTCGGAGTATGCGCTGTGTCTGGATGAAATGGCGGAAACATTCCCGGAGAAAAATACAGTGGAATCGGAAATGGACATGCGGCAGCTTTCGGAAGTCCTCTCGGATTTCCTGAAAAAACAGCCGGAAAACAAACGGAATATTTTCCTCTGCAGATATTTTTTCATGGATCCCGTCAATGAGATCGCAGCCCGCGCCGGAATGAACGAGGCGACGGCCAGGAGCATCCTGTTCCGCATGCGCAAAGACCTGATAAAATATCTGGAACAGGAGGGCTACGTCTTATGAAAAGGATCAGCAGTGAAGATATCCTGGAAGCCATGAACGGGCTGGATGAGACGCTCATCGAAGAAGCGGCCCTTTTTCGCATGCAGGCCCCGGAGAAAAAAGCAAAGCGCATCGCCTTCCCCGGGATCCGCGGCATGAACCGGGCGGGCCTTCTTCTGGCAGCGGCGGCCTGTGTTGTCATAGCTCTGTCCATGGGAAGCCTGTTAAGGCGGGAGTATACGCAGGAGGCAGCGTACTCCACAGCACCGGCAGTTGCGGAAAGCATGGCAGACGAAAAGGCCGTGACATCCGGAGGCACTCTTACGGAGGAGGCAGAAGAGGCCCTCGAAGAAGCGGCGCCGGCAATGGAGGAAGCCCTCCCGGCCGGAGAACCGGCAGAAGCAGCACCGGCCGAGGCAGCTCCGGCAGAGGCGTCGCTGACAGCGGAGACGCCGGCGGAAATGGAGATGCCGGCAGAAGCGGCGAAAATGCCTGCCAAAGCAGCAGGGAAAGAAACAGCTGAGGAAGCCGTGGCTGTACAGAGCATGATGGCGGATGAAGAAGCCATGGCGATACCGGAAACGGCAGAAGCTGAAGCTGCGATATCGGAGGAGTCTGAAGAAGCAGACGCAACGGATATTGCCGGACCTGCCGCAGCCGGAAAGGCAGAAGAAAGCAGTGTTCTTGCCTCCATCCTGGAGTATGAAACGGGCACGGATGCCGGCATCGGAACGGGTACCGGCACCAATGCGGCGGCCCGCACCGATGAAGCGGCCCGCACTGATACGGAGGAAGGCACCGGTATGGCGGAAGAAAGGACGCTGACCATTGACGGAACGGTCTGCCGCTATCGGAAGATCGCACTGGAGGAAGAAGGGGCAGCGCTCCTTTCCGGCAGCAGGGGTGACAGGATCGGGTCCGAAGAACGCTGGTACCGCATCAGCGGCGAAGAAGGAAGCGACTGGCTCATCTTTGAAGAAACAGACGGAACTTACACGCTCTGGCAGAGAGTGGAAGAATGATAATGCAGTTTAAGGAG
>CAMNCY010000156.1 GCA_946534785.1 uncultured Lachnospiraceae bacterium | reverse complement strand
TCGAAATGGGCGCAGCGGACGTTTATTACGATGAAGACAAGTGTTATGTTTACGCGACCCTTCCCTCCAACCTGACCCTTTCCGAAGAGCAGGAAGAGAAACTCCGCGCGCGGAGCGATACTGCCAAGAAGGGAAGAGAAGACCTTGCACCCGTCATCGGGCTCGTGGCCCATATGGACACGTCGGATGCCGTAGACGCATCTGCCGTACATCCCCGCCTTGTCCGGGAATACGACGGCGGCAGGATCGTCCTGAATGAAGAAGCCGGGATCTTCCTGGATCCTGCTGAATATCCGGACCTCAAAGACCATACGGGAAAGGCCCTGATCGTGACCGACGGCACCTCTGTCCTGGGCGGTGACGACAAGGCGGGCGTTACGCAGATCATGGAGGTGTTCTCCTTCTTCCTGCGCCATCCCGAAATTCCCCACGGCACGGTGCGGCTGATGTTCACGCCGGATGAAGAGGTCGGGAACGGGACCCTGTGCATGGATCCTTCGCATTTTGCGGTCGATTACGCCTACACCATCGACGGAAGCCGTGTGGGCGACCTGGAATACGAGAACTTCAACGCCGCTTCCTGCCACCTGGACATCCGCGGGCTTTCCACCCATCCGGGCGATGCGAAGGGCGTCATGAAGAATGCCGTCCTGATCGCCATGGAATTCAATTCCCTCCTTCCGGAAAAGGAAACGCCCTATTATACGACGGGATACGAAGGATTCTATCATCTCGACGAGATCCGCGGGACCTGTGATGCGGCAAGCCTGGATTACATCATCCGCGATCATGACCGGGCGAAATTCGAAGAGAAAAAGAAGATGGTGGAAGAGATCTGCCGCCGCCTGAATGAAAAATACGGCGAAGGCACGATCACGCCCCGTATCGAGGATTCCTATTACAACATGGCGGAGAAGATCCGCCCCCACATGCACCTGATCGAGGTCGCTTCCGCGGCCATTTCCTCCGTCGGCATCACCCCCGTTACGGTCCCGATCCGGGGCGGTACGGACGGCGCGCGCCTTTCCTGGACGGGCATTCCCTGCCCGAACCTGGGGACCGGCGCCTATCATTATCACAGCCGCTATGAATACGTCTGCGTCGAGGAGATGGAGACCGGAGCGGAAATATTATTGAGGATCCTGAACAAATATGCAGAATTTGAACTTGACTGACCATAAGGCCGCAAACGAAGAGGAGCTGGCCCGCCAGAAGGAATTTCTGGAAAAAGCCGGCATGTACGTCCGGGAGCTGGCATCCGAGCTCGGGCGCACGCCCACCTTCCATGTGACCAATTTCGGCTGCCAGATGAATGCCAAGGATGCCGAGAAGCTGGCAGGCATCCTGGCCTCGGCCGGTTTTTCCGAGATCGAAGAGGAAAGCGCTGACTTCGTGATCTACAACACCTGCACGGTCCGCGACAATGCGGACCAGCATTTCTACGGGCGTCTCGGACGCGCAAGCCATTTCAAAAAGAGCAATCCCCGGATGAAGATCGCCGTGTGCGGCTGCATGATGCAGGAGAAGACCAATGTGGAGAAGCTGAAGAAAAGCTATCCCTACGTGGATCTTATCTTCGGCACCCACAACCTGTTCCGTTTCCCGGAGTATCTGTGCCGGGTCTATGAGAATGCGCAGAAATACCCCCGCAGCGCCTCCGCAAGGAGGATCGTGGACGTGTGGGAGAAGACGGACCTTATCGTGGAGGACCTGCCCGCGGAAAGAAAATATGCCTATAAGAGCGGCGTGAACATCATGTTCGGGTGCGATAATTTCTGCACCTACTGCATCGTTCCCTACGTAAGGGGAAGAGAAAGGAGCCGCTCTCCCCGGGAGATCCTGCGGGAAGTCACACGCCTTGCCCAGGACGGTGTCGTCGAAGTCATGCTCCTTGGCCAGAACGTCAATTCCTACGGAAAAGACCTGGAAGAGCCCCTGTCCTTTGCAGAACTCCTGGAGAGCGTCTGCAAGGTTCCGGGCATTGAGAGAGTCCGCTTCATGACGCCCCATCCCAAGGATATTTCGGAAGAGCTGATCCAGGTCATCAAACGCAACCCCAAGGCGGCGCGGCATATCCACTTCCCGCTCCAGTCCGGGTCCGACCGGATCCTAAAGCTCATGAACCGCCGCTACTCCCGGGATGAGTACATGGAAAAAGCACTCCACATCCGGGAAGAGATCCCGGACGTTGCGATCACCACCGACATCATCGCGGGCTTTCCCACGGAAACGCCGGCGGACGTGGACGATACCATCGACGTCATCCGGAAGGTCGGCTTCGACAATGCCTATACCTTCATCTATTCCGTAAGGACCGGCACGCCGGCCGCCCGTATGGAACAGGTCCCGGAAGAGGAAGCCAAGAAAGGGTTCGACAGGATCCTTGCGGCTGTCCAGGAAACGGCAAAACAGCAGACCCTGCTTTTACAGGGCCGCACCATGTGCGCCCTGATCGAGGAGGAGAACGCGCAGCTTGACGGGTATGTCTCGGGGCGTCTGTCCAACAACACGATCGTACATGTCCCCGGAGACGCATCCATGATCGGGAAGTTCTACGACGTATCACTGGATGACTGCCGCGGTTTTTACTATTTCGGAAAAGCACTGAAGGAAAGGAGCGGCGAAGTTGGCTGACCCCAGGATCGAAGATGTATCTCCCATGATGCAGCATTACCTGAAGACGAAGGAAGAGTATAAGGACTGCCTTCTTTTCTACCGTCTGGGAGATTTCTATGAAATGTTCTTTGACGATGCGATCACCGTATCCAGGGAGCTGGAGCTGACCCTCACGGGCAAGGCCTGCGGCCTGAAGGAGCGCGCGCCCATGTGCGGCATTCCCTTCCACGCCGTGGACATCTACATCTCAAAGCTCGTGGAAAAAGGATACCGCGTCGCCATCTGCGAACAGGTGGAGGATCCCCGTTTTGCCAAGGGAATGGTGAAGCGGGAGGTGACCAGGATCGTGACCCCCGGCACCAATACGGCGATCGAGACGCTGGACGAGAGCAGGAACAACTATATTCTCTGCATCTTTTACGATCCCGGCATGAGCGGGATCGCGATCTCGGACGTAAGCACCGGCGCTTTCTATACGACGCAGACCTCTTCCCGCAATTCCATCATGGACGAGATCATCAAGTATTCGCCTTCGGAGATCGTCTGCAATGAAGCCTTCCTGATGAGCGGCTTCAATATCGGCGACCTGAAGGAACGCCTCGGGATCATCATCAATACGCTGGATGCGCATTATTTCAACGAAGAGGACAACATACGGCTCTTGAAGGAGCACTTCAAAGTCTCCAGCCTCCTGGCCCTGGGGATCGACGAGCTGAAGTCCGGCACCCTGGCTTCCGGCGCGCTTCTACGGTACCTCTATGATACGCAGAAGAACGATCTTGCCAACATCAACCGGATCGAAGCCTATCTTTCCGGCAGATACATGCTGCTGGATTCCGCCACCAGAAGGAACCTGGAGCTGACGGAAACCCTCCGGGAGAAAAAGGTCCGCGGCTCCCTTCTCTGGGTCCTGGACAAGACGAAGACCGCCATGGGCGCGCGTCTTCTCCACCGTTTCCTGGAGCAGCCCCTGATCGACAAAGACATGATCACGGAAAGGTTCGATGCCCTGGAGGCCCTGTCGGCCGCCGGCATGGACCGGGATGAGATCCGCGAATATCTTTCCTCCGTATATGACCTGGAGCGTCTCCTTACCAGAGTAAGCTACGGCTCCGCAAATCCCCGGGACATCATTGCTTTTCGGGAATCCATCCGCATGATCCGGCCCCTCCGACAGGTGCTTTCCTCCTTTGATACGCCTGCCCTGAAGAAGATCCTGGACGCCCTCGGCGACTATGACGATCTTGTGGAGACCCTGGACCGGGCAATGGAAGATGAACCGCCCCTTGCCATGAAGGAAGGCGGCATCATCAAGACCGGCTACAACGCGGACATCGACCGTTTCCGGGAAGCCGCGGTGAACGGCCGGGAATGGCTCGCAAAGCTGGAAGAGGAAGACCGGCAGCGGACCGGCATCAAGAACCTGAAGATCAAATACAACAACGTCTTCGGCTACTTTTTCGAAGTCACCAATTCCTTCAAGGAACTGGTGCCGGAGGACTATGTCCGCAAACAGACGCTGGTCGGCTCCGAGCGCTATACGACGCCGAAGCTCAAGGAGCTGGAGGATACGATCCTCAATGCCCAGGACAAGCTGAATGACCTGGAATACGAAGAATTCTGCCGCCTCCGCACCATGATCTCGGACAGGATCGCCATGATCCAGGAGAGCGCCCGGGCCATCGCCTATCTCGACGTTTTCGCCTCCCTTTCCGTCGTTTCCGAAAAGAACGGGTACGTGCGCCCGAAGCTGAACGATAAAGGCATCGTTAAGATCACTTCCGGGCGGCACCCGGTGGTCGAACAGATGATGCGGGGCGATTTCATTCCCAACGACACG
>CAMNCY010000155.1 GCA_946534785.1 uncultured Lachnospiraceae bacterium | reverse complement strand
ATGACCGCATTCAGAAGGAACTGCCTCTCCCGGAATGGTACGGCAGGAACCTGGACGCCCTGCATGACATCCTGACGGACGAAGGGCAGGACTGGAGCCTGGTGTTCTACAACTGTAAAGAGCCGGACGAAAACATCGGCGAATATATGTACCGCCTGCGCAGGATGTGTTTTACCGCATCCTTTGAAAACGGGGCAGAGCGGGAGATCCACTCCTACGGGACAAAGAACATGCGGTTCTATGACTGAGGATGCATGGTGGGTGCCGGGGCAACTGGGCGGCTGCCGGCAGTCTGAAGGCAGTTTGAAGGCAGTCTGGCAGTCTAATAGAGGGTACGGCTTGAGATGATCTCGCCTGTATCGTCTGTTTCGAATTCCCAGACGCTGTGGGCGGGGAGGCGGTGCTCCGTGAGGTAATATTTTTCCCCGACACGGGTCATGCAGTAGGGCGTTCCGCCGCCCTCGAACCAGGTCTTGTAGACGTCCGTGTATTTTCCTTCGGAAAGCTCCTCCAAAGAGTCTGCCATGAGAATGGTCGCATAGTCCTGGCTGCCGGAAAGGTCCGTGGATACGGTTACATACAGGCGGTCCTTCACGGGCATGATCTGCACCATGCCGGCGATCTCATCCGGTACGGGATAACGGTCTGTGACGGCAAAATCCTTCAGGCGGCAGCGGATGATGGCCGGAGGCGTCCCGTCGCTGCTGATCCCGGAAACGAAAAGGACACTGTCCTTATCAATGGTAAAGGATCGGATGTAGGTGCCGGAAAGCTCCGGGATCTGCACGGTTTTTACCAGGTACATGCGGGTGCTTTTTTCAGCGCGCCGGAACAGGAACATTTCACCGCTCATGGAGCTCCAGACATAGAAGGTCCGGTCCTCCTCCCGGTAGATGGTATAGTGCGGCCGGTCGCCGATGTTTTGAAATTCCTGCGTCAGAAGGAACCCGCCCCCGGCCCGTTCGAAGACCAGGACACGGTCGTTTTCGGTGTCATCGGCCAGGAAGACCGTTCCGTCGCCCGCGATGGTGTGGGGGCGCGAGGCATCTTTTGTCAGGATCTTCCATTCCGTGAGATCCTCGGACGGATCATCCGCATACAGGATCCTGTCATGATAGCAGTCGACCAGGAACCAGGTGCCGTCGATGCAGGTATACTGCGTGGGGACGCTGAGGGTGGGAAGGTCGTTGTATTCTTCCCGGAGGTCTTCTTTTGCCGCTTCCAGGCTTTCTCCTTCCAGGAGCTGCTCGGATGCGGTGCCGTAAGAAGCGGGATCCTTACCGGAAAAGCCGGGCAGGGAGCAGGCGGAGAGGAAAAGGGCGCAGCACAAAAGAAGGGCCGCGGCAGCAGGCCCTGCGTGTTTTACCGCGGACTTTGCCGCGGGGGTGTGTATTTTTCCATGAGCATGACGGAATGACAAGATCGTCCCTTTCTTTCGGAATTATCCTGTTTTGATCTTTTGGTATTTACGTTATAATAACAGCTGGAGGGTTCAGTGTGAAGAGCATAGACAGTTCGGTATTTATTGCGCGGGGAGCCATTGTGACCGGTGACGTTGTCATCGGGAAGGACAGCAGTGTCTGGTTCAACGCCGTGATCCGGGGGGATCACAGGCCTGTTGTGATCGGAAGCGAAACGAACATTCAGGATCTTGCGGTCCTGCATGTTGATTACGGACATGACCTGATCATAGGCGACCGGGTGACGATCGGACACAGTGCGATCGTGCACGGCTGCACCATCGGGAACGATGTCATGATCGGCATGGGTTCGATCATCATGAACGGTGCCGTGATCGGCGACAACTGCCTGATCGGTGCCGGCGCCCTGGTGACGCAGGGAATGGAGGTCCCGGAAGGGTCTCTGGTATTCGGGAGTCCCGCAAAGGTGAAGAGGCGCCTGACACCGGAGGAGATCCGGGTCATACATGATAACGCCGAGGACTATGTTCAACTGGCAAAAAACGGAAAAGAGGGAAAATACGATGGCTGATATCATTCACATCACCGGCAAAGACAATGTAATTGTTGCCGTACATCCGATCCCGGCAGGAGAGGAAGTACAGGTCGAAGGAAAGATCATCAAGGCGGCGGAAGAGATTCCGCAGGGTCATAAGATGGCAATCGAGCCCATAGCGGCCGGCGGCCAGATCATAAAGTACGGGTATTCCATAGGACATGCCCTGGAGGACATCAGTGCAGGACGCTGGGTCCATACACACAATATGAAGACCAATCTGTCCGGAGAGGTGGAGTACACCTATGAGCCGGATATCCATGAGCTGGAGAAGATCCCGCCCAGGACCTTTGACGGGTATCTGCGCAAGGACGGAAGAGCAGCTGTCAGGAATGAGATCTGGATCATCCCGACCGTCGGCTGTGTCAATGATATTGCGAAGAAGCTGGTCCGGGACTGCCAGGATCTCGTTACGGGCTCCATCGACGGTCTGTACACCTTCCCGCATCCCTTCGGATGCAGCCAGACCAGCCATGACCATGCGCAGACAAGGAAGCTCCTGGCGGCGCTTACCCGCCATCCCAATGCGGGCGCTGTCCTGGTCCTGAGCCTTGGCTGCGAGAACCTTACACATGAGCAGTTCCTGGAGGAACTGGGAGAATACGATCCCGACAGAGTGAAGTTCCTGACCTGCCAGAAGGTCGAGGATGAGTTCGCGGAAGGCAGAAAGCTCCTGGAAGAATGTGCCGCATATGCGGGGCAGTTTAAGAGAGAGCCCATTTCCGTGGAGAAACTGGTCGTCGGTCTTAAGTGCGGCGGCTCCGATGGTCTGTCCGGCCTTACGGCGAACCCGACGGTCGGCCGTTTCTCGGATCTTCTGGTCGCCCAGGGCGGCACGACGATCCTGACGGAAGTTCCGGAGATGTTCGGTGCGGAAGGCATGCTGATGTGCCGCTGCCGCAACCAGGAAGTCTTCGACAAGGCCTGCCGTATGCTGAACGGCTTCAAGGATTACTTCATTTCCCACCACGAAGTCGTCTATGACAACCCCAGCCCCGGCAACAAGCAGGGCGGCATCACGACCCTTGAGGACAAGAGCTGCGGCTGCGTCCAGAAGGGCGGTACGGCTCCCATTTCGGACGTCATCTGGTATGCCGATCCCGTTAAGACCAAGGGCCTGAACATGCTGTACGGCCCCGGAAACGACCTCGTTTCCACGACGGCCCTTACGGCTTCCGGCGCGAACCTGATCCTGTTCACGACGGGCAGAGGCACACCTTTCGGTGCTCCCGCTCCCACGATCAAGATCGCATCTAACACGGAGATCGCGACCAAGAAGAAGAACTGGATCGACTTCAACGCAGGCACCGTTGCGACCGGCGAATCCCTTGACAGCGCAGGTGCAAGACTCATGGATTTCGTCCTTGAGATCGCCAGCGGACGCCAGACGAACAGCGAGAAGAACGGCTGCCGTGAGATCTCCATCTTCAAGGACGGCGTTGTGCTCTGATCTTCTTGACAAAACAAACGGCGGCTATGTAAGATATAGCAGTAAATAAGGAGCCTTAAAGACAAGAAGGCACGGGGCTCCGTGCAGTACTTAATTTGGAGGACGAACTCATGAAGCACATCATTACACTGGATACACGTGACATGGTCAAGAGCGCTGCAAACGGCGGCTGCGGCGAATGCCAGACATCCTGCCAGAGCGCATGCAAGACAAGCTGCGGCATCGCGAACCAGGCGTGTGAGAACAGCAATAAATAATTTCGGCTGTAATCGGTAAATGAGATGCGGATCCGCTGACAGGTGTGCTTCATCTGCCAGCGGATCGCTTATGTTACGGAGAGCCGGGGTGAGTCAGGGGGACAGGTCCGCTGACTCACGCGTTACGTTAAAACAAGCCACGAAGCGCGGTTTTAACGCGCTTCGCGGCTTATTCATTGCACACAATGAGTCAGCGGACCTGTCCCCGTGACTCACGCAAAGAGAGTACAGAATGATCCATCAGTATAAAATGAACGGGTACAATATCATCCTGGATGTGAACAGCGCCAGCGTCCATGTGACGGATGATGTTGCCTATGACGCGATCGCGCTGGTCGATGAAGGGAAAGAAAGGGAGGAGATCCGCAGGATCCTGACGGACAGGTACAGCGCAGACGGCGTTACGCAGCAGGATATCACCGATACCTTTGCGGATATCGATGCGCTGATCGCAGACGGAAAGCTGTTCTTCGAGGATGTGTTCGAAGGAAAGGCCTTTGACCTGAAGAACCGCTCCAACGTCATCAAGGCCCTGTGCCTTCTGGTGGCCCACACCTGCAACCTGAACTGCTCCTACTGTTTTGCTTCCCAGGGGACCTTCCACGGCCAGGCCGGCCTCATGAGCTTTGAGACCGGAAAGCGTGCCCTGGATTTCCTTGTGGAGAACTCGGGCTTTCGGACGAACCTGGAGGTGGACTTCTTCGGCGGAGAGCCGCTGATGAATTTCGAGGTCT
>CAMNCY010000154.1 GCA_946534785.1 uncultured Lachnospiraceae bacterium | reverse complement strand
GGTGTGGACGGCGGGGCTGCTTTATTCCCTGCTGGTATCGGTCATCAGCCCTTCGCATATCTTCCTCCTGGAACAGCTCGACCGCATCATGACGGGAAGGGCCGCCGCGTTGTGGGACCGTACATATTACGACGGGACCCTCGGTACCTGGCACCTTTTCTCTTCCCGGCTCAACACGGTCTTTTTTGACATGGGATGGGTACGGCTGGTCTACTGGTATGGAGTGATCCCCGCAGCAGCGATCCTCGTACTCCTTTATATGGTCCTTCACAAGGTGCGACAGCGTCAGGACGCAGCGGCGTTCGTGATGCTGATCACGATGTTCATATATACGGTACCGGAAGCGCACCTGGTTTCCGAGTATATCGGGAGGAACTATGCTTTTCTCCTGCTTTCCCTGTATCTGCCTCTTATGGCGGGGAGACAAAGGAGAACGGAGAGTAATTGAGATGAATCAGAAAGCCGGTATTTTTCAGACATATCTTCTGTGGTTTATAGACATCCTCTGCGTCCTGGCGTCCTACTGCATCGCGACCTGGATCCGTTTCAGCGGAGAGAGAGTAAATGATTACGGCAACAAGACCCTGCATTACATGGTCCTTGTCGTATTTCTGCTGTTCTGTACGATCTACAGCTATTTCCGGAACTGGAACATCGATTTCCTGATCCGGGGATATTACAGGGAACTGCTGTGCATCATCAAGTTCAACCTGATCATGGTCGGCGTCTCCCTGATCTTCGTTTTCTTCGCCCAGTGGTCCCATATCCTTTCCCGTAAGGTCATACTGGATTTCTTCTGGCTGAATCTCGTGATCATGTTCATCGCGCACTGCGTCGTCAAGAAGATCCTGCGCCGCGTCTATGCCGCGGACATGCTGGTCTCCAAGGTTCTGGTCATCGCCCAGAGGGACAATGAGGACGAAACCATCGAGCGGCTGCACCGGGAGCTGGATTACGGCTTCGAGATCGTGGGGTGCGTTTCGGCGGAAAGGATCCGGGAAGACGGCGGAAAGGGCGTTGCGGATACGATGACGCAGATCGCTTTTGACGAGGTCTTCATCAATACGCCCTGCCTTTCCCAGGAGGAGATCACGCCCCTGATCAACCGCTTTGAGGAAATGGGCGTTTCCTGCCATTACAACATGGAGATCCCGGATGTCATCGGGGCTAAGGGCCGCATCGGAAATTTCGGCGAATATACCGTCGTCACCTATACAAGGACGGTCGTCAGCATCAAAAAGCTCCTTCTCAAGAGATTTATTGATATCATCGGCGGTATCGTGGGACTGCTCCTGACGGGCATCATCACCATCTTCCTTGCACCGGCCATCAAGCTGGATTCCCCGGGACCCGTGTTCTTCTCCCAGGTCCGCGTGGGCAAGAACGGACGCCGTTTCAAGATCTACAAGTTCCGTTCCATGTACCAGGATGCGGAGGCAAGGCTGCGCGAGCTGGAAGACCAGAATGAGGTGACGGGCCTGATGTTCAAGATGGAGAACGACCCCCGCGTGACAAAGGTGGGCGCCTTCATCCGCAAGACGAGCCTGGATGAGTTCCCCCAGTTCTGGAACGTGCTCAAGGGAGACATGAGCCTTGTGGGCACAAGACCGCCTACCGAGCGGGAATTCGAGCAGTATAACGAGCATTACAGAAGACGTCTTTCCATGACACCGGGGCTTACCGGCATGTGGCAGGTAAGCGGAAGAAGCGACATCAGTGATTTCGACGAGGTCGTACGCCTGGACCTGCAGTATATCGACAACTGGTCGCTGGCACTGGATTTTAAGATCCTCCTGCAGACCGTCCTGGTGGTCCTCTTCGGAAAGGGAGCCAAATGAAGACACTGGTCATTGACGCTTTCAAACTGGTGAAGGGCGTCGGAAAGAGCATCGGGATCTATAACCTGACGATGAACCTCGTGCAGCGCCTGGCACAGGAGAATGTGCGGCGCGGATACGAGAACCGGATCATCGTGCTCGGAAATGAATACAACCGGGAAGACATGAGCGCGGACGGCGTGACCTTCGAGCTCATGAAAGGAGACCCGAAGGACCGGAAGACCATCCTTCTCTGGGAGCTCTTTACGGTCACGAAGGCGGCAAAACAATACGGTGCCGACAGGATCCTTTTCCCCCGCGGCTTCCGCCCTCTGTTCTACGGCGGCAAAGATACCATCATCATCCATGACCTGATCCCGTTCTATTATGCGGAGCATTATCCGGATTATTTCAACCGGCTCGAGAATACCTATATCATGATGCGCCTGAAGGCCTCCATCAAGGGAGCGGACCGCATCATCACCATTTCCGACAGCTCCGTGAAGGATATCCTGGACAAAGTGCCGGGGAGTGCCGGCAGGGTCGTGGAGATCTACAACGGCCTGAACGAAATGAAGGACCGGGAAGCCATCCTCCGTGACGCCGTCAGTGACGATCCGTATATCGTTGCCGTGACATCCTCCCTTCCCCATAAGAACGCGGCGGGGATCATGCGCGCCTATGAGAGCTATCATGCCCTCTGCGCAGAAGAGAAGGTACAGCCCCTTCCTCTCAAGGTCATCGGCATCGCATCAGCGGATGATTTTGTCAAACAGGGACTGATCTCGGAGGAAGCGGCCTCCCGGATCACCTGTTATTCCTATATCGAGAAATACAGGGATATGTGCAGCCTGATCGCTTCCGCGCAGATGTTCCTGTTCCTTTCCGTCGCGGAGGGCTTCGGCTTTCCTCCGCTGGAAGCAATGCAGCTGAAGGTCCCGGTCATCTGCTCCGACAGGACGTCCCTTCCGGAAGTCGTCGGCGATGCGGGGATCCTGGTGGATCCGGATGATCCTTCCGAAACGGCAGGACAGCTCCTTCGCCTGCAGTCCGATGAGGACCTGCGGCAGAGCCTTGTGCGGAAAGGGGATGCGAATATCGAAAGGTTCGGCTGGGACAGCCGCATTCAGGCATACTGGGAGGAACTGTTCCGTTGAGCACATCCAGACTGATCATATATGACACGACCAATTTTACGGATTTCCCCATCGGCGGACAGCTTACCAGCGTCCGCAATTTCCTCCGGTATCTTGTCGAGTTCCGGAAGGACAGGATCCGGGACATCCTGCTGGTCGGCGTAACGAAGGATCCGCAGGAAGTGGGCCGCCTGATACAGGCGGAATGCTTCGGTGCGGCTCTTTCCTTTCTTCCGGTCGCATGCGTGGAAACGGATCTGGGACATACGGCGCATTCGCTGCGCCTTGCCTTCGCAAAGGGCCTGCTCCGCTACGGGAAAACACTCCATATCACAAAACGGGACTGTAACTATATCCAGACGCCGGAAGCAGTGGGACCGGTACGGCTCCTGAAACCCGGTGCGAAGTACGTCATTTTTTCCCATGGAAGCTATGCGAATATGGACAGGGGATTCCGCTTCTTCCGGAAAAATCTCCTGGTCCGGAAGGCCTTCGGACTGTACCTGAAGTACGTCATCCGGCACGCGTCCCTGATCCTGTGCCTGGATGAAGACAGCATGCGGGATTACCGCCCCTATACGGACCGGCTCGTCATGGCGGAGAATTCCATCGTTCTGCCCTCGGGATATGCGGACTGGAAGCCGCATCCCTTTTCCGGAAAGCTTCTTTTTGTGGGACGGCTCTCGAAGGACAAGGGCGTGGACGGCATCATCCGCGCGGTGAAGGAGGCCGCTGCCGGGGCAGAGGGCCCGTCCGGTACGGGGGAAGCACTTTCCCTGACCGTCGTGGGAGAAGGCGAAGAGGGGGAGAACCTCAGGGCAATGGCGGATGGCGGGAACGTCGTCTTTACAGGTGCCGTTCCGCCAACGGAAGTATCCCGCTATATGGAGGCCTCGGACATCCTTGTCATGAACTCCGCCTTTGAAGGCGTCCCCATGTCGATCCTGGAGGCCCTTGCCCACGGACTTCCCGTGGTCACGACGAACGTCGGCGGCATCGGAAAGACCGTGCGGTTCGGAAAGGATGCGGAGGAGACGGACGGAACTTCGCAGTCGATCCTTCAGGCGGTGCGGACCATCGAAGGGTCCTATGAACGGTATGCAGAGGAAGCGCACCTTGCCGGCGCGGACCATTCCTATGAAAAAATCGGCGGCAGGATCTATGAACAGCTGTCCCGCTTCTGGGACGGGGAGAATTGCGGGAATGCCTGAGAAGATCACAGTGATCGTCCCGGTCTACGGGGCGGAAAAATATATAGAAAAATGCGTCGGATCCATCACGGAGCAGACGTACCGGGACCTGGAGATCCTTCTGGTCGACGACGGATCCCGCGACAGGAGCGGAGAGATCTGCGACGAGCTTGCGGCAGAGGATGCCAGGATCCGCGTCATCCACAAGGAGAACGGCGGCCTGACCAGTGCCTGGTCCCGCGGCGTTTCGGAGAGCACGGGCAAATATCTTTGCTTTGTGGACAGTGACGACTGGATCGATGCGGACATGATCGAACGTCTTGCCGCGCACCTGGATCCCGCTTATGGAGAAGCCCAGGTCATCAGCT
>CAMNCY010000153.1 GCA_946534785.1 uncultured Lachnospiraceae bacterium | reverse complement strand
GCGTGACATGAGAATGGCATTGCTGTTTTTAGTGTCACAGCATTTGGCTGAATTCCGATAATATACAATTTTATTAAAAATACACACAACAACACATATATGCATCCGGCCGAAAGGAGGTTGGATCTTATGTCAAAAACCATTCTTACGCCCATTCTGGCGGTGATCGATCTTGTGCTGCTGATCGTTATTATTACTTCTTCCGGGTCACCGGCAGTAAAGACTTCCGACGAGGGAAACAGCCTGATTCAGGCTGAACAGGAGACGCAGGAGACGGCATCTTTGCCGGCTTCACCGGACGGGCCTGCGGCAGCGGCGGAAATACCGGACATTTCTCAGGGGGAGGATTATCCCGCCTTTGACGTCATGGCCATGATGCAGGAATCCGCTGAGGATGTTTCCCGGGATGAGGCTGTGTCAGAAGAACCCGCTGGCGATGATTCTCAGGATACGGATGTGTCAGAGGAACCTGCCGGAGATACAGCGCAGCAGGAACCCGAAGAGGGACATCTTGCCGGTCAGTCCGATATTTCGGTTTTCGACACGACCGAAAGGCCTACCGCCGCGGATTTCACCTGGATCACAAAGGATATTATCGACGGGATCTGTCCTGCCGGATCGGAAGACATGGATTTCCCGGAGGCTCTGGGAGGTTGGAAATGCTATATATGGGACGAGGAAGGGGTCGAACGTTTTGCCAACATGGACTTTTCCGGAACGGAAGAGGATCTTCGGCTTACTTTTGACTGGTTCTATGCCTATGTCGGTTCCAAAGGAGAAGGCTATGATGACAATACACCTGATTCCGTTTATGAGGGCTCTCTTGTCGGGGATGTGGAAGCCTATGGCCCCGGAATGGTCAGACTGACGGACTTCTACAAAATGGACGGTCATCAGTATGCGTTCGGCAGTATTCACTGGCCGGACGGCATTTCCGGACACCTGACACTGGTCAGGCCGTGAGGAGGGTGAAGTTATGGCGAATTATTGCAGAAAATGCGGTGCAAAGCTTGCATCGGACGTAAAATTCTGTCCGGAATGCGGAGAGAAGATACAGCCCGCGCCGGCCGCGCCGACGCCACGGGCGGGAGCGAAATCCACTGTTAAGGCAGGTCCGGCCGGTACCGCAGGTGCGAAATCGACTTTAAAGGCAGGGACGGCCGGGGCAACAGGACCGGATAAGAACCGGGATCCGGGAAGAAAACGGAAATCTGCCAAAGGCAGCCCGGGCCTGTGCGTCCTGCTGTCGGCTGTAATGGTCCTGGAACTGATCCTGATCGCTTTCTGGCAGCCGGGACTGCTGCGAACGTCAAAAGAACCGCAGAATCCGGGCGTCGGCGGGGGTACGGCATCGACTGCTGCCGGCCCGGGGGCGGTATCCGCCGGCACGGGACCTGTATCCGACGGGAAAGGAACGGAGGCATCCGGAGATCCTGCCTCCGGTTCATGGGAAGATACCATTGACATTTCGGAAAGGGGCTTTTCCGGGATCGTATTCGGGGCGTCGGATATTGCCGGGGAGCCGGAGAGGGCGCAGGTAAGTATTGAGAAGCCCGCCGTCCGTTTTCAGAACGGTGTCCGGCTGGAGTTCGGGGACTATTGCCTGAATGAAGAACCGGGAGAGGTGTCGGTGCAGCCATACCGGGTAAAGGATGACGGGGAGTATCAGGCCGTCTGCTATGACCTGAAGATGGATGGAGGATCCGCCGAATTTGCAGGTCTGGTAACAGTCACTCTGCCCTATGACCCCGACTGGGGCGACAATGTCTGCGTTCAGTATTATGACGAGGAGAACGGTGCCTGGATCGCCAAGTACACCGAGGCAGAGAACGGACTGGCGACCATACGAACGACCCATTTCAGTAAATACGCTGCGTTCCGGAAGATGGTGGATAACAGCAGACTTTCAGAGGCGGACGGGGATGTCTTTGATCTGGAAATAGATGAATGGGCTGACAGTTATTTTGATAAGGTCCATCTGAACTACCGAAGACTGGCAGCACAGATCAAAGCCGGTAAGATCGCGCAGGACGATACACTTTCCCGGCTTTTAAATGAAGGAAACCGGTACTGGATGGACCGGGGACTTACCATTTCGAACAACACGATAACCGGCGCGGATTACTATATTAAGCTGGAAGCCCTGCTGGCGAATCCGGGGGCATCCAAGGTACTTTCCGGCCTCTCGACCAAACTGGGTTATGTGGGCATGGTGATATCCCTGGCCAAGCTGATGTATCAGTGGTACAGGGACGGCTTCGAAAAGGCGCTGAGTGATAATGTGAATGACCTGAGCGCCCTGCTCATCAGCATCGGAGGACAGATGCTCGGCGGACCGGTCGGGCTCATCATCGCCGCCTGTGTGCTTTGCTATTACGTTTACAGCACTGCCAGTGCCACCATTTCGGATATCTCGCTTCAGGGAAACGGAAGCCTGGAGGAGCTGGCATACCGTACTTTTACCAGTAAGTATGTTACCTACAATCCGAAGACGGCAAAACTGAACTATACATATTTTGACAGGAAGAACGAGGAGCACCTGAAAGCATGGGCAAACGGCGATATTTATGATAAACCGGGGTACCATCCGCTGCCTTCCTCTGCGGCCACCGGCTATGCGGAATGGAAGCTGGTCTTTGATAACGCGCTTGAACGTAAAAGGGCGTATGGTACGGATCCGGCGAAATTCATTGACACATTGCTTTCTGTGTATACCAACGTTTTCTGGAATATCGACGACAATACAAGGCAGAGTTATCTGAAGAACACGCAGTGGGGGACTTTTATCCGGGAGCCTATGGCAGACAGTTATAAGACGCCTTCCACGTTAGATCAGAGAAAATTTTCTTCCTCCTACAAAAAGGATCTGTACAGTTTCCTGAAGCCTTATATGCTCCATCTGATGGAGATCCGGTATGAAGAAGCGCTGGATGAGACATTTGAGGCTTATTGTTCTCTGGAACATGAGCTGAACAGCACGATCCGTGTCCAGGTGACGGATCCGAGATTCAATAATTTCGAACAGTCGCCCTATTCCGATCATGATATAGGACTGGCAAATGAATCCGGGAAAGAGATTATGATCATGGTTTCGGGCTTCGGAACCGTTGAGTTCACAAAGCTTTCGTGGCTCCGCCGGGGCGCACCGTCCGTGCTGCGGGTGAAGCCTTATCACTATGAGAAAAACGCACCGGATCTGTTCAACATCCGGTTTGAAATGAAGGATCGTGTGACAACGATCCCGCTGGAACGCAAGGAGGGGATCTGGGAGCTGCAGGCAGTCCGCTATACATCGCATTCGGTAACGACGGTCAACGGACATGTGCTTGCAGAAAGCCGGCTGGATCTGGATGTTCCTCCGGATGCCAGGTCTTTTTCCGGTAAATACCAGTCGACGGACGGAAATAAGAACTACACCGGCGTTCTGCCGGGCGCGCTGGCCACGGGCGAACAGCTTAATAAAACCTTAAATAAAGATGAGATCCTTAAATACCACATAGGAATCGAAGTTTATATGGACCTTCCGGAGAATCTGGATTACAGCCGTTTCAATGCGAATGAATTCAGGGATAACAGGATCGAATCCCGACTGGTCTGGCAGAGCGTCGACCAGGGAAAGCAGTCCTTCTTCGAGACACAGAATGTCACGCCACTTGCGGAAGGTACCAGGACTCTGTTTATCAATTATGGCTTATTTACACTGATCTACCGGGAACGTCCGGAAGATGAGGCATCCGCGAAGAAGTGGAAACTTGCCCCGGTGGATGTGGGCGGAGATATTCATCTCTGATCCGGCGGAAGAGGGCGAAGACAGCCATCTTAGACCCGGCAGATAAAAGGAGGTGTGGAAAAATGGGACAAATGATCAACGGGAATGACCGGCCGTATCCGGACAAAAGTCAGGGTTCAGGGAATATCCGGCTCTGCCCGGACGGTAAATACCGCTGGATCTATGAATACCGGATGCTGCAGAATCCGACGATCCTGATAACGGTCATGAAAGCCATCCTGCTTTCCGTCGGGATCGTAGTATGCTTTCTGGCACTGATCAATCTGATCGGAGGTGACTTCCACTACTGGGATGCGGAAGACTATCTGTCATTTGTCAGGATGTTTATCATTCTTCTTCTGGTAATGCTCGGACTCGGCGCAGTTTCGTATCTGATTCTTGCTTCCGTATACGGCTGGTCTTATCAGGTCCTCTTTACCATGGATGAGAACGGCGTGGAAATGAGGCAGATGAAAAAGGATTATGAGAAGACGCAGGCCATCGGGTGGCTTACGGCGGCAGCAGGCCTGGCTTCGGGGAATCTGAGCCGGGCAGGAGCAGGCATTATGGCGGCTACAAGAGACAATCAGGCTTCTGTGTTCCGGCAGGTACGGAAGGTCAAAGCCGTTCGAAGAAGACATGTGATCTATGTCAATCACCTGCTGCAGCACAATCAGGTCTATGCGGAGGACGCGGATTTCGATTTTGTGCTGAATTACATATGCGAGCGTGTGCCGGAGACGGCAGTGATCATCAGGTAAT
>CAMNCY010000152.1 GCA_946534785.1 uncultured Lachnospiraceae bacterium | reverse complement strand
ATGACAGCCCGGGGATCGACCTCCAGCCCGTACTGGCGGGAGAGCTCCTCGATCCTCCGGTTGGCCGTCTTCATATCGACATAGGGAAAGAGGCCCAGGGCCTTTTTCTTCGGCTCAATGCCCAGGATGATGTTCTCTGCGATCGTATAGTTGGAGACCAGCTTGAAATGCTGGTGGACCATGCCGATATTCAGGCTCGTCGCATAGGAGGGGCTGGTGATGTCTTCCTTCTTCCCCCGGATCCAGATCTCGCCTTCGTCCGGCTCGTACATGCCGAACAGCATGCTCATGAGCGTGGACTTGCCGGCGCCGTTCTCTCCGAGGAGCGCATAGATCTCGCCCTTCCGGATCTGAATGGTCACGTCGTCATTGGCGACGATGCCGGGGAATCGTTTGGTGATATGCCGCATCTCCACGATATAGGATTCTGCGTTATTCGTTTCCTTCTTTTCCGCCATTTGTGTACTCCCGCCGGGCAGGGGCGCCATGACCCTCCGGCTTTTGATACTTTTCCGTATCCCTGCATTTCATTCCTGCTGCTCCTGTCCGTTTTTCCGCTGACAGGAAAAGAGCCGGCGTGATACATGCCAGCGCCGGCTCTTCGTGTTTTACTCCGGACCGCGCGGTCCGTATGGATCTGCTTTGAAGGACAGATCAAAGTCCTGTGAAGTTGTCAGGTGTCATCTCGTTGAAGTTCGCTGCGGGAACGACCTCGCCGGACTTGACCTTTGCGAATGCCTCGTCGATCTTGGCGATGGCATCGTCGCTCAGCTGGTTCCTGCCTGCCTCGCTGACATAGCCGGTGGAATCGGTATCGGCACCCAGAAGGTTGTTGCCGCCCACGAATGTGCCGGCTGCGATGTTCTCGAGCTGCAGGGTAACGTTCTTGTCCATGATCTTCAGACCGGAGGTCAGGATGATGTTGCTGCTTCCGTTCACGCCGTCGTCATACTGGTCGACGTCGCAGCCGATGATGTAAACATCGGAAGCTTCCTTGGCAGCTGTGAAGACGCCGTTTCCGGAGCCGCCTGCTGCTACGAAGATCACGTCGCATCCTTCATCGATCAGGGCCTTGCCCACGACCTTGCCGGTCGCTTCATCTGCGAAGGAACCTACATAGTTGCCGCCTACGTTCGCGCCGGTAACGTCTGTGCCCGCATAGGAAGCAAGCTCAACGCACTCAGCTGTTGCGCCGTAGTTCTTGACGGCATAGTTGACACCGGACTCAAAGCCGTACTGATAGTTGACGTTGGAAGGATATGCGATGCCGTTGACGACCGCGACCTTGCCGGTCTTGGTGGTAAGAGCTGCCGCAACGCCTGCTGCGAAGCCGCTCTCCTGCTCCTTGAAGGTCATGGCATAGACATTCTCAAGCTCGACGGCATTGCCTTCTTCATCGGAAGGATCCGTGTCGACCAGGATGAACTTCACATCCGGGTTCTCCTCGGCGATGGTGCCAATGCCAGCGAACTGGAAGCCGCAGCATACGATGACGTCATAGTCTGCCACGATGTCCGCTACGGTCTGGATGCAGGCCGCTACGTCGCCGGTCTCTTCCTTGATGGGGGTAACGGTGGAATCCGGGCTCTCTTCGATGAACTTCAGGATTCCGTTGTAGTTGTTCTCGTTGAAGGATCCGTCGTCAACGCCCGAAGGGGAGCTTACGATCGCGATCTTGAGGGCAGCTGCACCCTCTTCTGCCGGAGCTTCAGCCTCTGCAGGTGCTTCCGCTTCTGCCTTTTCTTCTGCGGGAGCCTCAGCCTCTGCCTTCTCCTCTGCAGGAGCTGCAGGAGCAGCAGGAGCGGATGATCCGCCGCAGCCGGAAAGAAGCATTGCTGTCATTCCCATTGCCAGGATAACGCTGATAAACTTTCTCATTTCTTCCTCCATATGATTCCGTACAGCCGGGCTGTACATAATATGATACTTTACCGTATAACGGCGATTGCGAAGCAATTATCTCATAAACGAAGGAAAAATGAAATATTATACGAAGGATTTATAAGGAAAAATACGGTACCTCAGAGCCTGCGATTCGTGTATAATAAGCGGCATGCGGGCTCCGGCCCCGTACGTATTTTCCCATGCTCCCGAAAGGAACAAGACAGCATGAAAAACAGAGTATTTGACTTTAATGCAGCGCCGGCTTCTCCGGAAGGCGCCGTCTGCACCTATGAGATCGTAAAGAGCAGCATGTCCGTACCTTCGCCGCAGTCTCCCCTGCTGGTCCTTTCCTGCAGTGAGAAGGAACATCCGCACCATTCCTACGGTGTTTTCACAAATCAGCAGGTAAGGACCTCCTTCGAATTCCAGGAAGGCTCCGGCGGCGGCAAAGCCGACATCCTGAAGATCGACGCCCGCTTTATCAGCCTCGTCGCATGGCTCGGCGAACACCATATCAGCGTCTGCCTTTCCGGACAGACGACGCCCGAAGGCTACGCTGTCTATAAGATCCGCGAAATGGCCTTCGGCGGCGGGACCAAACTCTCTGCCGAGGACGGTTTCCTCCAGTTCATGATCGGCCGCCTTCTTGCCAGCGCACCGCCGAAGGATATCACGCCCGCCTCCGAGGATGACGAAGAGGAAGACGGCGACAGCATGAAGCTGACGAGCCTCCAGAGCATTACGGATTTCATGGACTGCGCGGGCCGCACCCTTCCCGACAACATCCGTCTGTGGGCACGCCGCAACCTTTCCGTTGCCAAGTCCTCCGAGGTGTCCGCGGAAGAAAGACGCCACGCCCAGCGCGCCCTCTCCGTCATGATGAACATCCAGTGGAAGAACGACTATTTTGCCTCCATCGATCCCGTGGAAGCCAGGAGGATCCTGGATGAGGAGCTCTACGGCCTTGAAAAGGTGAAGCAGCGCATCATGGAAACGATCATCCAGATCAACCGGACGCACACGCTTCCCTCCTACGGACTTCTCCTTGCAGGCCCGGCAGGAACCGGAAAGTCCCAGATCGCCTACGCGGTCGCAAGGATCCTGAAGCTCCCGTGGACGACCCTCGACATGAGCTCCATCAACGATCCGGAGCAGCTGACGGGGAGCCCCCGCGTATACGCGAACGCAAAGCCCGGCATCATCATGGAAGCTTTTTCCATGGCCGGTGAATCCAATCTGGTCTTCATTATCAACGAGCTGGACAAGGCGGCTTCCGGCAAGGGCAGCGCGAACCCCGCGGACGTCCTTCTGACCCTCCTTGACAATCTGGGCTTTACCGATAACTATATGGAGTGCATGATCCCCACTTCGGGCGTCTATCCAATCGCGACCGCCAATGACAAGAACGCGATCAGTGCGCCCCTCATGTCCCGTTTTGCCGTCATCGACATCCCGGACTATTCGGAAGAGGAGAAAAAGATCATCCTCTCCCGCTTTGCCCTGCCGAAGGTCCTGAAAAGGATCGGCCTTCGGAGCGGTGAATGCATCGTGACGGACGAAGCGCTGGATGCCATCGTCGAGACCTTCCGCGGCACCACCGGTATCCGCGACCTGGAACAGGCGGCGGAGCACCTGGCGGCGAACGCCCTCTACCGGATCGAGGTGGACCATGTCCCTTCCGTTGAATTCAATGCAGAAATGATAAAGGAGCTGTTTTTATGATCTATGAAAATATTCTGGAGGCCATGGGGCACACGCCCCTCATCCGGCTGAACAATATGACAGACGGGGACTGTGCGCAGATCCTGGTCAAATTCGAAGGACTGAACGTCGGCGGATCCGTCAAAACAAGGACCGCCTATGCCATGATCCGCAAGGCGGAGGAAGAGGGCCTGATCAATAAGGACAGTATCATCGTCGAGCCCACGAGCGGCAACCAGGGAATCGGCCTTGCCCTTGTCGGCGCTGTCCGCGGCTATGCCACGAAGATCATCATGCCCGATTCCGTCAGTGAAGAACGCAGAAAGCTCGTCCGCCACTACGGTGCGGAAGTCATCCTGGTGCATGACGCGGGCAATATCGGCGAATGCATCGCCGAATGCGTGCGGATCGCCCTCTCCATGAAGGAGAAGGATCCCCGCGTATTCGTTCCCCAGCAGTTCGAGAACCCCGCCAACGTCGAGGTCCAGACAAAGACCACGGGCGAAGAGATCCTGAGGGATGCGGGCTGCCCGATCCACGGCTTCTGCTCCGGCATTGGCACCGGCGGAACCATCACCGGCATCGGCACAGCACTGAAAAGAGAAAATCCCGATATCACCATCTGGGCTGTGGAGCCTGAGCACGCCGCGATCCTCTCCGGCGGCTCCGTCGGCACCCACCTGCAGATGGGCATCGGCGACGGCATCATCCCCCCGATCCTGGATACGGACATCTACAACGACATCTGCATCGTAAAGGATGAGGATGCGATCCGGACCTCCAAGGAACTGGCGGCAAAAGAAGGCATCATGTGCGGTATCTCCAGCGGCACCAACGTCTGCGCCGCCATCAAGCTCGCGAAAAAGCTGGGCTCCGGAAAAACTGTTGTCACCATCCTTCCGGATACGGCGGAGCGATATTTCTCCACGCCGCTTTTCCAGGAGGTCAG
>CAMNCY010000151.1 GCA_946534785.1 uncultured Lachnospiraceae bacterium | reverse complement strand
AAAGCGGCGGAAGGATCCATACTTCCACGATCACGGTGGCGGTCATGCCCGAGGTCACGGACGAGGTGGAGGTGAACATTCCGCCTGAGGACGTTCGCATGGACATCACCCGCGCCTCCGGAAACGGCGGCCAGGGCGTCAATACGACGGACTCCGCGGTACGTCTTACCCACCTGCCGACGGGAATCGTGATCTACGCCCAGACAGAACGGTCGCAGCTCCAGAACAAGAACAAGGCCTGGGCGCTGCTCCGCTCCAAGCTCTATGACCTGGAACTCCAGAAGCGCCATGACGAGGAGGCGGATCTTCGACGGAGCCAGGTGGGAACGGGAGACCGTTCCGAGAAGATCAGGACCTACAACTTCCCCCAGGGAAGAGTGACGGACCACAGGATCAAACTCACCCTGTACCGGCTGGGCGAGATCCTGGGCGGCGACCTGGACGAGATCATCGACAACTTAACGACCAGGGACCAGGAGGCAAAACTATTACGATCGGAGAACAACGGCAATGGATCTTTCTGATTACAGGAAACAGCTGGATGAGATCGATGAGAAGATCACGGACCTCATCGTCCGGAGAATGTCGATCTCAGAGGATATTGCAAAGGACAAGATGAAGACCGGCAAAAGGATCCTGGACCGGGCGCGGGAGCAGGAGAAGCTCCGCATGGTGAGCGCCGGTGCGGAAGGAGAGTTCAATCAGAGAGCTGTCCGGGAGATCTTCGAGCAGATCATGTCGATCAGCCGAAAGCGCCAGTACCAGCTGTATACGGATGCGGGACTATTAACGAACCTTCCTTTCATCCCGGTGGAGAAGCTTGCGGATGAGAACACGAGGGTCTGCTATCAGGGAGCCGAGGGCTCCTATTCGGAGGCTGCCATGAAGAAGTTCTTCGGAAAGGATGTGAAGAACTTCTGCGTGGAGACCTTCCGGGATGCCATGACCGCCATTGAAGAAGGCTCGGCGGACTATGCGGTCCTTCCCATTGAAAACTCGACGGCGGGGATCGTGAGCCAGATCTATGACCTTCTGTCCGAGTTTGAGAACTATATCGTAGGGGAAGAGACGATCCCGATCCGGCACTGCCTCATGGGCATTCCCGGGACAAGTGAAGAAACGATCAGAACGGTCTACTCCCATGCCCAGTCCCTGATGCAGAGCGAGCAGTTCCTGAGAAACCATGCGGCCTGGCAGCAGATCAGCCTTGCCAACAATGCCTTTGCGGCACAGAAGGTCGCAAGAGACCGGGATGTGACAAAGGCCGCCATTGCCAGCGAGTATGCGGCGGAAAAATACGGCCTGCAGATCATCCGGAGCGGCGTCAATCAGTCCAGCTCCAATTCGACCCGCTTTATCATTATCGCGAACCGCAAGATCTACCTAAAGGATGCGAAAAAGATCAGCCTCTGCCTGGAACTTCGCCATGAACGCGGTTCCCTGTACCATCTGCTGTCGCATTTCATCTATAATGATCTCAACATGACCAAGATCGAGAGCCGCCCCATGGAAGGACGCGACTGGGAGTACCGGTTCTTTATCGACTTTGACGGGAATCTTGCGGACAGCGCCGTTCGCAACGCCCTGCGGGGCCTTCGCGACGAAGCGGGAAATCTCAAGATCCTGGGAAATTATTGAACATTGAACAACGTACAGCCGCCGATGAACGGATAATGCTGATATCTGCCTGTGAGGAGACTACATGAGAAAAAATGAACTGATCGTTTACCGCAGTTTTGTCGACAGTGCGCTCTTTAAAAGAATGTCCGCCGTCATGGAATATGATACGGACCGGGATGACCAGTTTGAATATATCAATCTGATCTACGAGTGCATCGCCATGCTCCTGAATGAAGCGGGAAGGAACGGCTTCTACGGGAACCTGTGGCATTGTTACCTCGCCAATATCCTGGTCAATGACGAGAACAGCTACAGCACTGCCTGCGAAGTCCGCGGCGAAGTCAGCGGCACCATCAACCAGGCAGTCCTGCATGATATCGAGATCATCAAGGAATATTTTGACTTTGATTTTACCGAGCTGATCGAAGACCTGAACGTGCGCGAGCTGGAATATGTCCTGAATTACGATCAGTGCTATGAGGAGAGCAAGATCTACAACACCCGCATAAGGGACCGGATCTGCAACCTTGCCAGAATGTTCGAGGAGTCGGATTCCCCGGAAGAGATGAAGAGCATGCTGACCCAGTTCTACAAGGATTTCGGCGTCGGCAAGTACGGCCTGCACAAGGCGTTCCGTGTCGACCGCGACAAGTACGGCGTGCGCATCATTCCCATCAAGAACATCAAGCACGTTTACATGAAGGACCTCATCGGATACGAGAACGCAAAACAGAAGCTCATCGAGAACACCGAGGCCTTTGTGGCGGGACGCCCTGCCAACAACGTGCTGCTGTACGGCGAAGCGGGCACCGGAAAATCCTCCAGCATCAAGGCGATCTCGAACGAATACTACGACAGGGGGCTTCGCATCATCGAGATCTACCGGCACCAGTTCCGGGATCTCAATGAGATCATCAGCCAGATCAAGAACCGGAATTACCGTTTCATCATCTACATGGACGATCTTTCCTTCGAAGAGTTCGAAACGGAGTACAAATACCTCAAGGCGGTCATCGAGGGCGGTCTGGAAAAACGTCCGGAAAACGTCCTGATCTATGCCACCAGCAACCGTCGTCATCTGGTAAGGGAGAATTTTGCCGACCGGGACGGCGCATCCATCGGAGACAAGCACGGAAGCGATACGGTCCAGGAAAAGCTTTCCCTGGCCAACCGCTTCGGCGTATCCATCTATTACGGAGCGCCTTCCTTCGACGAATATCATGAGATCGTCTCCGCCCTGGCGGACCGCTACGGCGTGACCATGGACAAAGCGCAGCTCAAGTCGGAAGCCACCAAGTGGGAGATGCGCCACGGCGGACTCTCCGGAAGGACGGCCCAGCAGTTCATCGACCACGTAAGAGGCGTGGAAGAAGTATAAGGGAAATCAGAAAAAGCAATGCGGCGGGGTGCCGCATGAAAAACAGCGTCAGACCGTGTGGGAAAACAGCGGCAGACCGTGTGGAAAAACAGCGGCAGCAGGCAACGGCCGCATTTATGAGGGGTTACGAAAATGGCAGTTCATACTTTTGCAGCGATCGACGTGGGAAGCTACGAACTGGAACTGAAGATCTTCGAAGTGGTCCGGGGAAAGGGAATCCGGACCGTGGACAGTCTCATCCGCAGCATTCCGCTCGGCGAGGATACGTATAATACGGGCAAGATCAGCTACCACCATGTACGGGAAGTGGCCAGGATCCTGCAGGAATTCAGCCGGGTCATGAAGAACTACCGGGTAGAGGAGTACAAGGCCTACGGAACGAGCGCCATCCGCGAGATGGAGAACGCATCCCTTGTGCTTTCCCAGTGGGAGCAGCAGACCGGCATCCATATCGACGTCCTTTCCAACTCCGAGCAGCGGTTCCTGGACTACAAGTCCATCGCTTCCAAGGGGGAGGCTTTCGACCGCTTTATCAGCGACAGCTGCGCCATTGTGGATATCGGGGGCGGAAGCGTCCAGATCTCCCTGTTCAATAACGGCGTCCTGGATACCACCCAGAACCTCCGCTTCGGGATCCTGCGCATGCTGACCAGCATCGAGCAGGTCAATGCCCGCCTGGACCAGAAGGAACAGATGGTGGAGGAGATGGTCAACTCCCAGCTGAATGTTTTCCGCCATATGTATCTGGAGAACGGGCAGATCAGAAATATCATCATCATCGACGACTATATTTCCGCGCTCATGGGCTCGCAGCACATGGAATATGCGGCCGGCTCGGATTTTGACAGGTTCTTTGATGAAGTGCATACACTGGGCAGGCAGGAGATCATCCGCCGCTACCACATCCGGGACGACGTGTATGACCTCATCCTGATCTCCGGGATCGTCGCCCGCTGCATCATCCGGAATTTCGGCTCGGAAAAACTCTGGGTCCCCGGCGTTACCCTCTGCGACGGCATTGTCTATGAATATGCCGAGAGAAGGAAGATCCTGCCTCCTTCCCACGATTTCGAGGAGGATATCCTTGCCAGCGCAAAGAACATCAGCGCCCGCTACCGCGGCGACACGAAGAGAGGCGCGACACTGGAGTCCATCTGCCTGAAGATCTTCGATGCAACGAAAAAGATCCACGGCATGGACAAGAGGGCGAGGCTCCTTTTGCGGCTCTCCGCGATCCTGCATGACTGCGGGAAATTCATCAGCCTGATCAACCTGGCGGAATGCTCCTACAACATCATCATGTCGACGGAGATCATCGGATTATCGCATATCGAACGCGAGATCGTCGCCAATGTCGTGCAGTACAACCACGAGGAATTTGTCTATTACGAGCAGCAGGAGAGTGCATCCGACCTGGACCGCGATTCCTATCTGACCATCGCAAGGCTGACGGCCATCCTGCGCGTTGCCAACGGCCTCGACCGTTCCCACAAGAGAAAGTTCGGAGACCTCAGGGTCAGCCTCAAGGACGATGAGATGGTCATCTCCGTAAGCTCCGGCGTGGACATCACGCTG
>CAMNCY010000150.1 GCA_946534785.1 uncultured Lachnospiraceae bacterium | reverse complement strand
ATAAGGCTTCTGTGCGCCGAGGCAATGGAGGAAGATCGCGGAGCCGAGGCCCGGTGTTCCTTCCTCATTGTAGCTGATGTTCAGGCAGTATTTGTATTCGTTTGTATAATCCGTGATGTGTTCGCTGTCGTCCGTGTTAAGATCGGGAAGGTCTGCGATGCTGACCATCTCATTGTAGTGATAGCCGTCTCTCTGGTCGCCGGACCAGTAATCATCCTCTGTCACCTGCTGATACTCCAGGGCGCAGCCGGGATCGGGGCAGATACCGAAGGCATAATTGAAACGGAAGGTCCCGACCGGCGTCTTCGCGTCACCTTCCTTCTCCTTGCCAAGGCCCTTCTTGCCGATAAAGGCAGGCGTCGTCAGGATCTCTTTCCATGTACCGTCTTCGTCTTTCTCATGCATGGAAACGGTGGCCGTCCTGTCGCCGATCGCGGCAACGACAAAGAGCTGGTTCGTATCCTGTGCTGCTTCGAGCTCGCTGACCCATGCCGGAGAATCTTCATATTCGACTTCTTCGAAAGCTGCAGGTTCCTCTTCGGAAATCCCGTCTTCCGGCTCATCTGCGGGAACTTCCTGCTCGATCATCCAGGTGTAATTGTCGGTATGATCCACCATATGGACATCGCTGCCGTAGATCGTGGTGAAATCATTCTTCATGGAAACGGTATGGAAACCGCTCTTGTAGCAGGTCTCTTCCAGAGAAAGTGCCTTCTTCGGGTTGCCGTAATCCCTCTCTGTGTCATCGCACAAAAGGAGATAGGCTCTTCCTTCATATTTTTCATTATTGACCGTGTACTGGGCCATGGAAAGGTCGCCGGTGGAATTGCCAAAGGCGAGGATCGGTGTTTTTCCGACTTCCTGCACAATGGCGGAGACCTTGTTCATCTTCAGGTTCTTGGCAATGAGCTCGCCGCCCATGACAACATCATCGTCGCTCTTGTAGACATACTTGAGCGGGTCCGCGCCGTCCTGCTCGGCGGCAACGAGGGTGTGGTTCGTTCCGATGACCCTGGAGGGGGAGACCCACCAGCCAAAGCCCTGGTCCACCAGCGTGCGGGCACAGATCCTGTCAGTACCGCTGCAGACCCAGACTTCGAAGTCGTGGTCGGAAAGATACTTCACGAGGGACATCATGGGAAGATAGTAGCCTTCCCCGTAGGTCATGTTTTCAAAGCCGTCCGCGGGATAGGTCATGAAATTGCGGATATAATCCTCGTACTCGGAAACGGTCAGTCCCTTGTAGGCCTTCGGAATGGAGGTCGCCAGGATCTCTTCGGAGCCGTCGGGCATCTTCCGGTTCTTCATGCCCTCTTCCATCTCCAGCGCGATGTCCTTCAGTTCCTGCGGCGCATCATAGCCGGGATCATGCAGGACACGGTGCACGAACATGGTCGTATCAAAATAGGTGGGATAAAGCTCGCCGTAAAGGGTTCCGTCGAAATCAAAGATCGCGATCCTGTCCTTCACGGGAACGAAGTTCTCGGACTCCTCATCCGAAACGCTCTCCACATAGTTTTTGATGGACATGGTCGTAAGGGAATCCTCCGCCCAGAAGGGAAGCTCCGGATCTCCCAGGTCCTCTTCGTTTTCTTCCATCAGCTGAGCAATGACGTCTTCCCCGTCCGCCTCAGCTGCTTCAGTTTCTGCAGCCTCTGCTGCCTCTGCTTCCGCGGCTTCTTCAGCCGGTGCCTCTGCTTCTGCTGCTTTGGCTTCTGCAGTCTCGTCTGCTGCCGCTTCCGCTGTCTCTTCCTCAGTTATGGGATCCTCCAGCAGGTTCCGCGGTGCCGCGGCGTTGGAGTAAACGGCCGTTGATAAACACAGCGCAAGAGCCAGTGCAGAAGATACCGCACATTTCCAGAATCGTTTCATATTGATCCCCCTTCCGGTAATGTAATACTTGTTGTCGTTTCTATATTTTATAAATTATTTTACTGCTGCAGCGAGTCGCTGTTCACGGGGAAGGTGAAATACGTATCGGGGTACGGTTCATCCTTCAGTGTGAAATGCCACCACTCCTCTGCCAGCGGCTTAAAGCCGTGTCCCAGCATGGCCTCGCGAAGGAGCATGCGGTTCGCATACTGTTCTTCCGTGATACCGGTGTAATCCGGGTGGCTGAGCTCGCCGAAATAGTCGAAGGTACCGCCCATGTCCACTTCTTTTTCCAGTTTCATGTCAAAGAGTGTCAGGTCCACCGTGCTGCCCCGGCTGTGCCCGGAATGCTCCGCAATGTATCCCTGCGGGAAAAGGACCTTCTTATCCAGCTCGGGATAGAAGTATTCCTTCATTTTTGTGTCGTCCGGATCCAGCGCCCAGTTCATGAAATGGGTGACAGCCTTCTGCGGGCGGTACGCGTCAAAGATCTTAAGGCGGTAGCCCTTCTCCACCAGCTCGTCGCTGACTTCCCGGAGCGCCGCGGCGGCTTCCTTCGTCAGGAATGCCAGAGGCTCCTCGTATCCGTCGATCCTCTCTCCCACAAAATTATAGGTGGAATAATAGCGGATCTCCAGGATGGCGTCCGGGACGGCTTCGCTAAGGAGCACGAAATCAGAGGAATCGTCTGAGAGTGCAACGTCCGATGCCGGCTGCGCTTCTTCGGCGGCTTCTGCGGCTGCTTTGGGCTCTTCAGCCGGCTGCGCTTCTTCCTGCGTCTTCACTTCTTCCTCCGTGGCTGCTTCCGCCTGCGGTGTCTTCTCTGCCGGCGCAACGTTCGTCGTCATCGTGACCCCGCATGCTGTCATCAGCATCATAACAGCTGCCGAAGCTGCGATAATTCTTCTTCTGTTCAATAGAATCGCTTTCCTTCGTTTCTCAGAATGTGATCGTCTCCGGTGCCTCGGTGAAGGAACTGAAGGTCGCTTCCGCATTTTTTAAATACAGCATCTGCATATTGCCGTCATCCGGATCATACATGCCTTTCAGGGAAGGCATCTTCTCCAGCATGGCCACCTTGACGTCCCTGTTGTCATCATTGACCAGCTCGCCCGCGATGCGCAGCCACTTTCCGCCTTTGAACGCGCAGATCTCGACCTTCGGATTGGCAGCGATCTGCTTTGAGACCGATTTCACCTTTCCGGTCTGGATGTACAGCCTGCCATCAAACAGAAGCGCCGTGCCGAAGGGTCTTACCCTGGGCTGGTCGCCGTCGACCGTCGCCAGATAATAGGTCTGTGCCTCGTCAAGAAACTTCAGTACTTTTTCGATTCCTTCCATTATGTTTCCTCCTTTGATGATGCGGTGTAACCGCGGGCGAGTCACGGGGACAGGTCTCAATAAAAATACAGTTCCGATATGCAGGTGTCGTCGTAGCGGGAGCCGCTGCGGACGTCCTTGATGGTGATCCTGACGTTCCCGTCGGAAACGACCGGGGCGCTGAAGGAGCAGTAGCAGTATTCTCCTTCGGTCAGGAACATTTCATCGCTTCCGGAAAGGTCCAGCGGGTAGATCATGCCGCCTGTCTCTGCCTCGAGGCTGACAGGGACGCCGTTCTTCTCGAACAGGCTCCGGCTCTTCATATAGCCGGGAACGATGACGAAGCCTTTCAGCAGTGTTCCTTCCGGGACTTTGAAGTCCAGGTATTCTCCGATGCCGTCCCCGTCTTTGCCTTCGACCCAGGCGGTATCATAGCGCCCGTCCGTAAGATTGGCAGTGCCGTAGGTATTTCCGCCGGAAGACGGAAGCGTGGACGATGCTTTCGCCGTTGCTGCGATCAGGTCTGTCGGAGCCCCGAAGGTGGGTTCTACACGTTCTCCGGTATAGCGCGCATTCAGTGTCTTTCTGTTGACCGCATATACGCAGCCTTCTTTTTCGCCGCCGTCCATGGTGACCAGCACGTCTTTTCCATCTATCCTGACATTATACGGCCACCAGGCGTCCTCGTCGAATGAACCGATACTGCCCAGCACCTTCCCGTCCTTGTCCACAACGTGCATATCCGGACCGTAGAAGCCGGAAGCAAAGATCGTCCCGTCCTCATCGATTACCGAGGAGACGCTTGCACCGTGGAAAGTGTCATCTTCCCAGAGGATCGTTCCGTCTGCGATATCCAGTGCATACAGGGAGCCGCCTGCGGCAAAATAGAACCGGTCCTCCCATCTTCCGACCGCATCGACCTGAGAGAGCTCCGTCGGTTCAAAAGAGTCTGACTTATAGGTCCAGAGGGTCTTATCCTCCTTCGAAAGACCGGTGATCTTCGCACTGACGCCCTTTTTGTCCGAGAGGATCTCAAAGCAGACTCTCACGTCTGCGGGGTCGATTTTTGCCGTCTTCACCTTATCCTGCGCCTTTGTCTTTTCCCCTGACGCCGGCGCCTCTTCCTTACTCTCTTCTTTGTTATCTTCCTTGATGCCTTCCTTAGTGCTCTCTTTCTTTTCCGGGTTCTCTCCATTTTTTCTGCTGAACTTTAAAGTCCGCTTTCCGGACTGCGTCTGTCCGGAATTACTTCCGGCAGCACAGGCAGTGAGTCCGGCAGATGTCAGGACTGTCCCGGAAAGAAGTATGACAAGGCCTGCGATAACGGCCAGGTGACGATTCCATTTCATATCAGTTCCTCCGCTCAAAATACCCGCATAACACACTGCTTACTCTGCTTACGGGATATACTCTTC
>CAMNCY010000149.1 GCA_946534785.1 uncultured Lachnospiraceae bacterium | reverse complement strand
GGCGGGCCGGAAGGGAGAGGAGCTCCGTAAAGCTCGTCTGCGTGACCAAGACCAAGCCGGTGGAAATGCTGCAGGAAGCCTATGACGCCGGCGAGCGGGATTTCGGCGAGAACAAGGTACAGGAGATCACCGCGAAAAAGCCCCTCCTTCCAAAGGACGTTCGCTGGCACATGATCGGCCACCTGCAGACCAATAAGGTAAAACAGGTCATTGACAAGGCCGTCATGATCCACAGTGTCGATTCCCTCCATCTTGCACAGGAGATCAGCCGCCGTGCCGAAGCGATCGGGATCGTCATGCCGGTCCTCATCGAAGTCAACGTGGCAGGAGAAGAGAGCAAGAGCGGCACGACTTTTGAAAATGCGGAAGCCCTCATCCGGGAAGCCGCGCTCCTTCCGGGCATTCATATAAAAGGCCTCATGACGATCGCTCCCTATACGGAAGACCCCGAAGAAAATCGCCTTTATTTTAGAAAACTGAGACAATTAGCCATTGACATAGGTGGCAAAAGTATTGATAATGTAGACATGATTGAGCTTTCTATGGGTATGTCCGGTGATTTTGAAACGGCGATCGAAGAGGGATCGACGATCGTCAGGATCGGCACCGGTATTTTCGGTGAACGCCACTATACTTGATGATGGGAGATAGTTACAATGAGTGTTATCGATAGTTTAATTAGAGGCATTAAGTTCAATTCCGATGACGATATCGAAGATGATGGCTTCGACGGAATGGACGATGTCTATGAGGATGAAATGGAGGACGACCGCAGAAGTTCCAGACGTCCCTCCGTATTCGGAAGAAAGTCTTCTCCCAGAGATGAGGATGATTACGATGAGGACAGAAGCACAGGGCGCAGCGCCCAGTCTTCTCCCAACCTTCCCGTAAGCAGAAGGAAGCAGGGCGGCGGCATGCAGGTCCGCATCATCCGTCCCAGTTCTTTTGACCAGGCGAAACAGATCACGGACACCCTTCTTTCCCACAGGACCGTCCTCCTGAACCTGGAAGGCCTGGATGTGAATACCGCACAGAGGATCGTCGATTTCGCATCCGGTTCATGTTATGCCCTTCACGGCAACTTCATGAAGATCTCTCATTTCATTATTGTCATTACGCCGGAAGACGTTTCCATTTCCGGTGACATTTCCATGGAAGGAGAGGCTCTTGCAGGGCTGAGCGCTTTAAGCGGACTTGCCGGAGCAGCAGCACAGGGCGGCAGCGGCGATATGTTCAGCGCCGGCGCAAACCCGTTCGTTCAGGGTATCCCGCCGTATCAGGCCTGACCCCTTTTCCGGAGCAGCTCCCTGTTTGAACTGAATAGGAAAACAAAGATTCGCACCAACATCCTTGGTGCGAATTTTTATAGGTGTAAAAAAAATTGAAGAAATCTAACCGGATCCGTACGGATCCGGACAGGAGATCCATTATGATGCCAGACAGATTCACCGGGAAGACACAGCCGGTCCTTCCCGTCTACCAGGATCAGCAGAAATGCTACGATATCGTGTATTCCTCAGAGCCCGGAAAATATACGGAAGCGCTGGAGAATGCCGGCCTCAAAGGGCGCAGGAGCCTGATTGTTACGGATTCCAATGTGGCGCCCCTGTATGCGGAGAAGATCGCGTCCATGACAGAGCCCCGGCCGGAGATTTATGTGATCCCCGCAGGGGAGGAGAACAAGACGCTTGATGAGATCCGGCGTCTTCTCCGGTACCTTGTCGAGAACCACTATGACCGCAGGTCCTACCTGATCGCCCTGGGCGGCGGCGTTGTCGGCGATATGACGGGGTTTGCCGCCGCCATCTTCATGCGCGGGATCGATTTCATCCAGATCCCCACGACCCTTCTTTCCCAGGCGGATTCCAGCATCGGCGGAAAGACCGGCGTGGATATGGAAGGCTTCAAGAACATGGTGGGCGCCTTCAAGATGCCCCGGCTCGTCTTTGCCGATGTGAACTTCCTGAAGACTCTGGACGGGCGGCAGTTCGCCAGCGGTTTTGCGGAGATCATGAAGCACGGCCTGATCCTCGACAGCGACTACTATGTATGGCTTCTGGAGAACATGTACGAGATCACGGACCGGGATCCCGATGTCCTCAGGACCATGCTGTACCGCAGCAACGAAATCAAGAAATATGTGGTCGAAGCCGACCCCTATGAGAAGAACGAGCGGATGCTCCTGAATTTCGGACATACCATCGGGCATGCCATCGAAAAATACAGGAACTTCTCCATGACCCACGGAGAGTGCGTGGCCCTTGGATGTGTGGCCGCCGCCTACATTTCCTGGAAGGCGGGATACATCCCGATGGAAGAATTTTACGAGATCCGGGACATGTTCGTCCCCTTCGGCCTTCCCATTTCGGAAGAAGGACTGGATGCGGAGAAGATCTTTGCCCTGATGCGCTCCGACAAGAAGGCAGCGGAGGGAAAGATCCGCTTCATCCTCCTTCACGGCATCGGAGATGCCTTTATCGAACCCTCGGTCAGCGATGAACAGATCCTGGCCGCCATCAATGAGATCAACTACGTGGAAACAGGCGACTGAAACATGAACAGGAAAACAAAGGTCTGCATTCTGGAAACCATACTGTGGCTGGTCCTGATCGTTCTCGACCAGCTGACCAAGTTCCAAGCCGTAAACGCCCTGAAGGGAGGAAATTCCATTCCCCTGATCCGGGGCGTACTGGAGTTTTATTATATCGAGAACCGGGGCGCCGCCTTCAGCATGCTGCAGGACGCGAGATGGTTCTTCTTCATCGTGGCGGCCTGCGCGATTGCGGGAATCGCGTATTTCCTTGTGAAAATGCCCGAAGGCGGAAAGTACCGGCTCCTTAGGCTTTTGCTTCTTCTCATCTCGGCAGGCGCTGCCGGGAACCTGATCGACCGCATCCTTCTGGGATATGTGCGGGATTTCATCTATTTTTCCCTGATCGATTTCCCCGTTTTCAACGTCGCCGACATCTATGTGACCTGTTCCGTCTTTGTCCTGATCTTCCTTGTGCTGTTCGTATATAAGGAGGAGGACTTTGCCTTCATGAATGGAAAAAAAGCGGCAGCAGGCGAAGAAGACAGCAGGCGGGAGGAATAATGGAGAACACCTTTACGGCATCGGAAGAATATGAGGGAGAGCGTCTGGACCGCGTCCTTGCCATGGAGATCGAAGGGCGCTCCCGCAGCTTTCTGCAGGGCGTCCTGAAAAGCGGGAACGTCCTTCTGAACGGGAAGACGGCCAAGGCATCCGCCCGCGTCTCTGAGGGCGATATCATCCGAATCGACATCCCCGAGAGCGTCATTCCCGACATCCTGCCGGAAAATATTCCGCTGGATATCCTCTACGAAGACGGAGACGTCCTGGTAGTCAACAAACCCAAGGGCATGGTCGTCCATCCCGCTCCCGGGCATTATACCGGGACTCTGGTGAACGCCGTCATGTACCACTGCGGCGCATCCTTATCCGGCATCAACGGCGTGCTGCGCCCCGGCATCGTGCACAGGATCGACCGGGACACCACGGGATCCGTCATCATCTGCAAGAACGATCTTGCCCATCAGAGTATCGCAGAACAGCTCAAAGACCATACCATCGTCCGGCGGTATCTTGCCATCGTGCACGGAAGGATCAAAGAAGAGGAGCTCACCATCGACCGGCCCCTTGCCAGGGATCCCAAAGACCGTAAAAAAATGGCCGTACGCGAGGATGGCAAGAGAGCGGTGACTCATTGCCGCGTCCTTGCCCGTTACCGCGATTATACCTACGTGGAATGCCGTCTGGAGACAGGAAGGACGCACCAGATCCGCGTCCATATGGCCTCTGTCGGCCACCCGCTTCTGGGGGATGAAGTCTACGGCGGAAAAAGGAAGAATCCTTATTCCACGCAGGGGCAGTGCCTGCACGCCCACATTCTCGGATTCCGGCATCCCGTCACCGGGGAATACATTGAAACAACAGCGCCTCTCCCGGAATATTTCGCGCATCTTCTGGAGATCCTTCCTTCATGACAAAAAAACACATATTCGCATGATCGGCCTGCCGAAATTGTCGTATAATAGTATCAGAAACACCCCAGTTGAACTGTTTTCAGAGGAGGCTGCATATGGATACTATCGTAACAATCGGAAGACAATTCGGTTCAGGCGGACATGCGATCGGGCAGAAGCTGGCGGATCATTACGGCATCAAATGCTATGACAAGGAGCTGATCGCACATGTTGCCAGCAACAGCGGATTCTGCCAGGAGATCATCCATCAGCAGGACGAGCGTCCGACAAACTCCTTTCTGTATAACCTCGTAATGGACACGTATTCCTTCGGCTACAATGCCTCCAGTTTCGTAGACATGCCAATCAGCCAGAAGGTATTCCTGGCCCAGTTCGATACCATCAAGAAGCTGGCGGAGGAGGGTCCCTGCGTCTTCATCGGACGCTGCTCCGACTGTGCCCTGCAGGACAATCCGAAAGCCATCCATTTCTTCATCCATGCGGATGAGAAACACCGCATCCAGGAGATCATGCGCCGTTATCCGGACATCACCACCGAGCAGAAGGCACGCGATTTCATGGTCAAGAAGGACAAACAGCGCCAGAGCTATTACAACTATTATTCCTCCAAGAAATGGGGCGCTGCGAACGCGTACGACTTTACCATCAATTCG
>CAMNCY010000148.1 GCA_946534785.1 uncultured Lachnospiraceae bacterium | reverse complement strand
CTTCCGAGGACGCAGAGGGGATGGGAGATCAGGATGCCAAGGAGCGAGCCCGAGGTATCGATCAGGACATCCCGCGCCATCGGAGACCTGCCGGAAACAAAGCTCTGGTGGAATTCATCCAGCCCCGCATAGGCCGCGCATATCAGGAGCGTTAAGGCGAACAGCTTCCATCCCCTTATACGGTACACATAGAAGGGGATGGCAAGGGTGATCGCAAGGACCGCGAATTCGGAGAAATGGGCGGCCTTCCGGACATAGTATTCCAGCTCGGCCACGTAGGCTTCCTGCTGCGCGGGCGTCCATTCCATGTCGAGGCGATAGTTGACGGAGTGCACGATCTTCTCCGTGATCATGGTGCTGGTCCCGGAGCTGACGTCGGCAGGCTGCGAGGAGAACCAGAAGATCATGCCGGCAGCCAGAAGGGCCGGCACAAAGGAAAGCGGCATCAGGAGAAACCGCAGGGTTTTCTTGAGAAACAGGGTAAAATAATTCATTTCGGCAACTGTCCTTTCACGTATATCAGATTATACAAAAAGAAAACCGCTTATGCTATAATCTTTCTGATTATGGAAAGACAGGCATTTTTGCCGGTTACAGAACGGGAGCAGCGTGTCATCGGAAAAGACTGAGAAAAAGAAGGAAATGATCCTCGACCGTGCGGAAGAGGTCTTTGCGAAGCGGGGCTATAAGGATGTCACGATGAAGGACATCGCCGAAGCCTGCGGCATCAGCCGGGGCGGTCTGTATTTGTATTATCCCGGAACGGAGGAGCTGTTCCTGGATGTGCTGGACAGGGCCCTGGAGCGTTCGGACGAGGAGCTGGAAAAGTCTCTTGCAAAGTATACGGACGCCGAAAAGATCCTGCGGGTCTTTCTGGAGGAGCAGAAGAAGGAACTGTTTGAGGAAAAACGGTCTCTTCATGTTGCCGCCAGTGAATTCAGTTTTGCGCACAGATCCAGCGGAAGGCTCCGCACCAGGTTTGATGAAGCGGTGCGTGTCCTGGAATTCCTCATCAGGATGGGAATCCGCCAGAATTCCTTCAGGTGCAGGGATCCGCACAGTGCTGCCGTCAATATCATGTTCATTATCGAAGGATGGAAGTCATCCGTTTATTCCATCCGGCTCCAGCAAAGGGAAGCGGATAACGAGATCGGTTATATCATGGACGTACTGCGCGGGAAATGCTGAGAAGGCAGCCGTGCGCGTGACAAAACACACTACAATTAAGGAGAATTGAATGAGCGGAGTCAAACGAGTCTACGTTGAAAAGAAGAAACCCTATGCGGTGGCAGCAGGGCAGCGCCTGGATGAGATCAGGACGTTCCTCGGAGTGGAGGGGATCGAAGACCTGCGGCTGCTGATCCGTTATGATATAGAAAATGTTTCGGATGCCGTTTTCGAGGAGGCGTGCGGGTGCGTTTTTTCCGAGCCGCCGGTCGACATCCTGTACCGTGAGACCATTGAGATCCCGGAAAGGGCAAGAGTTTTCAGTGTGGAAGCGCTGCCGGGCCAGTTCGACCAGCGTGCGGATTCGGCTGTCCAGTGCGTACAGCTGCTGAATGAAAACGAGAGCCCCGTCATCCACACCGCGGAGACCTATATCCTGACAGGCAATATTTCCGATGAGGAATTCGCCCGCATCAAGGCAAATGTCATCAACCCTGTGGATTCCCGCGAATGCGGATCACAGAAACCCGAAACGCTCCTGGAAGAATATCCCATGGCAGCGGACGTTATCGTCTTTGACGGTTTTGTTTCCATGACCGAGGACAAGCTCAGGGAGCTTTACGATTCTCTCGGTCTTGCCATGACCTTCGAGGATTTCCGGTTCATCCAGGAATATTTTAAGGGAGAGGAAAAAAGAGATCCTACCATGACGGAGATCCGGGTCCTGGACACCTACTGGTCCGACCACTGCCGTCATACGACCTTTTCCACCGAGATCCGCGATGTCGCCTTTGAAGACGGCTATTACAGGGTCCCCATGGAAACGACCTTCCAGAGCTACAAGGATACCCGGGAAGAGTTTTACGCGGACCGTCCCGACAAATATCCCTGCCTGATGGACATGGCCGTGATCGGGATCAAGAAACTGAAAAAAGACGGAAAGCTGACGGACCAGGAAGAATCCGATGAAAACAACGCCTGCTCTGTTGTCGTTCCCATCCGTGTGGATTACGGCGAGGGACCGGTAGAGGAAGAGTGGCTGATCTTCTTCAAGAACGAGACACACAATCACCCGACGGAGATCGAACCCTTCGGCGGTGCTGCCACGTGTCTTGGCGGCGCGATCCGGGATCCGCTTTCCGGAAGAGGATATGTATACCAGGCGATGCGTGTGACGGGCGCAGCAGACCCCACCGCTGCCGTTTCGGATACGCTGGAAGGCAAGCTTCCGCAGAAGAAGCTGGTGACGGGCGCAGCTGCCGGTTATTCCAGCTACGGCAACCAGATCGGCCTTGCGACCGGCGAGGTCACGGAGATCTATCATCCCGACTATGTGGCCAAGAGGATGGAGATCGGCGCTGTCATGGGCGCGGCTGCCAGGAAGAACGTAAAGCGTCTCAACTCCGATCCCGGGGATATCATCATCCTTCTGGGCGGACGGACAGGACGCGACGGCATGGGCGGTGCGACGGGCTCGTCCAAGGTCCATACCGAGAAATCCCTGACCTCCTGCGGCGCAGAGGTCCAGAAGGGCAATGCCCCCACAGAACGTAAGCTCCAGAGGCTTTTCAGAAGGCCCGAAGTGTCCGGGATCATCAAGAAGTGCAATGACTTCGGTGCAGGCGGCGTATCCGTTGCCATCGGAGAACTGGCACCGGGTCTGGAAGTGAATCTGGATCTTGTTCCGAAGAAATACGAGGGCCTTGACGGTACAGAGCTTGCGATCTCCGAATCCCAGGAGAGAATGGCCGTTGTCGTTGCGCCTGAGGATAAAGAAGAATTCCTCCGCTATGCAGCGGAAGAGAACCTGGAAGCGACACCTGTCGCCGTTGTTACGAAGGAGCCCCGTCTTGTACTGAACTGGAGAGGAAAGCCGATCGTCAATATCGCGCGTGCCTTCCTGGATACGAACGGCGCACACCAGGAAACGGACGTCGCCGTGGATGCTCCTTCCAAGGAAGAGAATTACCTGGAGCAGTATGCCTGCAAAGGCGTAAGGGAAGTCCTGGAGAATGAAGAACATTCCGTGCCTTCCGATGAGGCTTTCCGGGATGCCCTTCTTTCCACCATGAAGGACCTGAACGTCTGCTCGCAGAAGGGCCTGGTGGAGCGGTTCGACTCCTCCATCGGCGCCGGCACCGTCACGATGCCCTACGGCGGAAAATACCAGCTGACCAAGACACAGGCCATGACGGCAAAAGTCCCTGTCCTTGGCGGCAGGACCGATACCGTGACCATGATGAGCTACGGCTTTGATCCGTATCTTTCCAGCTGGAGCCCGTATCACGGCGCGATCTACGCCGTGACCCATTCGATCGCCAAGATCATTGCCTCCGGCGGCAATTATGATACGCTTCACTTTACCTTCCAGGAATATTTCCGCAGGATGACGAAGGAGCCTTCCCGCTGGAGCCAGCCTTTTGCGGCTCTTCTGGGCGCCTATGATGCGCAGCTCGGCTACGGGATCGCCTCCATCGGCGGCAAGGATTCCATGTCCGGCACCTACAATGATGACGGACGGGAGATCAACGTTCCGCCCACGCTCGTTTCCTTCGCGGTCGATATCGCGGAGCAGGACGAGGTCCTGACCAATGAACTGAAGGGCGCGGGTAATTACCTTGTCCGCTTCCGGATGGAGAAGGACGATTATGACATCCCGGTCTATGACAGTGTCATCGACCTGTATAAGAAGATCACCGGACTGATCCGCTCCGGCATCGCCCTTTCGGCGTATGCGCCGGATGCCTACGGCGTTGCGGCGGCAGCTGTCAGGATGGCCTTCGGAAACGGCTTCGGCGTTGCGTTCTCCGATCAGCTTCCTCTCAGGAGCCTCTTCGAGAACGCCATCGGCGATATCATCCTGGAGATCGCACCGGAAAATGCGGAGTGCCTGGAGGATCTGGAGGATGTGGATTACGACATCTTCGGTGTCGTCACGGAGGCGGGCAGCGCCTTCTCCTACAAGGGAATCGAGGTTCCCTTCGACGAGACCTTAAAGACCTGGAAGAAGCCCCTGGAGAGCGTATTCCCCACAAAGGCAAAGGACGGATGCGAGGAAGTCGCATCTCCGCTCTTCGACATCAGGGAAAAGGGCGGTGTCCATATCTGTGCGCATAAGATCGCACAGCCGACGGTGTTCATTCCGGTCTTCCCCGGAACCAACTGCGAATATGATTCCGCAGCGGCCTTCGAAAGAGCCGGCGCAAAGCCCCTCGTCCGTGTCTTCCGCAACATTACGCCGGAAGGGATCCGCGAGTCCGTGCAGGAGTTCCGCAGGGCGATCGGCGAGTCGCAGATCATCATGTTCCCCGGCGGATTCTCGGCGGGCGATGAGCCGGACGGAAGCGCCAAGTTCTTCGCGACCTCCTTCCGCAATGAGAGCATCAAAGAAGCGGTCGCAGACCTTCTCGATAACAGGGACGGTCTGGTCCTGGGTATCTGCAACGGCTTCCAGGCGCTGATCAAGCTCGGCCTGGTGCCCGGCGGAAGCATTACGGGACAGGATGCCCTCTC
>CAMNCY010000147.1 GCA_946534785.1 uncultured Lachnospiraceae bacterium | reverse complement strand
GGGAAGGAGCCGCATTTTGCAGGCGGGCAGACGCCCCTGTGGCAGGTGTTCCTGATCTGTATGCTGGGAAGCGCCGTGCTGGAGTTTACGACATCCTGGGTCCTGGAGAAGTTTTTCCATGCGCTCTGGTGGGATTACAGTGATGTGCCGCTGAATATCCAGGGCAGGATCTGTCTTCCTGCTTCGATCGGTTTCGGGGTCGCGGGATCCCTGATCGTGCATTTCCTGCTCCCTTTGCTGTCGGAGCTGGAGCGGTCGACGGATCCTTTGATGAATGAAGTGCTTTCTCTTATCCTGATGTTCTTTCTTGCGTCGGACCTGGCCCTTACGGTGGCGTCCCTGACGCAGCTTCTGGACAAGATGGAGGCCTCTGAGAAGGAATTCAACGAGAGGATGGAAGCCGGCTACCGGATCATGCAGCAGGGCCCGGATGCGGCGCTGTCAGCGGCGATCGGCATGGCGGGAGCTGCCGGCGGAAAGGCCCGGGAAAAAGCAGTTGCAGCCGGTGAAAAGGCGAGAGAAAGAGTCGGTGCAGCCGGCGAGAAAGCGATAGAAAGAGTCGGTGCAGCCGGCGAGAAAGCAAGGGAAAAAGTCGGTGAGGCGGGTATGAAGGCCAAGGAGAAGGTAGCAGCCCGTGCGCTGGCTGCCAGGCTGGATGCGGCAGCCAAGATCCGCAGTACAGGCCGGATCCTGTCCCCGCGGGAGCGGTATCACCTGAATAATATCAGTACCTTCCGCAAATATAAGGACCGCGCCCTCGCACAGAGGATCCGGGAAAAGATCATGCGCTTTGAAGGGAGTATAGGATCTCCTCTGGACAGGACCGTCCGCAGGGGACCGGATGACGGCGAAGCCGCCATATATTCTGAAGTCAAGGGAAAAAATGAAGATAATGCAGCGGGAAGGGATGCCTGATCCTGTTTTTACAGATCTCCTTTTCGGAGAGCGCCTTTTCCGTATTTACGCTCGATGTCATGCAGCATGGCATCGAGCTTTTTGTTTTTTTCGGTCTTTTGGCTGATTTTTTCTATGTCGCGGAGCCATTCCTCGAGGCCCATCTGGCGGAACTGGCCGTCGTCCAGGCCGGAGCAGCCGATGCCCACAAGGCGGATCGTCTCATCCGCGGCAAACAGGCCGTCTTCGGAGAAGGCAAGCCGGTACATAAGCTCCCGGGCTGCTTTTTCGATCGTGCGCGGGTCATTTGTCGCGGAAGGGAGCATCGTCTGGCGTGTATGCCGCCGGAACCCGCCGGTCTTTACGATGACGCTGACCGTGGAGGAGCGGACGCCGTCCTTTGCAAGGCGCCCCGCGACCTTATCGGAGAGCCGGGTCAGGATCTGCGGCATCATCTGCTCGTAGTTGGCGGCTGTGATATCCTCCGGGAGTGTGATCTCATTGGAATAGCTCTTTGCTTTTTCCTCCTCCGCCCGGACAGGAGAGGTGCTGATGCCGTTGGCGCTGTTGTGGATATAGGTGCCGGCCTTGTCCCCGAGGACATCCTGCAGGAAGCGCGGGTCAGCCGCGGCTGCAGCGCCGATGGTGGTGATCCCGAGCTGGGAGAGTCTTTCGGCGGAACGGGGACCGCACCCGTACAGGGAACGGATGGGAAGCGGCCACATTTTTGCCGGGACCTCCTCCGGATACAGTGTATGGGTCTTGTCGGGTTTTTCAAAATCACTTGCCATTTTGGCCAGGAGTTTGTTTTCGGAAATGCCGACGTTGACGGTAAAGCCGAGCTGCGTGCGGATCCTGGTCCGGATCTCTTCGGCGGCGGCAAGCGGGTCCGCACATCGTCCTGTCATATCGAGGTAGGCTTCATCGATGGAGACCTGTTCCAGGACCTCGGAATACTCCTCCAGGATCTTTATGAAACGGCGGGAGAACTCCCGGTAGGTGATAAAATCGGAAGGGACGAGGATGAGGCCGGGACATTTCTGCAGTGCTTTGACGACCGGCTCGCCGGTGCGTACGCCCATGCGGGATGCGGGGATGGACTTTGCGGTGATGACGCCGTGCCGGGTCCTGATGTCACCGCCGACAGCCGACGGAACGGTCCGAAGATCCAGGCAGGAGGGATCCTCCTGCAGGCGTTTGACGGCGCTCCAGGACAGGAAAGCGGAATTTACATCGATGTGGAAGATCAGCCTTTTCATAGGAAAAATTATACACCATTCTCTATTGACGAAAAATCCGAGTATTGCTATGATGGAAGAGACTTATTAAAGGGTCTTTAAAAAGTTCGGGGGGTTACGGACCGGTAAGGACTCATTCGGTTTTGGATTGATGTTTTGAAGGAGAGTAAAGATGAGCGAAACAATGATTCAGGAATTAATGACAGAGCCTAAGAATATTACATTCAGGGAAGTACCTGTTCCGGAAGTGGGTCCCGACCAGGTCCTTGTCAAGATCAAAAGGATCGGTGTCTGCGGCAGTGATATCCATGTTTATCACGGCATGCACCCTTATACAAAATATCCCGTAACACAGGGACATGAAGTCTCCGGCAAGATCGTAAAGCTGGGCCAGTATGTCAGCAATTTTGAAGTCGGCCAGAGAGTCACGATCGAGCCCCAGGTATTCTGCGGACGCTGCTATCCCTGCCTGCACGGCAAGTACAACCTCTGCGAGAACCTGAAGGTCATGGGCTTCCAGACCGTCGGTACGGCCAGCGAATATTTTGCCGTAGATGCTTCCAAGGTCACACCTCTCCCGGAAGGCATGTCCTATGATGACGGCGCCATGATCGAGCCTCTCGCCGTTACCGTTCACGCCGCAAAGCGTTTTGAAGACATCAAGGGCGCAAGAGTCGCCATCCTGGGCGCCGGCCCCATCGGCATCCTGCTTTCCCAGTCCGTCAAGGCCTGCGGTGCAGCCAAGGTCATGATCACGGACGTATCTGATACACGTCTTGAGATCGCAAAGAGCGTCGGTGCGGATGTCTGCGTCAACACCATGAATAAGGATTTCGGCGAAGCCATGATCGAGTGCTTCGGTCCCGACAAGGCGGATGTCATTTATGACTGCGCCGGCAATGATATCACCATGAACCAGGCGATTCAGAATGCCCGCAAAGGCAGTGTCATCATCCTGGTAGCTGTTTTCGCAAAGATGGCGAATGTCGATCTTGCAAAGCTCAACGACTCCGAGCTTGACCTGAACACCAGCATGATGTACCGCCATGAGGACTATGTGGACGCGCTCCGCTTCGTCAGCGAGGGCAAGATCCAGTTAAAGCCCCTGCAGACCGCACACTTCGCATTCAAGGATTATCTGGCAGCTTACCAGTATATCGATGCCAACCGCGAGACCACGATGAAGGTCCTCATCGATGTGGATCCTGTGGATGACTGATGCGGAGCATCGGATGGCATTGTATAATGATTCAGAGGTAATACATTTCAACTACGGAGGGTTATGAATATGTATTTAGATGAAATTTTCGGACTCAGCGGAAAAACAGCAATCGTAACGGGCGGCGGCCAGGGCATCGGCCAGGTCATCGCAGTCGGACTTGCCAAGGCAGGCGCAGAAGTCGTGATCTGCTGCAGAAGCGGCGCGGATGAGACAGTCAAACTGATCGAAGAAGCAGGCGGAAAGGCATATTTTGTCAAGACAGATGTTACGGACGAGGCTTCCGTCAAGGCAGCTGTCGATGAGATCATCGAAAGATCCGGCAAGATCGACATCCTGTTCAACAATGCCGGTGCCTGCTATCACAAGAAGGCCATCGTGCTCGAGGGCGAAGATCTCGGCGGCATGAACGACGGCGAAGCTACGGTAGACGAGTGGAGAAGGATCCTTGAAGTCAACCTGACCGGCGAATACATCATGTCCGTTGCCGTTGCAAGGACCATGATTGCCAAGGGCATCAAGGGCAGTATCATCAACATGGCTTCCATGTCCGGCACGATCGTCAACATCCCGCAGTGCCAGGCTTCCTACAACGCTTCCAAGGCAGGCGTTATGCATATGACCAAATCCCTTGCGATCGAGTGGGCTGACTACGGTATCCGCGTCAACTCCTTAAGCCCGGGATATGTAGGCACTCCCATGAGCCAGCCTCCGTTCGTTTCCCAGGAGCTTCTTGATGCGTGGGCACCTCTGTTCCCGCTGCACAGAATGGCAAAGCCTGAAGAGCTGATCCCTGCAGTCCTGTATCTGGCATCTCCCGCATCCGGCTACACGACCGGCAGCGATATCATCGTAGACGGCGGCTACTGCTGCGTATAATTACTGCAGCTGATAACAGCCGGATCAATAGGACAACAGCATAAAACAGATAACGGCACAAAAATGGGCCGGCGGATCGTTCGGGATCCGCCGGCTTTTTCAATTAGGATTCATTCTTTTATTGCGCTGCCATGGGTGCGGCGGAGGACTCTCCTGCCACAAGTTCCGGCTGGATGACTGCGGATGAATATATGTCCGCTTTTTCGATAAGGCTCGTCAGAAGCTGTACACTCAGCATAGCTACGAGTTCCGGCTTGTTGTCAATGGTCGTCAGGCGGGGGCAGCAGATCTGCGCGTAAGTGGAGTTATTGTACCCGGTTACGGAAACATCCTTCGGGACCTGCATGCCTGCTTCTGAAAGTCCTTTCAATACACCGGCGGCTGTGATATCTTCTCCGCAGACGATCGCGGTGAAAGGCCTTCTGCTTCGGAGAAGCTTCTGAACGGCCCTGATTCCGTCTTCAACACAGGCAT
>CAMNCY010000146.1 GCA_946534785.1 uncultured Lachnospiraceae bacterium | reverse complement strand
CTCTTCCGTCTCTTCCGGTAATCACAGGATATGCACGTTTTCCGGATCAAAGACGACAAAGGCCGTATCGCCGACATTGTAGATCTTCTTGTTCTTCGGATTGAAATCCGTGATCTTGACCAGGGTATCCCCTACCATCACATGATAGTTCTGATAGCTTCCCATGAAGCAGCTGAGGATGACCTTGCCGGGAAGCTGTCCTTCATCGGCCAGGACCGCTGCTTCGGGACGAAGCACCAGCTCGCACGGGTCCCCGACATTCAGGTGCCCTACTTCCCGGACATCCACTTTACTGCCGCCGATATCCGCAATGCCGTGCGCTCCGGTCCTTTCCGCCAGGGTTCCCTTCAGGAAATTGGCTTCGCCGATGAAGTCTGCAACGAACTCATTCTTCGGGTGATAATAGATCTCCTGCGGGGAGCCGATCTGGGCAACAACACCCTTCTCCATAATTATAATCTCGTCCGAGATCGCCATGGCTTCACTCTGGTCATGGGTAACGTAGATGGCAGTGATCCCTGCCTCCTGCTGGATACGGCGGATCTCCGTCCGCATCTGGACACGGAGCTTGGCATCCAGGTTGGACAGCGGTTCGTCGAAGAGAAGGACACCCGGTTCCAGGACCAGGGCGCGGGCCAGGGCAACTCGCTGCTGCTGTCCGCCGGAGAGCTGGTTCGTCATACGGCCTTCCATGCCTTCGAGGCCGACCAATGTCAGGATATCCGTGACCTTCTGCCTGATCGTGGCCTTATCCAGCTTGCGGAGCTTTAGCCCGTATGCCACATTGTCGAAAATATTATAGTGCGGCAGGAGCGCATAGCTCTGGAAGACCATGGCCGTGTCGCGTTTGTTCGGGGTCAGCGCATTAATGGGTTCGCCGCCCAGATAGATCTCGCCTTCATCCGGACTTTCAAAACCGGCGATCATACGGAGCGTTGTGGTCTTGCCGCAGCCGGAAGGACCCAGGAGCGTCACAAAGCTCCCCGGCTTAATATCCAGCGATGTGTCATGGACCGCATAAAACTCTTTTTTTGTTTTCGGGTCCCGATAGATCTTGGAAACATGTTCGAGACGTACGCCTTTTTTCTCTTTTTCCATTTCTTTTCCCTTTTATCCCTTCCGCGCAGCGGTCTATTCCGTCGTGCGGCTCGTTCCGAAATACTTGATGAACAGGTTCATCAGCAGCACGCTGCTGTAGGTAATGGCGATCAGGATCGTCGCGAATGCACAGGCAATACCGTACGCGCCCTTTTCCGCAAACTCGTTGATCTGCACGGTGATGAGCAGGAACTGCGGCGTCACCAGCAGGATGATCGCACTGATCGCCGTGATACTGCGGACAAAAGCCGTCACCAGGCCGCTCAAGAAGCTGTCCTTGATGAGCGGGAGCGTTACGGTCATGAAGACCTTGAAGCTGTCCGCACCCATGTCGTACGCGGATTCCTCAATGCTCTTATCGATCTGCCGCAGCGCCGAAATTCCGCTCCTTGTGCCGGTAGGCAGGCTTCGGACGATAAAGACGATGATCAGGATCGCACCGGATCCGTAGAGGCCCTGCAGAAGGCCGGTATGGAAAATACCACCGGAGAAACCGCGGATATACCCGATGCCGAGGACCGTTCCGGGAACCGCCATTGCCAGCATGGAAACCGCTTCGATAAAGCCTTTGCTCTTAAAGTTCCGCTTCACGACCAGGTAGGAGATGATCATGGACAGCAGCGCCGTGATCGGCGAAGCGATCAGCGACAGCAGGAAAGAGTCACGGAAAGCCTTGAAGCCTTTGTATCGCTTGAACACCTGGGCGAACCACTTCGTGGTCAGGTGGAAATCATACCCCCACGTCCGAAACAGCGCGCCAAAGGGGACGCAGATGTACATCAGGATGACGAAAAGCGCCATCAGCATGCACATGGCTGACAGGGGGGCCGTAACGCTCCGGTCGGTGATCAGCATCCTGGCCCGGCTTGCCTTGCCGGAAAGGGTCGCGGTGCTCTTGGCTTCCAGATAGTATTTCTGGACGATGAACATCAGGAGCGTGATGCACAGAAGGACAACGGCCATGGCCGCCGCACCCTGTTTATCATACGCACCGGTGATCTGCAGGTAGATGGTCGTCGCCAGGGTATCATAGGAACCGCCGATGATCATGGGGTTTGCGAAGTCGGCGATGGACTCAATAAAGGTGACCAGGAAGGCGTTGCCGAGTCCCGGCAGGATGAGCGGCAGGGTCACGGTCGTGAACACGGTGAACCTGGATGCGCCCATATCGCGGGCCGCTTCTTCCAGGGACGGGTCTATATTCTTCAGGAGGCCCTTCAGCATCATGTAGCAGACCGGGAAGAAGGTCAGGGTCTGGACGATGACGATGCCCCAGAAGCCGTAAACACTGTTGTCGTAAATATGCAGCAGGTACCTGGTGATGATGCCCGACTTGCCGAACAGCATGATCATGGAAAGGGAAAGAACGAACGGCGGGGAAACGACAGGCAGCATGGATACCACCTTGAAAAGTCCCCCAAGCAGTCTGGTCTTCAGTTCCACATAAACTTCAACATAAGCAAACAGCAGGCCGATGAGCGCTGATGCGATGCCCACCAAAAAGCCGACTTTCAGCGTATTGGTAATCGCCCTGCGGAAATTGGACATGGCCATGATCCGCCGGAAAACGTCCAGGGTAAAGCCGTTTTCCGTCACGAAGCTGTCAACCAGCAGGATGGCCAGCGGATACAGAATGAACAGCGTAAGAAACGCAATCAGGACCGCAATGGTCGTTACCATGACAGGATCCGCGTAAAATTTCTGGCGGTCCAGTCTGGCGCCTTGTTTTCCAGCCATATGAATTCTCCTCAAATCTGAAAAACAGGACGGGTGCTGTTCTACACCCGCCCCGTTCACTGTGCGGTTTTTCAGCCGCGGTCAGGAAGTCACAACGGGAAGCTCTCTGAAAGGTCTTCCCGGGATCTTATCCGGTAATTATTCTGTCTGGAAACGATCGTCCGCAGCACTGCCGAGAGCGTTCATGACTTCTTCGACGTACTTTGTAGTGTTCTGCTTCGCATCCTCAAAGTCATAATCCATAACGTTCTCAGGATCCAGGCCGAACTCCGTGGCGATCTCCGGCTGTGCCGCGTTGTCAATGGTCAGGAACTGGTAGGAACCGTTCTGGGCAGCCAGTTCAACGCAGTCAGGGCTGAGGGCATATTCGACCCACAGCTTTGCCGCATTCGGGTGAGCCGCACCCTTGAAGATCGCAGTCGCACCGATCTCATAGGAGGTGCCGCTGGACGGAATGATCAGCTCGATGTTGCCATAGCCGTTGTCAACGATTTGGGTGATACCGTCATGCAGGAAGCCGATGCCGATCACGCACTCGCCGGTGCCGACATTCTTGGAAGGTCCGGAGCCGGACTTTGTGTATACTTCGATGTTCTTGTCCAGATCGACCAGGTACTGAATGCCTTCGTCATGGCCGTATTTCTGGATCATGGTATTGACGACAAGCTTTGCTGTGCCGGCTGTATTGTAGTTAGACAGCCAGATCAGGCCCTGGTATTTGGGATCCAGAAGATCCTGCCAGTCCTTCGGAGCTTCTATGCCCATACGGTCAAGCTCGTCCTTGTTGACCATAAAGCCAAGGATTCCTTTGTAAATGCCGTACCAGTTGCCGTCCTTGTCACGGTAAGCCGGGGAAAGAAGGTGACTTGCATTCTCCGCTTCATAAGGCTCCAGCAGGCCTTCAGCCGCCACTACGTTATAAGGATCGGTCGTGCCGCCGAACCAGACGTCGGCGGAAGGATTGCCGTTCTCTTCCTCGATCTTGGCCTGAACTTCGCCGGTGGAAAGACGCTGATACTGGACCTTGATGCCATACAGCTTTTCAAAATTCTCGCAGGCCGCTGCCAGATAGTCTTCTTCACAGGAGCCGTAAACGACCAGCTCCCCTTCTGCTTTCGCTGCATCGACTAAAGACGCCTCCGCTTCCGCTGCCGCATCTTCCGCTGCGGGGGCTTCCTCTTTCGGAGCTTCCGCTGCAGGGGCTTCCTCTTTCGGAGCTTCCGCTGCAGGGGCTGCCGGAGCCGCTGCCGGAGTACCGCCGCAGGCAGCCAGTGACATTGCCATCATACCGGCCACTATCAATGATACTAACTTTTTCATCATTCTGTTCCCCCTTTCTTTCACGCCGGAAACCTCACAACTGTCCGGCGCTATGGTAATATTTTACAACGTAGGGTCCAAAAACACAAATTCCCTCAGCATTTTTCACTAAGTCTGCAGCTGTTATTCTCCGTCATTCACAGAGCCGCGAGCAGAAAGCTCTCTCAGTGTCCTCAGGATAATGACTGCCGCAATGAGGAACGTCAGCACATCGGAGACCGGCATGGAATAAAGGACACCGTCCAGGCCGAAGATCAGTACCGGGGCAAAAATGATGTTAAAGACGGCGCCGACCAGCGTGGATACCATGGCAAACCGGGGACTTCCGTCTGAACGGATAATCGGCATTTGCGATAAAGATCTGGTCGACGATATTGTACAGGGCTGCCACCAGAAGTGAGATTATGCAGGGAACAGAATACATCCGCACCAGCTTCCCTACCGGTTCCTTTTCAAGAAATTCATTGGCGTGTGTCAATGGTCTTACCTCCTTTGCACAAAAAAGAGTGCGCATGCAAAAGCCGGACTTACGCTTTCGCTGCTCACTCAACGA
>CAMNCY010000145.1 GCA_946534785.1 uncultured Lachnospiraceae bacterium | reverse complement strand
TTCTCCGGTTCCTTCTTTACGGTAGGCATGAAACAGTATGTGGCGGTGCGCCAGTTCGGAAGGATCGTGCGCATCGAATCGACGCCGGGCCTGAAGATCAAGCTGCCCTTCGTCCAGTCCATCCAGAGGGTCTCCCAGGCTACGATCCTGTTTGACATTCCCGCTTCGGACGTCATCACGAAGGATAAGAAGTCGATGATCGCGGATGACTATGTCCTCTGGAGAGTAACGGATCCCATCAAATATATCCAGACGCTGAATGCCCTTTCCTCCCGGGCGGAGGAGAGGATCGAGGCTGCCGTCTACAATGCCACAAAGGGCGTGATCTCCTCCTTGACACAGGATGAGGTCATTGAGGCAAGGGGCGAGCGGCTGACCAAAATGATCACGGAGAACGCCAATTCGGACATCGGCGCTTACGGCATTGAGATCCTGCAGGCCCAGATCAAGTCCCTGGACCTTCCGGATGACAACAAAGAGGCAGTCTATGAACGAATGATCTCCGAACGGCAGAACATCGCGGCCTCCTATACGGCGGAGGGCAATTCGGAAGCCCAGAAGATCCGCAACGAAACGGACCGGAGAGTCACGGTCATGCAGGCACAGGCCGAAAAGGATGCGGCCGTCCTGATCGCGGAAGGCGAAGCCGCCTACATGGAAACGCTGCAGCAGGCGTATAATACCAAGGACAAGGCGGATTTCTACAATTTCACAAGAAGCCTGGATGCCATGAAGGCCTCCCTGAAGGGCGGGAACAAAACGATCCTGCTTGACAAGGACAGCGAACTTGCCAGGATCCTCTATGGCGCGGGCGTAGCAGAGTAACAGGCAGCGGAAAGGAAATATATGAGTCAGGCAGATCTTATTTTTATCAATATGTGCAGGGATATCCTGGAGAACGGCACCACCACGGAGGGACAGAAGGTACGGCCCCACTGGCCGGACGGGACGCCTGCGTACACGATCAAGAAATTCGGCGTGTGCAACCGGTATGACCTTTCAAAGGAATTTCCGATCCTGACGCTCCGGAAAACGGCGCTGAAGCTGTGCACGGATGAAATGCTCTGGATCTGGCAGAAGAAATCCAACAACATCCACGACCTTGCTTCCCATGTCTGGGATGAGTGGGCGGATGAAAACGGCTCCATCGGAAAGGCCTACGGCTACCAGATGAGCGTAAAGCACAAATACAGCGAGGGCATGTTCGACCAGGTGGACAGAGTGATCTATGACCTGAAAAACAACCCCTTCAGCCGCAGGATCATGACGAACCTGTACGTGCACCAGGATCTTTCCGAGATGCACCTGTATCCCTGCGCCTACTCCATGACCTTCAATGTCACCCAGAAAAAGGGCGACGACAAGCTGACGCTCAATGCCGTCCTGAACCAGAGGTCCCAGGACGTCCTGGCCGCCAACAACTGGAACGTGGTGCAGTATGCCGTCCTCATGCACATGATCGCCCAGGTGTGCGACATGCGGGTGGGCGAGATGGTCCACATGATCGCGGATGCGCACATCTATGACCGGCACGTGCCGATCATTGAGGACCTGATCAGCCGGACGCCCTATGACGCCCCGACATTCCACCTGAATCCCGACATCCATGATTTCTACCAGTTCACGAAAGACGATGTCAGTGTGGAGAACTATCGTTACGGCGAGCCCGTAAAGAACATCCCCATCGCGATCTGACAGGGCCCCGGGCCTGTGCCGGCTCCGCCCGGCCGGGCCATCTGCGGATGCCCGTAATAAATATCGGAGGTATTGATTATTGAACGCAATTGTAGCAGTTGACAGAAACTGGGCGATCGGAAACAAAGGCCAGCTTCTCGTCAGCATCCCGAACGACCATAAGATGTTCCGTCAGGAGACGCTGGAGAAGGTGATCATCTACGGACGCAAGACTCTGGAGACCTTTCCTCTTTCCCGGCCTCTCGACAGAAGAGCCAATATCATTCTTTCAGCTAATCCGGACTATAAGGTGAACGGCGCTCTTGTGGTCCACAGCATTGAGGAGCTGAAAGAAGCGATCCGGGAGTATGACACCGACGATGTGTATGTGATCGGCGGCGCCAGCGTCTACAGGCAGCTCCTTCCCCTGTGCGACACCGTGCACGTGACGAAGATCGACTATGCCTACGAAGCGGACGCCTGGTTCCCCGACCTGGATGCGGATCCGGAATGGGAGATCACGGCGGAAGGCGACGAGCAGACATATTTTGACATTCCGTACACCTTTGTACGGTATTCCAGAAAGAAATAATGGCAGTTCATATCACACACAGCAAAACAGTAAAAACCGGGAAGCTCCGCCTTGCGGCGGTGCTTCTTGCTTCTGCCCTCCTTCTTGGCGGATGCGGCGGCAGGAAGATCGTCCTGACGGCAGGCGTCGGCAATAATGAGGTCTTTACGGTCGAGGATAAGATCGCGCGGGACTATGAGCTCAGGATCTATCTGACGACCCTGCAGAATGAATACGAGAACCGTTTCGGGGAAGATGTCTGGGACCGGAATGAAGGGCTTGCGGAAACCGTGCGGCAGAACGCCCTGGCAAGACTCAGCAAGGTCAAGGCGCTGAACCTGATGGCGGAAGAGAAGGGGATCCTTTTAAGCGACATGGAAAACGCGGCTGCCATGCGCATGGCGGAAGCATTTTACGGGTCCTTAAGCGATGCGGAAAAAGAGTACTTCGGCTGTGAACAGGAGGATATTGCCGGCATGTACCGGGAGTATTCCCTGGCGATGCGGATGTACCGGGAGATCACGGGGAGCGTGGACACGGAGATCAGCGACGACGAAGCCAGGAGCGTCCGCATCCAGTGCATCCTGATCAAAACATGGAAAAACGGCGAAAACGGGGAGCGGATCGAATACTCGCCGGAGGAGAAGGCCGATGCCCGGCAGAGGGCGGAAGCGATCCACAAGGAGATCTTCGACGGCATGGCCAATAATACCGGCGTGACCTTTGATACCTACATCAGCCGCTATAACGAAGAAGGAAACGGAAACTATACCATCGGCCGGGGAGAAGTCGACGAAGCCTTTGAAGCGGCCGCCTTTGCTGCTGTTCCCGGAAAGATCGGCGACGTCGTGGAAACGGCGGACGGCTACCGCATCATCAAGGGGATCAGCACCTATGACCGGAACGAAACCGACCGGAACAAGGAGGAAATCGCGCAGAAAAAGCAGGAAGACGCCTACGTGGAGCAGTTCAACGGCTTTATTCAGGATCTGGACTACCACCTGGACGATCATGCTTTTGCCAAGATCACGATGACAGAGGATCCTTCGATCGATTCCGCGGACTTCTTCCTGGTCTATGAATCTTTCGGGAGTATCAGTACACCCGTTCAGTGAGATTCCTGGGAATATCAGCACTCTCGCTTAATGAGTGCTAATTTTCTGTTGACTTTCCCTGCCGACAGGTCTACACTCTTAATCTGTAAAGATGAATCAATAGCGGGCGCGGTCATGCGGACCGCCTGCTGAAGGAGTAGACGAAATGGCAGAAAAAGGACAGTTATCAATCAACAGCGAGAATATGTTCCCCATCATCAAGAAATGGCTGTATTCCGATCATGATATCTTCTACAGGGAGATCATTTCCAACGGATGCGATGCCATCACGAAGCTGAAGAAGCTGGATATGATGGGAGAGGCTTCCCTTCCCGAGGGATATCAGCCCCGTATAGATATCGTACTGGATCCGAATGAAAAGACGATCTCCGTGACCGATAACGGTATCGGCATGACCGCCGACGAGGTACGGGAATACATCAATAACATCGCATTCTCCGGTGCGGAGGCATTCCTCAACCAGTACAAGGACAAAGCGACCGGCGAGCAGATCATCGGCCACTTCGGCCTTGGTTTCTATTCTTCCTTCATGGTCTCCGACCTCGTGGAGATCGATACCCTTTCCTATAAAGACGGCGCAAAGGCTGCTCACTGGACCTGCGACGGAAGCAGCGAATACACCATGGAAGAGAGCAGCCGCACGGCTGTCGGCACGACCGTCACCATGCATCTTTCCGAAGACTGCGTCGAATTCTCCAACTATTACAGGGCCAAAGAAGTCGTGGAAAAATACTGCGGCTTCATGCCTTATGAGATCTATATCACCGAAAAGGACACGGACAAGACCGAGACCATCAACGAGTCCGAAAGAAAGCCTTCCGACATCGTGATCGAGGAGATCGCGCCGAAGGAAGATGCTTCCTCCGATGAGAAGAAGGAAAAACAGTTAAAGATCCGCAAGCGTCCCGAGCTTGTCAATGATACGAATCCTCTCTGGGCAAAGACCCCCAAGGACTGTACGGAAGAAGAGTACAAGCAGTTCTACCGTAAGATGTTCCATGATTACAAGGAGCCCCTGTTCTGGATCCACCTGAACATGGACTATCCCTTCAATCTCAAGGGCATCCTCTACTTCCCGAAGATCAACCTGGAATATGAATCCGCAGAGGGCGTGATCAAGCTTTACAACAACCAGGTCTTCATTGCGGACAACATCAAGGAAGTCATCCCGGAATTCCTCATGCTCTTAAAGGGCGTGATCGACTGCCCGGACCTTCCCCTGAACGTATCCCGTTCCGCACTGCAGAACGACGGCTTCGCTCAGAAGATCTCCGATTACATCACCAAGAAGGTCGCGGACAAGCTGGCCGGCATGTGCAAGACCGACAAGGAAAACTACGACAAGTACTGGGACG
>CAMNCY010000144.1 GCA_946534785.1 uncultured Lachnospiraceae bacterium | reverse complement strand
TTCCCGGATCTGCTCTTCCATTCTGTCCACATTTCTGCCGGCGGCAAGAGCCGTAACAGAAAGCTCCTCCGGATAGGTACGCACGACGTCGAGCGCCTGCGTTCCGATCGAGCCGGTGGAGCCGATGATGACGATATTCTTATGCATACGATACCTCAGTGCAGGAGCCCCGACTCCGTCAAAAGCAGGACTGCCAGATAATAGATGACCGGCGCCGTGAAGACAGCGCTGTCAAAGCGGTCCATGATACCGCCGTGTCCCGGAATGATCTTTCCGTAATCCTTGATGCCGTGGTCCCGTTTGATGGCGGAAGCGGCCAGGTCCCCGACCATGCTGATCAGGCTTCCGACGACGCCGATGATCAGGAAGGGAAGCTCCAGGTGGGTTCCCGGATAGATAATATCCGCCACAACGCCTGCCGCAAGACAGAACACCGCGGAGCCCGCGATCCCGCCAAGTGCTCCCTCCACCGTTTTTTTCGGCGAAAGGACCGGCGCCATCTTATGTTTTCCGAATTTCATTCCGACCGCATAGGCGCAGGTGTCGCAGATCCAGGAACACAGAAAGACCAGTGCGTACACGAACAGGCCGTTCGGAAGGAAACGTGCCTTGTAAATGCAGGACATCAGGACCGGCACATACAGAAAGGCAAAAACGCAGCGGACGATCTCATCCGCCTTATAGCGCGGAAAGGTCAGCACATAGACCGTCATGTTGACAAGAAAGACGGTCAGGAGCGTGATCAGCGCAAGATTATTCGTGACATTGATAAAATCCGTGCCCGTTTCCGTCTCTCCGAGCCGGATCAGGACAGCGTAATAGATAACGGCCGCGATCTCACAGAGAAGCTCCGGCATGATCCATTTCCTGCCCTCGCTCCCGTGTACGCCCAGGACCCCCGTCATTTCATAGAACCCGATCATGGAACAGACCAGGAGCACCACGGCAAGAGCCGGCCCTCCGATCACGCCCAAAACGATCACGGCGGCCGCGATGATCACGCCGCTTATCACTCTGGTCTTCATTCTGTAAGGCCTCCGAATCTTCTTTCTCTGTGATTATAGGCGTCGATCGCCTTCTCCAGCTCCGCTTTATCGAAATCCGGCCATGCCTTGTCCGTAAAGTAGAGTTCCGAATACGCGATCTGCCAGAGGAGGAAATTGGAGATCCTCTCCTCCCCGCAGGTGCGGATGAGAAGATCCGGATCCGGGATCCCTCCCGTATCCAGGTATCTTCCGATCATCTCCTCCGTGATTCCGGAGGGATCGATGTTCCCTTCCTTCACCTCTTCCGCGATTCGTGCCACAGCGCGGCGCATCTCGTCGCGGGATCCGTAATTGATCGCGATCTGGAATCCGATGCCCGTATTCGTGCGGGTCTGCTCCTCCAGATACGCGATCGATTCCTGCAGATCCTTATCAAGACGCGACTTGTCTCCGATCACGCGGATACGCACATTGTTCTTTGCGCACTTGGCAAGAGATGTCTTCATATATTTGCGCAGAAGATTCATGAGCGCCTTCACTTCCGAATCCGGCCTCGACCAGTTCTCCGTGGAAAACGCGTACACAGTCAGGTAGCGGATCCCCATGTGATCCGCATCCTCCAGGATCTGTTCCACCGTCCTGGCTCCCTGTGCATGCCCCATTGTCCGGGGCAGTCCTCTTTTTTTGGCCCAGCGCCCGTTCCCGTCCATAATGATGGCAACGTGCTGCGGGATCTTTCTGTCTTCCGTCACGATTTCCCCTTAGACCGTCATCAGTTCTTTCTGCTTCTTTTCAACGATACCGTCGATATCCTTGATGATCTTGTCCGTCAGCTTCTGGAGCTCATCTGTCCAGTCGGCAACGGCATCCTCGGAAGCTTCGCCCGACTTCTTGATCTTCTTGAAGTCTTCATTTCCGTCACGGCGGATATTGCGGACAGCCGTCTTGGCATCTTCGCCCTTCTTCTTTACGTCCTTCGCAAGATCCTTACGACGGTCCTCGGTAAGCTCCGGGAAGACCAGGCGGATCGTCTGTCCGTCCGTTGTGGGATTGATCCCGATATCCTCCTGCTGGATCGCACGGCTGATTTCCTTGATCATCTTCTTTTCCCAGGGCTGGATCTGGATGATGCGGGCTTCCGGAACGGAAATGTTGGCCACTCCCTGAATGGGTGTGGGCGTTCCGTAATAGTCGACCCTGACTCTGTCCAGGACGTGGGGATTGGCTCTTCCCGCACGGATCGCCTGCAGATCTGTTTCCAGATATGCTACGGCTTTCTTCATCTTCTCTTCGTAGACCTTGATCTTTTCGCTGCTCATAATAACCTCCCGCTGCAGGCCTTGCCTGCTTTTTGGTGTACAGAACCTGTTCAGAATGCGTTAAGACGGTGCATGATCATTCTGCCGTGATCACAGTCCCGTTAAAGGTACCGGATGCTGCTTTGACAATGCCGTTCTCCTCGTTCAGGTCGAAGATACGAAGCGGCATCTTGTTGTCCCTGGCCAGGATCGATGCTGTCATGTCGATCGCCTGCAGGTTCTGCGCGATCACATCCCCGATCGGCAGGACATCGTAGCGCTTTGCATCGGGATTGACGGCCGGATCGCTGTCATAGACGCCGTCGATGTTCTTGGCCATCAGGACGCAGTCCGCATCCACCTCGATGGCCCGGAGCAGTACGCCGGTGTCTGTGGAGAAGAAGGGATGCCCCGTGCCTCCCGCAAAGAACACGACCATTTTTCTGGAAAAATATTTATTCGCCCTGTCTTTGGAGAAAAGCTTCGTGAAGCTCCCCACTTCAAACGGTGTGAGGATGCTGGTCATCATCCCCTCGCCGCGGAAGATCTCAGAAACATAAATACAGTTCATGACCGTAGCCAGCATTCCGATCTGGTCGGACTTGACCCGGTCGATCTCGTTCCCGGTCCTGCCGCGCCAGAAGTTTCCGCCTCCGATCACGATCCCGATCTCATTTCCGTCATCTACAAGTTTCTTTACCTGCCCGGCTACACGCCTGCAGGTCTCTTCGTCAAATCCTGTTTTTTTGGCACCTGCCAGAGCTTCTCCGCTCAGTTTCAGGATGATTCTGCTCATTTACCGGCCTCCTGTCCCATTCCGTTCATTTCTGCCCCGCCGCCTGTATGCGGCCTGCAGATGCTGTGCTGTTTCTGTGCACTATAATACCATATCTGCGTTATACGGGTAAAGAACTCCCCGCACCTCCCACGCCGCATGGACACCCATAATAATCAATGAAGATTTACATTGCGTCCGTCGTGCACAAATGCTATAATTTCACGGTTTAAGACTATTTTTGAATACAGGGCCGCAGGGAAATGCGGCCAAGATCCGAGGTAAGAATGATCCAGAAAAGAGAAGATGTCCGAAATGTTGCCATTATCGCCCACGTAGACCACGGCAAAACAACACTGGTCGACGGCCTGCTCCGCCAGAGCGGTGTCTTCCGTGAGAACCAGGCGCTCGTAGACCGTGTCATGGACTCCGGCGATATCGAAAGAGAACGCGGTATTACCATCACAAGTAAGAACACGGCTGTATTTTACAAGGGAGTCAAGATCAATATCCTGGATACGCCCGGCCATGCCGATTTCGGCGGCGAAGTGGAGCGAGTCCTGAAGATGGTGGACGGCGTCATTCTTGTCGTCGATGCCTTCGAAGGTCCCATGCCCCAGACAAGGTTCGTCCTGTCCAAGGCCATGGCCCTCGGCCTTGCCGTCATCGTCTGCATCAACAAGATCGACCGCCCCGGCGCCCGTCCGACGCAGGTCATTGACGATGTCCTGGAACTTCTCATGGACCTCGGCGCGAACGACGACCAGCTGGACTGCCCCTTCGTTTTCGCCAGCGCCAAATCCGGGATCGCGACCCTGGATCTGGGAAGCCCCGGCGTTTCCATGAAGCCCCTTTTTGAAACGATCATCGAACATATACCGGCGCCGGAAGGCGATCCGGAAGCCGATACACAGGTCCTGATCAGTACCATTGATTACAATGAATACGTAGGCCGCATCGGTGTCGGCAAGGTGTCGAACGGCAGCATCCGCGTCGGCCAGGAGGCGGTCCTTGTGAACCACCACGATCCCGACAAGCGGGTCCGCGTCAAGATCAGCAACCTGTTCGAATTCGAAGGCCTGCAGAAGGTGCCCGTCCAGAGCGCCGGCATGGGCTCCATCGTGGCTCTCTCCGGCATCGCCGACCTGCATATCGGCGATACGATCTGCGGCCTCAACAATATTTCCGCCATCCCCTTCCCGAAGATCGAGGAGCCTACGATCGCCATGACGTTCAACGTCAACGACTCTCCTCTTGCGGGAAAAGACGGCAAATACGTTACGAGCCGGCACATCCGCGACAGGCTGATGCGCGAGCTCAATACGGATGTATCCCTGCGTGTGGAGGATACGGATTCCACCGACTGCTTCAAGGTCTCCGGACGCGGAGAGCTCCATCTTTCCGTCCTGATCGAGACCATGCGCCGGGAAGGCTATGAATTCGCGGTCTCCAAGGCAGAGGTCATCTATCATTATGATGAGAACGGCAAGCGCCTTGAGCCCATGGAGGAATGTATCATCGACGTGCCCGAGGAATTCTCCGGGAACGTCATCATGAAGCTCGGCGAAAGAAAAGGCGAGCTTGTCAGCATGGGCCAGGCCAACGGCGGCTATACAAGACTTACGTTCAACATTCCTTCCAGGGGCCTGATCGGCTACCGCGG
>CAMNCY010000143.1 GCA_946534785.1 uncultured Lachnospiraceae bacterium | reverse complement strand
AACTGGAAGTGGCCGCTGGTCTCACCCTTGACCCAGAGGGTCCTACGGCTCCTGGAATAGTAGGTCATCTTCCCGGTCCGGACCGTTTTGTTGTAGGCTTCCTCGTTCATGTAGGCCACCATCAGCACTTCGCCGGTGGAGGCTTCCTGGGTGACGACGGGAAGGAGCCCGTCGCTGTTCTTGCGGAAATCGTCCCAGGAAAACGCGGCGCGGAAGATCCTGACGTTGAAGCCGTTCTCAAAGCACAGCTTCTTCAGGTCCATCAGCTCGTCCACGTTGTCGTTGACGGCGTTTCCGGAGATGCCGCTGACATTGGGGCAGTCGAAGAATTCCAGGACCTTGTCCAGAGATACCTCCGGAAGGGAAAGGATGCTGGGCACCTCTTCGATGCGGAGCGCTTCCTGGATCTCCGTCTCGTCCAGAAGGATCAGCTCATTGATGCAGTTCAGGATCAGGTCCCGGTTGTCATAGATATCGTCCACGGCACGGTAGCAGGCCGCGATCCGTTCTTTTCCGAACTTGTCGCAGACCTCTTTGGCCAGGGCGATATTGTCTTTTCTGGAAAAATTGAGTGCCGCCATGGCGCAGCCGGCATAGAGAAGCTTCTTGACGTCCTCCATGCGGTTGATATGGCCCGCACCGATGACCGGAATGCCGACGCTCTCGCAGATCTTCCGGATGATGCCGATCGACTGCTCGTGCTCGATGTCGTCGATGGACTGGTCAAAGACCAGGAGCCCGTCGCTGAGGCCGTTATCATATTTCATGGCCAGCTCCACGGGATCTGGCGAGACCACCGCGGAATCCGTGAGGGACCTTGTCGCTTCCCCGTTCTTCAGGTAAATGCACGGAACAAATTTCTTCTGTAAGCTCATTTTACAGCGATCCTTTCGTACTCAGAACGTCTTCAAATCTCCCGTCAGCGGAGACCGCCATATCAAGTGCCTTGGAAAAGGCCTTGAACATCGCTTCTATGATGTGGTGCGCGTTTTCCCCTCCCAGAATGTGGAAGTGCAGGTTCATGCCCGCCGCATAGGAAACGGAATAAAAGAATTCCTTCACGAGCTCGGTATCGAAATCCCCGACCATGCCGGCCCGGATCCTCTCGCCCCCTTCCAGGACAAAATAGGGCCTGTCGCAAAGATCGACCGCGCAAAGGACCAGCGCATCGTCCATGGGAAGGATGAAAAAGCCGTATCGCTTTATCCCCTTCTTGTCTCCGACTGCTTTCCGGATCGCTTCTCCCAGAACGATCCCGGTATCCTCCACGCTGTGGTGACCGTCCACCTTGAGATCCCCCTTGCAGCGAAGGGACATATCGAAGAGGCCGTGGCGCGTGAATGCGTCCAGCATATGGTCGAAAAATCCGATCCCGGTATCGATGCGGGCCTTACCGCTTCCGTCGAGGCAAAGCGAAAGCTGAATATCGGTTTCCTTTGTTTTTCTGGAGATCTCTGCCGTTCTTTCCATGGCGCACCCTCATTCCTTTCCCGAAGGCTCTTCGAAACGGACCGCGATGGAATTGGCATGCGCGGTCAGGCCTTCATTGCGGGCAAAAAGCTCTATATCTTCATGGACCTTTTCCAGGGCCTTCCTGGAATAGGATATGATACTGGTCTTCTTGATGAACTGGTCAACGCCCAGGGGCGAGAAGAACCTTGCCGTGCCGTTGGTCGGCAGGATGTGGTTCGGCCCCGCGTAATAATCCCCGAGGGGCTCGGAGGAATAGCTGCCGAGAAAGATCGCGCCCGCGTTCTTCACCCTTGTCATGACCTCGAAGGGATCCTTTGTCACGATCTCCATATGCTCGGAGGCGATGGCGTTGGCTGCTTCGATCACTTCCTCCATACTCTCCGCAACAAAGGCATAGCCGTAATGATCCAGGGATTCCTGAATGATCTTCGCCCGCTCGAGCTTTGTAAGGAAGACGTCGATCTCATCGCTCACCTTCACGGCCAGTTCTTCGCTCGTTGTCAGAAGGATCGCGCTTGCCATGGGATCGTGCTCTGCCTGGGAAAGAAGGTCCGCCGCAACATAGCGGGGATCCGCCGTCTCATCCGCGATGACCAGGATCTCGGAGGGGCCGGCCACCGAATCGATGCCGGTCACGCCGAAGCAGGATTTCTTCGCAAGGGCGACATAGATATTGCCGGGGCCCGTGATCTTGTCCGCCTTCGGGATCGTCTGCGTGCCGTAGGCCATGGCGGCGATCGCCTGCGCGCCGCCGACCTTATAGATCTCATCGACGCCTGCGATATCCGCAGCGGCAAGGGAGCCGGGTGCTGCTTTTCCGTCGGGGCCGGGCGGCGTGCACATGATGATGTGGGGAACGCCGGCCACCTTCGCCGGAATGATATTCATCAGGACGCTGGAGGGATAGGCCGCTCTTCCGCCCGGCACATAGCAGCCGGAAACGTCGATGGGCGTCACCTTCTGTCCGAGGATCACGCCGTCTTCCTGTGTCGTGATCCAGCTGTTGACCTTCTGTTTTTCATGATATGCCGCGATATTCGCCGCGGCCCGTTTCATGACCTCGATGAATTCCGGATCCAGGGCGCGGTAGGCTTCCTCGATCTCCTCCCGGGTGACCCGGATCGTATCCTTCGTGAGCGTGCATCTGTCAAAACGCTGCTCGTATTCGAACAGGGCCTCGTCTCCCCGCTCACGGACACTGCGGATGATCTCATCCACCGCTTCCTGTTCCTTTTTATAGCTTGCGGGATTCCTTCCCTCCAGAAGCTCCAGAAGTGCCTTCCGGGAGCTTTTCGTCAGCTTCTCTATCCTCATTTGAGTTTTCCTTCTTTCTCCAGCTCGGCGCGGACGGCCGTGATCAGTTCCCGGATCCTCTCCGTCTTCATCTGCATGCTGACCTGGTTCACGATCATCCTGGCAGAAAGATCGCAGACAGTCTCCAGTACTTCCAGGCCGTTCTCCCTGAGGGTCCCGCCGGTTTCCACGATATCCACGATGACATCCGCCAGCTTCACGATGGGACCCAGCTCGACAGATCCGTTCAGCTTGATGATGTCGACGGTCTGGTGCTTTCTGTTGTAAAAATATTCCCGCGCGATGTTCGGATATTTCGAAGCCACGCGGATCATCTCATGATGCTGCAGAAGCTCCCCGGCTTCCTTCGGGCCGCAAACGCACATGCGGCATTTTCCGAAGCCCAGGTCCAGCACCTCATAGGCCCTGCGGTTCTCCTCCATGATGATGTCGGAGCCCACAACGCCGATATCCGCCGCGCCGTACTCCACATAGGTGGGAACGTCCGGCCCCTTGGAAAGGAAAAAGTTCACTTTCTTCTCTTCATTGCGGAAAATGAGCTTTCGCGAGCTCTCCTTCATTTCATCGCATGAATAGCCTGCCCTTGTCAAAAGCTCCATCGTCTTGTCCGCGAGCCGCCCTTTGGTCAGCGCAATGGTAAGATCCTGCATAAATCTCTCCCTGCAAAGCCTGTTTTTCCGGCCTTACTGAATGTTTTCCGGTATAAGACGCACCTTCACTCCCTGCTTTCGAAGCTGCTTCACCTTCTCCAGCGCTTCCCGGAAGGTCTTATCGGTATAGGTGACCGCGACGGGATCCTCGGGCGCATCAAAGGGGATATGCTGCATCCTTCTTGCTTCGATCAGGATGTCCAGCGGGATCATGAAGCCCGTCGCGGCGGCATCCTTCCCGAAATGGGAAAGCAGGATGTCATACCGGCCGCCGGAAGCGACCGCTTCGCCGACGCCGTAGGTGTAGGCCTTGAAGATGATCCCGGTATAATAACGGTATTTGGAAAGGAGCGTCAGGTCAAAGCTCACATACTGCTGCAGTCCGTAGGCTTTCAGGATATCGTAGACCTCGATCAGGCGCTCGAGGGCCTTCTTCGACCGCTCGTTGGGTGCCGTCTTTGCAGCCTCTTCCAGTTCCAGGTCGCTCCCCATGAAATCCGTGATCTTCAGGAACTGGTCCCGGTATTTCTTCTCAACGCCCCGGCTTTCCAGAAGGTCCTGGGCGGCAAAGAAATTCTTCCCGGAAATGTATTCCCGAAGCTCCTTCTCCGTCTGTGCGTCCATGCCGGCCGCATCGCACACCCCCTTGAAATACTCGACGTTCCCCAGCGTGATCTGGAATCGCTCCAGTCCCGCCGCAAGGAGCGACTCGCAAAGGAGCGCGACCATTTCCGCATCCGCGTACACGGAGCCGTCATTCATCAGCTCCGCGCCCATCTGCGTGCTTTCCTTCAGTTTTCCCTGCAGATTCGAAGTATTGGAGAAAACGCTCCCCTCGTAGCAGAAGCGGATCGGCTGTTTCTCCTCCCGGTAATACTTGGCGATACACCGCGCAACGCTGGGCGTAAAGTCGGGCCGGAGGACCAGAGTGTCCCCTTCCTTATCGAAAAACTTGTAAAGTTCCCTGGAGGGCGTCGTTCCGATCTCCTTGGAGAACACGTCAAAATATTCAAAAGTGGGCGTTTTGATATCTTCATAACCGTACACATGCATTCTCTGCATGATCCGGTCCGCGATCATCATATATTCGGCATAATCCCTGCCATAATGATCCCACAGGCCCTCCGGCGTATGAAGAAGCTCCTGATATCCGTACTCCGCCATAGATCCTCCGTAAAAGAAGTTTCTCTAGTCATTTATCTTATCTGGTCCGGTCGCCTTGCCGGCGCCCGCTTCAGCACTTTAGCACGCTGCCATGCTGCTAAGAAAAAGTCTATGAAAGTATACAAAAGTATACGGTTTTTGTCAATTATACCGCCTTTTCAGC